>CAYGHG010000035.1:3302-22820 GCA_964349515.1 uncultured Spirochaetia bacterium
GCAAGGACGGCTGGTAACTACGGCAGCATCGCAAGGACGGCTGGTAACTACGGCAGCATCACAAGGACGGCTGGTAACTACGGCAGCATCGCCGGGACGGTTGTTTTTCTTGGGCTATGGGACTGGGACTTGGTACCTTGGAGGCTTTGACGCACAAACTATCTTTTAATTGTATAAGTTTCCGGAGTTTTCTACTTCGCTCTTTATGAGCCCCTTATATATTCTTGAAAACTCCAGTTTATTCTCCCAGACTACTTCAAATATGGTGTTTTTCATGACGTCATCTTTAATATCATCAACATTTAACATTTCGACAATAACATCGCCCTGATTGCGTGATATGACTGCAAGCCCCAGCCGCTCCAGCAGCCTGCAGGCTTTTGTAATATTGTAAATGGGTAATTCCAGCATTTCAGAGAGGCGTTTGGAGGATATTCGTTCATACCTGCGGGAGTAATTTATGCTGAAACAAAGAAGTGAAAGCATTTCGCGGTACGCGAGCATTTCTTTTATGTCTTCGCTTATCCTTACCATCAGCGCACCGCCTTTTTTAGTTTTTACCGTCAGTTATTAGACACGCTCAACCGTAAAAAGTTGCACTAATTTCAGGTGATTTGCCTCACAAATCCCG
Organism: uncultured Spirochaetia bacterium; assembly: GCA_964349515.1. Classification (GTDB taxonomy): domain Bacteria; phylum Oederibacteriota; class PGYV01; order PGYV01; family CAYGHG01; genus CAYGHG01. The sequence continues at coordinate 3,934 of CAYGHG010000035.1, forward strand.
CGTATATCGTTTAAACTATTCCCCTTTAAAAACCCCCTTTCGGGGGTCTTTGGGAAACAGCACAAAGATCAAATTTGCCACAAGGGCAGTATATTCATCGGAATTTTCTGTGTATTCTTTAGAAGATCTGTAAAATTAGACAACTGCAGCACCATTTTGTTTCGTTTTGTTTAGCGCAGAAGAAAAAACACATACCGGCCCGGCAATACAGCCCGCGCCTGCATTAGTTCTTATTTTGCCTTAAAAACCAAACTGTGCTATATTGAACGCTATGAACTACAAAAATGCATCCTACATACTCATAGCGGGCCTGTCTTTATTGAGGCTTTTATATATTAATACGTTTCCCCTTTTGGGCGACGAGGCCTATTACTGGCAGTGGTCGCGGCATCTTGATTTCGGTTACTACGAGCAGGGGCCGGTGCTGGCTTTCGTAATATGGATTTTTACTTTTTTCGGCACCATCACATCTGTGTTTACCATACGTCTCGGCGCCGTTGTCCTGTCTGCCATAACAATGCTCATAACCCTCAGGATATGTTCAAATGCAAACCCTTCAGACAAAGATGGAAAAACAGGCTTTCTCACACTTCTTATTCTGAATTCCGCGGTCATATACTCAGCGGGCGCCGTGCTGATGATGCACGACACTGTTATGGTTTTTTTCCTGTCTCTTTTTATGTGGCAGATGTCGCGTGTAATTGAGTATCCCTCAAAAACATGGGGCTGGGCGCTTGCCGGAGTGCTGCTCGCCCTCGGCGTAATGTCAAAATACACTATGGGAACCCTGTACTTTTGCGTGCTGTTTTTCATAATAATTTCCCCCCAAGGATTTAAAAATTACATCAAAGGCTTTGCTGTATTCACCCTGTTTTTCATCCTATTTTTATCACCTGTAATTTACTGGAACTTGACACACGATTTTTCCACCCTGCATTACCTGCTCGGAAGAAAGGGCACGTCATCAAGTTTTACACTAAAGCACTTCGGAGAGCTAATCGGCGGGCAGATAGCGCTGAACTCCCCGCTTATGATTGTTTTTTACGCAGCCGGTATTATAGCCGCGCTAAAAACAGCAGGAAGCCCTTACAAGCGTTTTCTTGCCTTCATATTCATTGTTTCCATTACGCCCTATATATTTCTTTCACTTAAAAACAGGGTTGAGGCAAACTGGCCGGCCTATACATTTTTACCGCTTTTTATTCTGGCGGGCGCGTACATCTCAGGCTTAAAGAAGCAACCGCGTTTTTTTGCCCCTGCACTCGGGTTCGGGGCCATTACAGTCATAGCAACACACCTGCTCTTAAGCGGCTCGCTCCCCCTGCCGCCTAAATCAGACCCCATGAGAAAAGCATCAGGTTTCAGGGAGCTTGCACTTTCGGTAAAATCCTTTGCCGGTTCCCTTCCCTCCTCTGAAAACACCCTCTTCTTTACATCTGCCTATTATCAGCACGCCTCCTTACTTTCATTTTATTACCCCGGCAGGCCTGTTTTTTACATAACCCGCATAGACGAGGCTGCCAAAAACTACAGATTCTGGAGAAATTTCGAGGGTTTCAGCGGACACGACTCCCTTTTTGTGTGGAGTGAAAACCACGAATTTGATAATATGAAACTGCTCTTTTCCGGTTACGGGGAAACACGGGAATTTCCGGTTATACACAGGGGCAAAGAAATCAGGCGCTTTAAAATAACGCACATGAAAGGCTACGGCAGTCAAAAATGAAAATACTTACGCGCTACATCATTAAAGAGGCGGCTTTCGGAACGATGATGGCTTTTTTAGTTCTGACCTTCTTTTTGGTAATGAACTCCCTTTTCGTACTCTCTGACCTTGTGATTATGTACGGTGTGGGCCTGTTCACAGTGATCAAACTGCTTGCCTTCCTTCTCCCCTCTACTGTCGCGATAACAGTGCCGATGGCCTTTTTAATCGGCGTTCTCCTCACCTACTCAAGGCTCGTGCAGGACAACGAGTACAACGGAATGCAGGCAGGAGGCATAAGCGCCGTCCAGATAGCGGTGCCGGCAGTGCTTTTGGGCATTTTCGTCACTTTTTTGAGCATCCTTTTCAACAACTACACCCTCCCCGCAGCCAACTTGGAATACAAAAAACTGCACTATGAGATAGTAAAGAAGCGTTCAAGCGTCATCATAAAGCCCCACTCATTTATTAAAGATTTTGAAAACTACGTGTTCTATGTAGGCGACCGGGACGCAAGGGCAGATACCTTGAGAAACATACTCATTTTTGTAAAGAGCAACCGCCCGGACGAAGCTGTCAGATTGATAACAGCACGCGAGGGAGAGCTGTTAAGCGATGAAAATACAATGAGACTTGCCCTGAAATTGAAAGACGGGTTTCTTTCTTCAGCCTACTATGGCAGCCTTGACAAAATGAATTTTATGTCGTTCGGGACTAATTTCATAGACCTTGACGTTAAGAGTGCGATGAGGATGAAGACAGAACAGCGGGATTTCAAAGGCACGCGTGAGATGACTGCCGAAGAACTATACGCCGAAATAAAAAGCGGGGAAAACAGACACGACAATAACTGGCTTAATGTCGAATTTCACAAGAAATTCTCCATACCTTTCGCCTGCCTTGCCTTTGCATTTGTCGGCATACCCCTCGGATTGATGACAAAAAAAGGGGGGAAAATAACAGGTATAAGTTTTTCTCTGGCTCTGATCTTTATATATTACATTCTGCTGAACGTCGGGCAGTACCGCGGCTACAAAGGGGAAATGGACCACTTTTTTGCGGTCTGGATGGCTAACTTTGTCTTAATCGGCATAGGAGTATTACTGATGGGTTTCAGAATTGCGCCCGCCATGATAAAATCCGTACTCTCCAACAAAAGGAAAAATAAATGAAGCTCGCCCAAAAATATATCGTATCAGAAATTCTCAGGACATTTTTTATAATACTGCTCGCAATAATACTTTTTATATTCATCTCCAACCTGCTTGACTCGATGCCCATGCTGATGCACCATAAGCCGGCGCTGCCGCTTGTCATCAGTTATTTTATATTCAACACCCCGTTTCTGGCGGCAGAGTCCACCCCGTTTGCAATGCTTTTATCCATTCTTTTCGTATTCAGCCAGCTTAACAAAAACAATGAATTAACCGCCATGAAATCGCTCGGCATGAGTTTCTACTCGCTGAGCGCACCCGTGCTCGGCCTTTCGCTCGTGGTCTGCTTTTGCGCAATAATTTTTAACGAAACTGTTGTCTCCTACTCGGCGGACAGGGCAAAATACATCAAGGAAACACTTATTGAAAAAAAGGACGATACCAGAAAAGGTATAATCCGCGATATGGCAAAACTCAGCCGCGGCGGTTTGGTCTATTACATAAGGCAGTTTGACGGCTTTTTGGGGGTAATGAAAGGCGTATGTGTCCTTAAAATCGACAAAGAATTCAATATGATTGAGCGCCTGGATGCCCGCGAGGGAGACTGGCAGGACGGAAAATGGGTGCTTAAAGACGGCTCTATAAGGCACTTCGAAAACGGCATAGAAACCAAAGTGGAACTCTTTGAATCAAGGGAACTTCCCGTTTCTGAAACCCCTGATGACTTCATAGTCCGCAGGCGCTCCGCCGAAGACACCCTTACCATAAACATTTTCCGCCTGGCAAGGCATATAGAAGTTCTGAAAGAAAGCGGTTTTAAGTACCACGAAGAAGCGGTGAATTTTCACCTGAAACTGGCCTTTCCTTTTGCTACATTCATACTCGCGCTTCTTGGAATCACCGTGCCATTTCTGTTTACCGCAGCCAGATCGGCAATTAACGCGGCGCTCGGGTTTCTCTTCACTGTAATAACAGCATTTTTTTATATGGGTTTTGTAACTATCGCCCTTTCAGCCGGTAAAGCGGCGGCTATGCCGCCTATGCTCGCCGCCTGGATGCCGAATATAGTATTCACTCTTATAGGCCTTGCGCTCCTTAAAAAGACCCAGAAATAAACTACTTCCGTGTCCTTTCAAAATGCCCTATCCAGTCAAGCATTTTTGATACCTTTTCCAGGTCAAAGGAGCGCAGTTCCGAGCGGTTATTCATTCTGTCAAGCCGCGACTGCATCTCATCTATCCTGTCCCTTTTTTCATGAACAAAATCAGAACGCATCGCGTCAGGGTCTGTGTACCTCGGTATTCCTTTTACCTTTTTCACTTTAATCACTTCCCTTCTTTCTTGTCTCAATACAAGTATACACCCGCTTTCATTGATAATCACTATTTTCACAGATAATCCGTTTTCCTCCCTTATCCGGTTGTACAACCCTGATATTCATAAAACTTAAAAAATGGAAATCCGCCCAATTTTATTGTAGAATGTAAAAATGGAGAATAAGTTAAGGATTATCAAACGCGTCACTTTTACAGGTATGGTTATTAACATTTTGCTATCTGCCGCCAAAATCACGGCAGGCTGGCTCGGTAACAGCCGGGCAGTACTTGCAGACGGCGTTCATTCCCTGTCAGATCTTGCGACAGACCTCGCGGTCATAATCGGCGCCAGATACTGGGAAATGCCGGCTGATAAAACACATCCATACGGCCACAGGCGCATAGAAGCAATGATATCCCTCTTCATCGGCTGCGCGCTGCTGCTTGTCGGCATTGGAATAGCATTTGACGCAATAAAACAGCTGAATAACCCGGTAAACGCGTCTCCGTCTCTCATAGCACTCATCGCGGCAGTTGTATCTATTATCTCCAAAGAGGTTTTGTATCGGTACACAATTAAAGCCGGCAAAAAAATCAACTCATCAGCATTAATTGCCAACGCCTGGCATCACCGTTCCGACTCGCTCAGCTCTGTCCCGGCCGCGCTGGCAGTAGGCGCCGCTATACTCTTTCCCGGCCTTGCTTTTCTTGATACTATAGGCGCCATACTGGTCACAATATTTATTTTTTATGCTTCCTACAAGATATTCAGGTCTGCTTTTCTGGAACTCACCGACTACACTGCCCCGGCTGACATTTGCTTCAGAATAGAAGATGCCGCGAGAAACACCCCCGGTGTTTTAAGTACACACAAATGCCGCACCAGGATGTTAGGCGCCGATATTGCGGTTGACGTCCATATCCAGGTCAGAGGCTCTATGAGCGTAACCGAAGCGCATAAAATATCGGGAGCCGCCAAGCACAATATGATGGAAAAAGTACCGGAAGTCAAAGACGTGATAATTCACGTAGAACCCGATAAAGCGGATTAAAAATACCCCCGCCCCCATTATCAGGCGCCGCTCGCGGCTGTCTTTTGCCTATCTGGCGGAAAGAAAATTCATCGGATTTACCGGTTCTGCCTTGTGTCTGACTTCAAAATAAAGGGCATTGCCATAGAATGACTCGGTATCCCCCGCCTTTGCTATTACATCCCTCATCTGAACTTTAGCGTTAACCGATGTGTTGATTTCCGAAAGATGCGCGTATATGGAATAGTAGTTGCCGCCGTGATAGACTATGACCATCCTGCCGTAGCCTTCAAACCAGTCAGCGTACATCACAGTGCCTTTAAATATGGAATATACCGGCTCACCATTTTTTGCCGATATGTGTATTCCTCTGTTATAGACTATGGTCTGAAACCTGGGGTGCTTGTATTTTCCGAAACCCGCAAGAATTTTGCCTCCGCTCAAAACCGGCCACGGAAATTTTTTGCGGTGTTTTGAAAAAGCCACCCCTGCTTCCTTGTCGGTAAGCTCTGCGGTTGACTGTATTTTCTGCATCATCGCGCTGAGTTTTCCCGCGCTTTTTTCAAGCTCGCTGAGCATTTTTTTCCGCTTGCCGATGTCGCGCTGAATGGACCTCAGAAGGTTCCTTTTTTCCCACCTCTCATTTTTGTGCCGCTCCCATTCTTTAGCCTTGTCTTTTTTTATTGAGTCAAGTTCAGCTTTGTATTCTTTAAGTGCCGCTGCGTCGGTTTCCAGGTTTTCAATAGCCGCCGCGTAAGAGGCTATCAGCTGGGCGTTTTTTTTGGAGATAACCTTCATGAATTTATAGCGGTTTATGAATTCAGAAGCGGTTTTTGATTTTAAAAGTATTTTAACCTGGGCAGACTCCTCTTTTTTATACTCTTCCCTGATTATTCTGCCTATAAGCTTCTCTTTCTCCATTCTGAGGCGCTTTGATTCCTCTATGGATTTTTCTATGTCCTTAATGCCGCGCTCTATGACCCCTATATTGTTGTCAAAAACATCAAGTTCTTTTTTTGTAAGGGCAATCTCACGTTCGAGCTGCTGGAGGTGTTTTGCAGTCGCCTTTTCTTTTGTTTGCTCCCTGCCTATGCCGCGCCGTTCGGCTTGAATGCGTGAGCGTATATCGCCGAGCTCTTTTTTTGTTTTATCAAGATAGGCCTTAAAATCCCTCTGTTCGGCCCCGTTTACAGATACCCACACAAGCATAAGCGCGGCGGCCAGTGCCGCGGCAGGGAACCGCTTCACCTGTCAATACCCGCCTGCGAAACCAGGCTGCCTGTCAGTCCGAGCAGTACTCCCGCTCCTGCACACCCGGCAAGAAACTGTGCATACATGAATTCCGGCTTTAGTATGAAAAAAGCCGACAGATTTATTCCTGTCTCCTGCCAGATTTTAAAGCTTAACGCCGATACAACAGCATAAACAAGGCCCCAGCCTATCAGCCCCCCCATGACCCCGTGTATTATGCCTTCAAAAACAAATGGCATCCTTATGTAACCTTCGGTAGCCCCCACCATTCTGAATATATATATGTCCTGGCGCCTCGCGTAAATTGTAAGCTTTATTATGCTTGAAACCACAAAAACCGAGGCGAGAGAGAACACTATCCCTGCAGCCATGGCTATCATTTTTACAAGATTCATTATGTTGACCAGATTTTCTATCTCATCAGCGCCGTACTGTACGTCTTCAACACCCTGTTTCTGACGGAAATAATCGGCTATCTTCCTGGCAGTGTCTTTGTTGTATGATTTCATTGTCACCACCAGAGAGTCGGGCAGAGGGTTTTCCGAGAAACTTTCCATTACCAGTTTCATTTCAGAGTCTTTTACAAAATCCTGATAAGCGTCCCACTTGGTGACATATTTTATTGATTCCACACCTGCAAGGGAGGAGGCTTCCGTTATGAGGTTGTCAGCTTTGTCTTTCGCGGTATTATCCTGAAGAAAAACCACTATTTCAAGCTTTTTTTCCACCTTTTCTATGAATGCCGACAGCGAAAGGTGCATCAGAAAATAGGCGCCCAGAACCGTCACCGTAACAGTGATGGTGCCTATGGATATCAGGCTCATCAGCCCGCTTCTTTTAAAGTTAAGGAATACCTCCTTTATCCACCGCATATTAAGCCATCCTGCCTTTATCAAGTTTGATGACACGCCCGCCAAGTTTTTCCATTATTTCCCTGTTATGGGTGGCTACTATTACCGTAGTCCCCTTTTTATTTATTTCAGTGAACATCTCCATTATTTCCCATGTGCTGAAATCGTCAAGATTGCCGGTCGGCTCATCCGCGAGAAGCACCGGAGGGTTTGTTATAAGCGCTCTTGCTATGGCCACCTTCTGTTTTTCACCCCCGCTTAAGTGCCAGGGATTCAGTTTTTCCCTGCCCGCGAGACCGATCTTTCTTACCGCTTCAGAGGCCATTGCTTTTGTGTACTCGGGGTTACAACCGGTTATTTCAAGAGGAAGTGCGATATTTTCGTGTACGCTGCGGTCAAACAGAAGCTTGAAATCCTGAAATACAAAACCGATGCCCCTCCTGTAAAACGGGACCTTTCCTGCGTTAAGATGCCCTATGTCCGTTTCGTTTACAATAATACTTCCCATCGTCGGTATCTCTTCCCTGTATAAAAGTTTCAAAACAGTCGTCTTACCCGCGCCTGAAGGCCCGGTAAGAAAAACAAACTCGCCTTTTTCAACTGAAAAATTTATATCCTCAAGCGCCTTAATGTCAGAACCGAATATTTTATAGACCCGGTTGAATTTTATCATCAGACAAGCGCCTCAGAACGGCCGGGGTCCGGGATTATAACTTCTTTTATTCCTTCAGCGAGCAGTTTTGCCGCCAGTTCTTCCTGCTGTTCCGGTTCACCGTGAACCAGGAAAACTTTTTTAAGCCTTCCGTCCTTTGCCGCTTTTTTGGCAAAAGTGACAAGCCCGGAACTTCCTGCGTGGCCGCTGAATTCGTTTATTACCTTCACCTGCGCGTTTATCCTGTGAGGCTCGCCGAATATTTTTATATCCCTCTGCCCTTCCATTATCATCCTGCCCAACGTATTTACAGCCTGATACCCTACAAAAAGCACCGTATTTTTGGGGTCATCCACATTGTTTTTGAGATGGTGGAGTATCCTGCCCGCCTCGCACATACCTGTAGCCGACAGAATGATACAGGGCTGCTTATACTCGTTTATCTTCTTTGATTCCTCCACATCCTGCGTGTACTGCACCAGTTCAAGGTAAAAAGGGTTGTTGTTTTCAGCTATGAATTTCAACATATCATCGTCAAAACATTCACTGTGGCTGCGGAACACATCCGTGACCCTTATCGTAAGCGGGCTGTCTACAAATACCGGCATAGCAGGTATTTTATTTTCTATGAAAAGCTTGTTTAACACGTAAAGCATCTCCTGCGCCCGTTCCACCGCGAACACGGGTACAATCATCTTTCCGCCCCTGCTGTAAGTATCATTAATGATTGCGGCAAGTTTTGAATACGCAGAAGGTATGGGCTTATGGTCGCGGGCGCCGTATGTCGACTCCATTACCAGATAGTCAATCTTATAGAGCTGGTCCGGGTCTTTTAATATAGGCAGTTGTTTGCGGCCGAGGTCGCCGGTATAGCCGACCTTTATTTCTTTGCCGTTATCGTTGATATTAAGAACAAGCATAGCCGATCCGAGTATGTGGCCGGCGTTAAGAAAGTAGCCCTTCATAGAGGGCGAGACTTCGAAGTATTCCCCTATTGATTTAGGCACAAAAAGTTTTAGGGATTCCTCCGCCTGTTCAAGATCATACAGCGGCTCAAAAGGAGCTTTCCCCTGCTTCACCCTTTTCTTATTTACGTACTCAAGGTCCTTCATCTGAACGTAAGCGGAATCAGGGAGCATAAGTTCGCACAGGTCGCGGGTGGCATGCGTGGAGTAAACCTTTCCCTTAAATCCCTGCACCATAAAAGTCGGTATGTTGCCGCAGTGGTCTATGTGCGCATGAGTGAGAATGATTGAATTAACAGACGCAGGGTCAAGCGGAAACTCCCTGTTTTTTTCAAAAGCTTCTTTTCGCTTCCCCTGTTTCATGCCGCAGTCAAGCAGCAGCCTGTACCCTCCCTGCTCAACGAGGTGCATTGACCCCGTCACTTCCTTTGCCGCGCCGTAGAATGTTATTCTTGCCAACTCGCTCTCCTGATGTTTTTTAGAGGGACAGGAACTTATTCATGTTGTATTCGTGCAGGCTTATCTTTTTTTCTTTTTTAATGACATCTTTCATGTCAATTACCCTGTAACCCGAACCCTGTAAGGCAGCCATTTTTGACTCGCCTTTTTTCATTTTTATAAGCGCCATTACGGCCTCATACCCGAAAGCAAGTCCCAGTTTTCTGCTCATAGCGGTGGGCCTTCCCCCGCGCTGAATGTATCCGAGCACTGTGTATCTCGTCTCCATTCCGGTGCGTTTTTCTATTGTTTTGGCAAGAGTGGGAGTGGCGCCAAAGCCTTCCGCGGCAACCACTATACTGCTGTCTTTGCCCCTGCGGATTCCGCGCTCAAGCGTGCCGCAAATCTGCTTCATTGACAATTTATGCCTGAGTTCCGGAAGAAGTATGACTTCCGCGCCGCCTGTCATGCCTATTTCAAGCGCCAAAAAACCGTGCTCCCTTCCCATCACTTCTACGATAAATATTCTCTCGTGGGAAGCTGCGGTATCCCTTATCTTGTCTATGGCGTCAAGCCCTACATTTACAGCAGTGTCAAAACCGATAGTATAATCGGTCCCATATACGTCGTTGTCTATGGACCCCGGTATGAAAACTGTCGGTATTCCCGTCTCTTTGGTTATCGTATAAGCGCCCATCCTCGAGCCGTCACCGCCTATCACCACAAGCCCGTCAGCACGCATGGAAGCAAGATGTTTATAGGCAATCTCGCGTGTCTCCCTTTTGTGAAACTCCTTCATCCGCTTTGTCTGGAGTATGGTTCCGCCCGTGTTAATGATACCGCCGACGCTTTTCAGCGACATTTCAATGAATTTATTGTTGACCAGCCCACTGAAGCCTTCTTCTATCCCGAAAACCTCGCGGTTATTTCCGATCGCTGTCCTTACTACCGCCCTTATAGCGGCGTTCATCCCCGAGGCATCGCCTCCTGTAGTCATTACACATATGCGCTTCATAAAACCCTCCGGGCTCTAGTAGATTTTGGGCGGTTTTTCCGGTGCTACCTGATAGCGTTTTTGCCCCTGAAACTTTTCCAGAATCTGACCTTCAGTTCCTCTTCGTCTTTTGAATTCCAATAAAAAGAGGTGTCAATGACCCTCAGGTCGGGTATGTAACTTTTTTTGATGTGCTCCAGTATCCTGACAGTGCGTCGGTGCTTTTCCGGGTCGGGCGTCAGAACCTTTATATACGGATAATAGATGAATTCGAACTTTTTTACCGTCAATTTTCCCGACACACCTATAGTGTCGGTGGTGCAGAAGTTAATCGTTGATATCCTGCCGTTTCTGTCAAAAGTAAACTTTAACGGGTCTGCTCCGTCCCCGGTGTTGATTATTATGCCGTCTAAGTAAACTTCCGAGCTTGCCACTGTCTTCAATTCGTCGTCAAACTCATCTTCTTCCGCCTTGCGTTTTCCGGAAGCCTTGCCCTTCATCGTCAGCGTCTGAAAATTCTCGGTCACTATTTCATGCTTCCAGCCGCTGATGCGGCAGATGTCTATAAACTCCTCCTGAAGCTGCCTAATTTTTCTGCGGTCTTTGATTGTACCGCTGTACTTTAAATATATCATAGGGTTTTCCTTTTTTTAATTTTGAAGCGCAAATACCACCCTGTAATTCTTAGGCACGCTGTTGTCCTTTATCCCCTTCATGCTGAAAAAACGCATCGGGAGTTTCAGGTCTTTTTCAAAAATAAGCTGCAGCGTCTGTATCTGATCTGCTGCCAGCCCGGCATCCTCTGCGTAAACAAAAACCTCAACAGGGTATTTATTGCTCATTTTTATGTAGTCAGTCAATTCAAGTATCACGCTTTTCCCTGTTTCTGACAGGCGTTCTTTTCTTCTGGAATCAAAAAGAAGCTTGTATGAATACTCAAGGTAAAGCTTATTTTCCTTTGTATATTTTATTGCACTCACTTCTTTCGGCGTCTGGCGCCTTGTAGACCCGGGATTACCTGCTTTGTCCATATAGGTCAGAGTATAAAGATACGGGGCGGAAAGCTTAAGTATCCTGCCTTCCTGATCAAACCCATCCCAGATTATCTCATTAGGCAGGGCTCCATTGCCTCTCAAGGTCTTTACAGCCGTACCGGTAGGGTCGGTTACCCGGAATGTCCAGCGCTCTATTTCTATACCCGCAGGCATTTTAGGGCTTATTCTGAATATGGGAAGCTCTTCCAGAAATGTAAGATCAGCGTTATAGTCAGCCCTGCTCTCATATATGGTATCAGGCAGGCCGGTCTTTGCATCCCTGATATCAGAAGGCGCAAGCCCCAGAAACTCCTGTTCAGTCAGTACAAGCCCTGTTGCCACTTCATTGGGGTCTGTTTTGACCGTAATATCCGGTTTTTCGGTTTCTATCTTGATTTTCAGCGTGCCTTTTACCACAACCTCTTTTGAGGCACTGTCATCTTGCTGTACTCCGCCGTTGTCAGCAGACGTGTCAGTAGTCGCACAGGAGGATGCAAAAAACAGCGCAAAAGACGCGGCAATAATAATCAAAAACTTTTTCATTCATTCACCTCTTATTCAAGCATATACCTTATCGTGGCGTAACCGGACTGGTCCTCTGAGGAACTTATAGCCTCAAACTTAAACCTGAGCACCGCGTCAAGAGCGTTTTTATCAAGCTCGTCATATCCGGATGAAACCTCGATATAGGCGTTTTCCTTTACGTTTCCGTTAGGCACTACTACAAAATATATGGTGACGCTGGCGTTTATTCCCTGCTGCTGTGCCCATCTCGGGAACACAGGTTTGGGCGCGGAGAGCATTCTCCTGCCGGAAATCTGCCCTTGTATCAGCAGAGCGTCTTTTTTAGGAATGTTAACCGAACCGCTTAAGTCTATTGCCTTTTTCTGGGGCTCCGGGGTCGGCTGTCCTAACTTTATCGCAGACTGTCTGAGAGGCGCCGCAGAACTCGCCGCGCCTACGTTGATAGCCGGCCTTGCCGCACTCGGCAGCGCGGAGCCGGGTTTTTTGGCATCAAGGCTCAAAGCCTGCTTGGGAGCAGCGGCAAGCTGCTGCTGTTTCTGCAGGGCAAGCTGCTGCTGCACCATCTGCGGGGATATTGATTTTTGCCCTATTTCGTTGTCAAGGTCTATTGCTTTCATTGCCGGCTTAATATCAAGCTTTTCTTTATCAAGGGACAAAGCCTGCGGCTTGCTCATTTCCATTTTGGGTTTTTCAAGCTCCAGTTTTTGGGGTTTGGCAAGCTCCACCTTTGCTTCCTGTCTTATCGGCACGGCTTTTTTTAACATATCAAAGAAATTCTTTGGTTTTTCTATTTCGACCGGCCTCGGAGGGACTATAGCATCGGGGATTTCCTGTATCATTGTAATTTCCGTCAGCATATAATCGGAAAGCAGATCCTTCTGCTTTTTTGTGTACATAATCACAAGCAGCAGGATGCATATGTGAATCACCGTAGATATGGCATAGGACGCGACAACTCCTTTTCTATTAAGGTCTCCTGCAAACATTTTGCCTCTCCTGTTATTCTTTTTTCTGCTGCGTAGCGAAATATATACGTTCCGGCTTTACTTTTTTCGCGGTATCCATGGCGTCTATTACAACCCCGTGATTGGAATCAAGATCCGCCTTGATTATTATCACGTTGTCCTTGGATCCCGCAAGTTTTACCCTTAACTGGTGTTCAAGCTCTTTGGGAGTATAAACATTTTTTTCATTCACGCTCATGTCGCCGTCTTTATCTATCGTAATCGTCACGTATTCCTGGCTTTTATACTCATCGGTCGCCGCCTTTGGCAGCGTCACACTGAGTTTTGACTGTGTCATATAAGGCGTGGTAACCATAAATATGATTACCAGAACCAGAGCCACGTCAACCAGCGGCGTGACGTTTATGTCTGTAATCGCTCCGCCGTCAGTACCGCCTGTATGCATTTTTTCCTCCTGTTATCATTTCTTGTCGCTGGATTCGCGCATTATGGCAAGTGATTTAGCGCCCATCATTTTTGCCGTATCAAGGGCCCACACCAGCCGTCCGTGAGGCACGTCCCTGTCACAGCTTATCATAACCACTTTTTTTTCGTTTTTTGCCAGCCTTTCCTTTAATACCGAAGCAACCTGGTCGTCAGGCACGGCCTTGTTATTTATCAGGAAAGCCTTATTCGTAATCTTAAGCTGTATAGACTCTTCCTTCGTCGTCTTGCCGTGCGAAGCAGTAACCGTGGAAGAATTGACCACTATCCCCGCCTGCACTATCATGGGGGAAGTGACCATAAAAATAATAACCAGAACCAGCGCGATGTCAACGAGAGGGGTTACGTTTATATCCGTAATCCCGCCGCCGTCATTTCCGCCTGTTTGCATGCGAAACCTCCGCGTAGTTTGCCATAAGTACGAGCACTTTCTTTGTGGTCGTTTCCATCTCAACCACTATGTTCTTAATTTTTACCGTAAATATGTTAAAAATGATGACGGCAGGTATGGCTACCGCGAGGCCTGCAGCCGTCGCTATAAGCGCCTCGGCTATGCCCAGCATGACAACCTCAGGCCCGCCGCCCGCAGAGCCGGCCAAATCTTTAAACGCCTTGATGATCCCTATAACAGTCCCGAGCAGCCCTATAAAAGGAGAGGTGTTCCCGAGCGTGCCGAGTATGGGGACATACCTTTCCATGTTCAGTTTCTGCTCCGCCATTGTGGATTCCATTACTTTGGACACTTCCTCGCGCGGCAGTTTTCTTTCTTCAAGGCCGTCTTTAACCACCATGGGTATCGGCCCTTTGCTTTTTTTGCATAACTCTATGGCTCCTTCATAATCCCCGTCCACAATGAAACTTTTTATTTTTGCGACAAAAACATCCGAATCAAGTTTTCTTTTGGAAAAAAATAACGCCCTTTCTATAGTTACAGCCACAACCACGATTGACAGCACTATCATGATCATAATAACCGGACTTATCAGGATAATGTGCACTAAATCAATTGAAAAACCTGCATTCTCCATTACTCTTCCTCCTTGGGAATTTTATTTAAGATCTCATTTTTTTGTTGATTTTGCCGCGGGCTTTGCAGCCGGCTTTGCCTCTTTTTTTGCGCCTTCTTTCGGCTCTTCAGCCGCAGGAGCCGGTTTTTCCTCAGCCTTGAAAAGATCGGGATAGACAGCTTTTATTTCAATCATTCTGGCTTTTGCGCCTTCCACATAATCAGCCTGGCCCCCGCTGCCGGCAATAGCCCTGTAAACCTTTACAGCCGCCACCCAGTCTTTTCTTTCTTCGTAAAGCGCCGCGAGGTTTACAAGCCCCGTCACACGGTACACACTGTTTAAAGGCTTGGCATCTATCAGTTTTTCAAATGACTCTACGGCCTTTGCCGAGTTTTCCTGCGACGAATATATGTCGCCTATTCTGTAGAGCGCCTCTGATTTCTGCGTATCATCCTTTGCCGCCGCATAAAGTTCTTCATAGGCAGCCACTGCCTCGGCATAGCGTTTCTGTTCAAGCAGCATGCCCGCTACCTGCGCCGGTACCTCTTTTGATTTTGGGTCATCAGGGTACTGTTTCGCAAATTCTTTGTAATACCTGATCGCGTCATTTACTTTGTTAAGCTCCATATACGCAAGCGCCGAGTTGTAAAGGGCGTTTTTTGCATATTCCGAACCCGGATATTTTTCCGCTATCCGGTCATAATAAAAAACCGCATCAGCAAAATTTTTGGTCATATAATTCGCCGTAGCCAGCCTGAACGTTACGTCCGAGGCAAGCTCGTGCCTGGGGTAATTTTTTATAAACGCTTTGTATGCATTGATGGCGTCATCTGTCCTCTCAAGCGCCTCATTACAGGCTGCTATGTAGTACTGCGCGTTTACAGCCAGCGAGTCGTTCGGGAAGTCCTGTATCAGTTTTGTAAAGGACTGTATGGCAGGTTCCATTTTGTTTGTGGTGTAGTATATTTCCCCCGCCCTGTAAAGCGCGTCCACGGCAAGCTTAGAATTCGGGTACTTGTCGACAAACTCCATAAGCATTTTCGGATCAGCCCTCTTGTCCGCTTTCTTGAACTCCGCCCTCTGGCGCCCCTCGTCAACGCTCCCTATTTTTCTGCTGTCAGGGTATTTTTTCATGAAATCTTCATATGCTTTAACAGCTTTTACATCCTGGTCTGAGTTATAATAGACTTCTGCAATCGACAACATCGCGTCCTCGGCTATCGGGTCGTTGGGCCATTTTGATATTATCTCTTGAAAGCCCAACAGCGCCTTGTCAAACTGCTGTGCCTTGAAGTATATGTCTGACAGCCTGTATATTGCCTCAGGGGCGCGCTTGCTTTTAGGATATCTGCCCGCAAGAGTTGACCATGCTTTTATGGAGTCATTATAAAACTCCTGAATTTCGTAAACCCTGCCCTGCTGGAAGAGCGCTTCCGCAACAGGCTCAAAATCCTTGTCATTTGCGCGCTTGTATGCAAATTCTCCGTAAGCCTGAGAAGCCTTGTCATAATCTTTTTCATTGAAAAAAGAGTGGGCGTTTAACAGTTCGCCCGCAGCGCGCGCCTGGGGGGGGATATTCTGGCTCGAGAGCATGTCTTTAACCATAGTCCTGGCGGCTTTGTAATTTTCAAGCTCATAATAACACCACGCGAGGTTTGCCCTGGCCTCAGCCGTTATATCGCTGTCATAGTACTTGTCTATTATCTCCCTAAAAGCTCGTGAGGCCGGCACGTACATGCCCATTTTAAAATAAGCCATACCCAGATAAAAATAAGAGCGCGCCCGGACATTTGACTGCGGCGACCGGAACTTGGCAGATAGCACCTCAAGCATCTGCGAAGTGTCGCTTACGAGCAGGCTGTAGTGCCCCTGGTTGTAGTAGCTGAGCGCCGTCATCAGCAGGGCTGCCTCTGTCAGGTCGGAATATTTGAATTTATCAAGCAGAAACTTATACGACTGTATTGCCTGCCCGTAAAGTTTCTTATTGTAGTGAACGGTGCCGAGCAGGTAGTAGCCCAGCGGCAGGCTGTCGTGTGTTATAAATTGCTGGGTAAAAGATGAAAGAAGCTCCTCTGCCTTTTCCGGATTTCCCAGCGATATCATGCACCATGCGCCTTTCAGCTGGGAAGAGGAAAACACTTCAAATATCTCGGGATAATTAGAAATTACTTTGTTGTATGAAGCAAGGGCTGTTTTATTATCCCCCGATATCCTCTGGCATTCCGCAGCAAGGTACTGTGCATACGCCTTTACCCTCTTGTCACCCGAGCCGTTTAAAACTTCAAGAAAAGCAGCTCCTGCAGCTTTGTATTTTTTGTCCCTAAAAAGCGAAGAGCCGCGCTTGAACTGCGCATACGGAGCGAGTTTGCTGCCTGGAAAGCGCTTCATAAAATCCGCGTAATCCTGGGAGGCCGCGTCATAGTTTTCGCCTTTGTAAAACGCTTCCGCTTTGTTGTAAAGCGCACTTTCCGAAAACTTGCTGTTCTTATAGCTGTCTCCGATGCGTTTAAAGGCGGCCGCAGCGTCCCTGTACTTGTTTGTTTTGAGCAGGCTGTGCCCGTAATAGTAATAAGCCGTGTCCGCGTCAATCCCTTTAAGCTTGATTATGGCCTCTTCATTTTTATCAAGAAAAAAATCAATGACGCCTCCGACCAGCCTTATCTTGTCGTCTTTTGCGTAGTGGCTGTTTTTCTCAAGGAAAGATGTCAAATCCCTGTCAGCCTTCTTGTATTCTTTTAAATTCAGGTATGAAAGCGCTATTCCATAAACCGCCTCCATCGCAAACAGGCTGTTCGTATATTTAAAACGGAACCTGTTCCACTGTTCCACTGCCTCTGTGTATTTTCCCATGTTGTAAAGGCACTCGCCCATCTTGTACATTGCGCTGTCCGCGTAAGGCGAGTTGCCGAACCTGTCAACAAGGTTTTTGAAAGAATCGTGCGCCCTCTGATACTTTTTCGCCTTGTAATGTATCTGCCCGCCCAGATACAGCGCGCGGGATGCCTCAAATCTGTTGGAATCTTTCCACCGTTCCACAAAATTATTTATTTTTTCAAGAGTAGCGTCGGTATTTGGCGCGGCTTTATAGGCCTCAAGCACCAAATTCCAGTTCTTGTCCAGTTCTTTGTCAAGATCCCTCGCATAGCCGCAGGTCACAAAAGCTGCCGCCAGCAGGCATAGTAAAATCTTTTTTGCTGATTTCATAATCACACTCCCGTTTTATTCTTCTAACCGGATGGTGCCGGGCTGAAGCGGTATGGAACTTGATATCTTTACCCTGTCCGTGCCCGACTCTATTTTATTTTTATTTTTGTCTATTACCTTCATCTGAAGGGTGTACTCGCCGTCAGATACCGGCAGCCCGCGGTCGTCCTTGCCGTCCCAGATTACCATGGCAGGCGGATTGTCGTCGCCGCTGTAGGTCCTTACAGGGTCACCGTCTTCGTTCATTATATTAAGTTCCCATTCGTCTATCGGAAATTTGGTAAGAGCATATATCGTTATTGTGGTATTTTTTCTGATTCCAACCGGAGAGAAAATCTTAGGTTCAGCCGACAGATTAATGTCAAATCCTCCAAAAGCCAGCCCAAAAGAAACCCTGTGGGTAAGCCCGAGTTCCTGTATTGATATTGAATAATCCGCCTGATAAGGTTTCCATCTTGCGCCCAGCCCGAAAGTAAGCTCAGTCTCGTCTATACCCGCCCTAATAGCCACCTGCTGTATGGGCCAGACCTCAAGGCCTGCCCTGAATTTCAGGTCTTTTCCAGACAATTCCTGCTCCATATCAAACACAGGTATTACCTTCTCGCCCCAGAGTTTCAGCGCAACGCCGGTCTTGATAATAATCGGCATAGCCTCCTGTTCCTGGTCGAGTTTAATTCCCGCGGGCACGGCATTCATTATATTGAGCCCGAAACTGACATATTCAGCGGGGGTAAAGAGCAGCCCTAAATCAGCCCCAAAACCCATCCCGCTCTTGTCAAACACGGTCTGGTGTATCATCTTGAGGTTAATCCCTGCACTCATCCAGCTGAAAACTTCCCTTGCGTATGAAATTATTACAGCCTGCTGCGCGATGTCAAAAGACTCGTTAAGTAACGACCAGCTGCTGTCGCGGGCATCAAAACCGAACGAACTCAGACGTACGTAAGCCAGCCCAAAGGTGCCTACCCCCTGCAGCGGGTATGTAACAGCCGCAAAATCAAATATAGTGTCTTCAAAAAGAAATACATGCATAAGGCTGATCTGAAGCGGATTCTGTATGGCAAGCCCCGCCGGGTTGTAGTAAATAGCGGCCGAGTCATCAGCAAGGCCGGTAAATGCCTTGCCCATACCGAGCGAGCGCGCTCCGGCTCCCCAGTTTAAGAATTCGCCGGGCGTTCCATAATCCCCCGCGCCAAAAGCAGAGCCGCCCAAAAAGGCTGCCAAAACCGCCGTAATTATTATCCGTTTCATAAAACCTCCGCAACATGGTTTATTGAAATACTAATTATTAATGCTTTCCGTCTTTTTCAAG
>CAYGHG010000036.1:0-21789 GCA_964349515.1 uncultured Spirochaetia bacterium
AGAAGACGGCAGCATGGCAGACTACGGCAGCATGGCAGACTACGGCAGCATGGCAGACTACGGCGGCATGGCAAACTACGGCAGCATGGCAGCATCGAGAAGAACAGAGGGTTGGAGGGCTGGAGGGTTAGTAACTACGGCAGCATGGCAAACTACGGCGGCATGGCAGACTACGGCGGCATGGCAGACTACGGCGGCATGGCAGACTACGGCAGCATGGCAGACTACGGCAGCATGGCAAACTACGGCAGCATGGCAAACTACGGCAGCATGGCAGCATCGAGAAGAACAGAGGCTTGGACGCGACGGTAACTGCGGCTGCATCGCAGCATGGCTGGTACTTAAACTGTAGACTGTAGACTGTAAACTGTAGACTGTAAACTGTAAACTGTAAACTGTAGACTCTGAACTGTAGACTCTGAACTACTACGGCAAATCCCCCCTGCCCACCTTTGAGAAAGGGGGTTAGAAAAGACTTTTAGATAAGGAGAAAAAACAATGATAGTGCTTGGGATTGAGACTTCTTGTGATGAGACTTCGGCTGCTGTGCTTCGGGACGGGGCGCTGATTTCAAATATTATTTATTCTCAGATTGACTCTCACAGGGTTTATGGCGGCGTTGTGCCTGAAATTGCGGCTCGTGAGCATATGGACAAGATTGTGCCTGTTGTGGGGGAGGCGCTTGAAAAGGCGGGTATGAGTTTTAAAGACATTGACGCCATAGCCTTTACATACGGGCCCGGGCTTGCGGGCTCGCTTATCGTCGGGGTGTCGTATGCAAAGGCCGCGGCTTTCAGCCTGGGCAAAAAACTGATTGCCGTAAACCACTTAGAAGGCCACCTGCTTTCTCCTTTTATTGAGTTTCCTGATTTTGATTTTCCTTATCTGGGGCTTGTTATATCAGGGGGGCATACAAACATATATGCCGCAAAGGCGGTGGGGGATTACGAACTCATAGCTTCAACCCGCGACGACGCGGCAGGAGAGGCTTTTGACAAGACCGCCAAACTGCTGGGGCTGCCTTACCCCGGAGGGCCCTCTGTCTCAAAGGCCGCGGCTTTGGGGGACGATAAAAAAATTGTATTCCCGCAGGCGCAGATGAAGGACAAAAGCTTTGATTTTTCTTTCAGCGGGCTCAAGACTTCGGTGCTATACTACGTGCAGAGGAATAAAGAGAAACTTGAAAACGGGGAAATAACGGTAAATGACATTGCGGCCGCATTTCAAAAAACAATAACGCGGTCAATAAGAAACAAAATGAAGAGGATCCTTGAGGAGCACCGGCTCGGGCGGATAGCCATAACAGGCGGAGTCGCGGCAAATGCCTTTCTTAAAAAAGAAATAACGGAAATGGGAGCGGAGAGGGGAATAAAAGTTTATGTGCCTTCGATGGCGCTTTGCACTGATAACGCCGCAATGATTGGCTATGCAGGTTATATGAGGCTGAAAGCGGGTTTTGAGTCGGGTTTTGACGTAGAGGCTGTTGCTGATTTGAAAATCTAATGCGGAGGGAAAAATGTCGGAACAGGAGATAGCGATAAAGATAGCTGTAATAGTGGTGTTAAGCGGCCTGGTAGGGCTCGACAGGGAACTGAGGCACAAGCCGGCAGGCGCCAAGACGCATATACTCGTGGGCCTCGGATCCACGATATTTACGCTCGCTTCACTGAATATATTCCTGATGTACGGCGACAAGACGCCTGTTGACCCGGGCAGGATAGCCGCGCAGATAGTGACCGGAATAGGTTTCCTGGGCGCAGGCACCATAATACAGTCGGGCGGAAACGTGCGTGGGCTTACCACTGCGGCCAGCCTTTGGGCGGTAGCCGGCATAGGGATAGCCGTGGGTATGGGGATGTACTACCTCGCTGCGGTTTCTGCAGCCGCTATAATGCTCGTGTTTCTGGTGATAAACAGGATAATGGCTGTTGTCAGCAAACAGGTGACAGATGCTGAGATAAAAATAAAGGGCATGAAGGGCAAGAAAATCAAACGCGGCGAAGATGACCCTGTTTGACGCAGTAAGGGAAAATCCATATATTCTGGCCCCGCTGGCGGGCTATACCGACTACCCTTTTAGAAAATTAAGCCGCGAATACGGCGCTTCTCTCGTCTATACGGAGATGGTCAGCATACACTCCATGACGCGGCGCGGGCTTGACCGCATCAAACACCTCCTCTACTTTGACAAAAGCGAACATCCGATAGGCATACAGCTGTTCGGCAATGACCCGGCGCGTTTTCACGACGCCGCCGCGATTGCAGAGTCGCTCGGGTTTGACCTGGTTGACATAAACTTCGGCTGCCCCGTGCAGAAAGTCATAAAAGCAAATGCAGGGGCTTTTCACCACAAGGATTTGAAATCAGTCGAAGAAACCATAAAGGCCGCTGTCAGCGCGGTCAAAAAAATACCCGTTTCAATTAAGATGCGCAGCGGCTGGTGCGCTGATACGGTAAACTTCATGGAGATGGCGCGGATAGCGGAAGACAACGGGGTATCAATAATAACCCTGCACCCGAGGACGCGCTCGCAGATGTTTACGGGGAAATCAGACTGGAGCCATATCAAGGAACTCAAAGAAAAATCAAAACTCTTTATCATAGGCAACGGGGATATTAATACGAGGCAGGACGCCCTGCGCATGAAAACGGAAACAGGCTGCGACGCAATGATGATAGGCCGCGCCGCCATAGGGCATCCGTTCATATTCAGGGAGATTGCCGAGGAAGGGTGGCATCCTGACAGGAGCGAGCGGGTAAAAGCAGCGCTGAGACATCTCGAACTGCTGCATGAGTTTAAAGGCGGGAGGGGGATTATGGAAATGAGAAAATATTACGGCAGATACTTCAAGGGGTTTGAGGGCATAGGAGAGATAAAGAAAGAACTGGTGGCGCTGGAGGATTATGGGGAGGTGGTTAAGATGATAAGTGGGATTGAGGGGTAGAGGGGCGGCAAACGACGGCAGCATCGATAAGAACAGAGGGTTGGAGGCTTGGACGCTTAGATGCTTGGCAGACTACGGCAGCATGGCAGCATCGCTGGGACGTTGGGATGGAACTACGGCGGACATGCCGGTTGACAGGCTTGTCTGGGCGCGGTGGTGGAGTTGATTTGGTATGATGAAATTATGCAGTGCCACTGCAAATTTTCTTTTTGTAGACGGATAATTATCATTCGTTTTTTAGAAACCATACCGGGCTTGAGGTTGATAGCGACACCGTGCTTTGACTCACTTGTCAGCTGAAAGCTTGCTGCAGGCTCAAGACATTACAACCGGAAATGGCAATAAAAAACAGCAAATTTGTTATTTGTTAGTGAATACATAGTTTTTGCTTGAAATATTATTATATTATTTACTAATAATGGAAAATTGTTGATGAATGTGCAGTTTTAAAGAAATTACTAATAGAATAAGGGTGTTTTTGTTATAATGTCTTGAGTCAAGGCACGGTGTGAGGTTTTCATTATAATCATTCAACGATATACACTATCTTATAGGCGGGGGCTTGCGATGAAAATTAATTTAGGAGGGAAAGATGAAATGTAACATGAGAAAAATCTGTTGTGTGATTTTATTGCTTTTGGCCGGTTTATCGGCTCTATCCTGCAGTAAGAGGTTTCCGACAGGGCCTGCGATAACACCTGCCGCACCGACGCTCACGCAGACGGTTACCGCTACTCTGACAAAGACACCGGACAATACCGCCACGCCCTATTTTTCTGCGACAAGCACGCCCGGCAGTTCATCCACTTTTACCGAGAGCATAGTGACTACAGCTACGGATACCTGCACCGCGACTTTTACCCCGACCGTGACAGCTACCGGCACAGGCACTATGACCCGCACTGATACGCCCACCGGAACCGAAACCCGGACATGCACACCAACCGTGACAGTTTCTCCGACAGCTTCTGTTTCAGCGACACATACCGCTACAGCCACGAATACGCCGTTTTACACGCCGACCATTACTCCGACACCGCTTAACTGCAGCTATTCCGGGAGTGAGGTGGTTATTAGCCAGATATACGGCGGGGCCAGTTCTTCTGTGGCAGGCGCTGCGTACAACTACGATTTCGTCGTCCTGCACAACAGGTCAGACTGCGCGGTGACGATGAGCAACTGGAGCATACAGTATGCCACCGGCTCCGGAACAACGATAAGTTCCAAACTTACACTTAACGCTACTATACAGGCCGGCGGGTATTATCTTATACGGATGTACGGCCCCGGCCTGGACGGCAGCACGCTGCCGGCTCATGACGCGTCGGCAGCCGGCATGAGTATTGCCCACAATGCGGGAAAGTTCTATCTATATGACCAGACTTCTAATGTGCCGCTTGCCGCCTACGGATGCCCGGCTGCTGCTGTAAAAGATTTTGTAGGTTATGGAGGCGCCGGCGGAGTCAGCTGCTGGGAAGGTTCTTCGCCGGTAGGTTCTGTCCTGATCAATCAGGGCTGCGCGCGAAAAAGCAGCGGATGCCAGGACACAAACAATAACAACAGCGATTTTACGGTTGGATACCCTGACCCATTGAATTCTTTGGACGCACCGGTTATCTGCCCTTAGAGGGGTTGAGACAGTACCCGAGACTGCTTTAATACTTTACGGACAATGGGACTGAGGATGAGGAATAGGGAAAAGACGAGTCTAAAGGTGCGAAGTTAAGAAGAAAAAAGTTCAACGGTCAACGTGAAGGGCAAGAAATACGAGTGCAGGGGAGAGGCCCTCTCTGCAATTGGATTGAACTGCACTTTAAATACGATTGATAAGGATGGATTATGGATTTTACAAAAGCACAAATACAGGATGCAGATGAGATACTGGCTCTGCAAAAACTTTGTTATAAAGAAATTGCGGAGTATTATGGCGAGCCGGGGATGCCTCCCATGATACAGAGTATTGAATCCATGCGGGAGCAGATACAGACTCAAACTGTACTTAAATGCATTAAAGAGGGCAGGATTGCGGGTTCTGTGCGGGGTTATGAAAAAGAAGGGACTTGTTTTATCGGCAGGGTTATTGTGCACCCGGATTTCCGCAGGCAGGGAATCGCGAGGCAGATGATGGCGGCAATTGAAAATTCTTTTCCTGATTGCAGGCGTTTTGAGCTTTTTACGGGGCACAAAAGCACGCATCTGATCGGGATGTACGGCAAAATGGGGTATAAAGAGTACAAAAAAGAGATGATTACGCCCAATGTTTCCCATGTATTAATGGAAAAGCAGGTAAAGACTGAGGATAAGGGATAAAAAAGGGAAGGAAGACGGGTGTGAAGGTTAGGGCGAGGAAGGCGACTGACGCCGGTTTTGGTTTCTTCTTGTCTTCCTTCTTAAGCCGGATTTCCGGGCTTACCGATTCGGTTTTTGTGGTAATATAAGAATGAAAAATTCGGTGCGATGTATTATTGGCTCTGAAAAAACAGGAGGATTTTATGAAACATGTACTTTTGGCAATGGCAGTTTTACTGGTTATAGTCTCTTTCATGTCCTGCACAAAAAATACTGAACCCATGGCCGGCCCGGCGCAGGAGAATACTGTAGAATCCACTGCTACGGCTACTGCGACTACTACAGCTACAGCTACAGCTACAATGGTTTACAGCCAGGGCTTTGAAGCCGGCCTTGACGGATGGTTCTCGGAAAATGCAACGATGCAGATTGCGCACGTAATTGACTCAGGACTCGCACGTACGGGCGCGGGGTTAATTTCCGGCACCGCAAACATTACAACTCATGGTGAAGTCGTTGCAGAAGCCAGGGCGAACCTCAGGAAAGCCTTCAATCCGGCCGCGGATGTGACGGACAAAATAATGAGTTTTAATTTTTGGGTTCCCGCAGACCTTGCTCCCATTACGCCGGCTTACGGGACAATTTTATGGTTGTATGATACCACGTGGAGAAAGATATACGGGCCGGACCTGGCTTCAGCGGGGTGGAACCAACTGACGTTCGCGGTTCCGTCCACAGTTACTTACACGACCGTTGTTAGTCTGCAATTTTATAAGAAAGACGCTGCAAGCGCCAACTGGTCAGGCAACGTATATTACGACGATTTCAGCTGGTGAGTGATTCGGGCTGGTAAAAAACGGTGCCGGAGGCTGCTTTAATACTTTTGGCCGGAATTTGAAAGTGATTGGCAGGGGCTTTGCGGAATATAGATTGAGAGCGGGACAGGAAAGAGAAAAGAAACATTAAGACAAACAAAGACGAGACGGGCGCGGAGGCCCGTCTCTCTACGATCGGAATGAAAAAGACGGTGTGATGAAAAAGACGGTGCCGGAGAGTGCCTTGGCGATTGATTTTTGGAACTGTAAAAACAAACAGGGCAAAGTTGAAATCTTTTTTGCGGGCGACGCACCGCATCGCCCCTACGGGTGCGGGAGGCAGCAATAATAGCCACACATCCACACAGTTCCCAAATACCACCGGCGTTCTATAAACCCTGCAAACAAAAACTCCCCTCACCTTAAATCCTCTCCCCGAAAGGGAGAGGAAATTTTCGTGTTTGATACACACTAGTTATAAATAAATCCAACACTTGTTTAAAATTGCAAAATTTATCTTCTTGTAGTAAAATAGCCGTAATAAATACCGAGGTGATCGGATATGGAAGTTGACCAACGCGTTTTACTGCTGAACTCAACATATGAGCCTCTGACTATCCTTACGGCGCGCCGCGCCGTCAAACTTATTTTCGCAAACAAAGCCAATGTAGTTGAACACAGCTCCGAATATCTCTCAACAATACGGTCCAGAATAAAAATTCCTTCGGTGATACAGATTGTTTACTTCGTAAAGAAGCCTTACGCGCGGCCGAAGTTTTCCAAAAAGGCGGTTTTTGCCCGGGATAACTACCGCTGTCAGTACTGCGGCGTGCAGATGGCAAAGCCCACCATAGACCATGTGCTGCCCCGCAGCAGAAAAGGGCCCAACGACTGGTCCAATGTCGTAACCGCCTGCGGCTCTTGCAACAACAAAAAGGGCAGCCGCACCCCGAAAGAAGCGGGGATGAGGCTCGTACGTGTGCCGGGCCTTCCGCGGCACTTTGTATCATCCGCAATCATACCTCCCTCCAGATATAAAAAATGGGAGAAATACTTCGGCGAGGACAAAGCAATCAGCGTGGAGAGCCATATTTCCCGTGAAAACCTCCTCTATACCGCGGCCTCGGAATAGCGCGGGGCCATCCGGGCTCCCGGCAGGGTAATACGCAACCTACCGGAGGGCCGCAGCGTCTAAATCCTGACATTTTAAAGCAATATAAATTCTTTTTACGTTGAATTATCCCTGTGCTGTGCTATAATAAGCGAGTTTTTCGTATGACAAAACTGCTTAGGAGGAAATAAATACTTATGATGAAGAGAGTGATGACGCTTATATTTACGGCTTTTTTCGGTGCGGCCTGCCTCAACGCCGCCGTGATAAGCACCGCTTTTGACGATGATGAAATAATAGAGGAAATCGTAATAAAGGGCAATGAAACGGTGGAAGAAAGATTCATAATGCAGAAAATCTCATATGTGACCGGCACGGTTTATTCGATGTATAAAACCAGGGAAGACATTAAAACGCTTTATTCCACCGGCCGTTTTGAAGACATCAGGTTCAGCATGGATAAAATTGACGGCAAAACAGTGCTGGTAATAGAAGTATCCGAGAAGCCGCTTGTAAATAAAATATTTGTCAGGGGTAATACAGACATAAGCGACGGGGATATTAAAAACAAGCTTTCTGAAAAAGATGAAGCGCCTTCTGTTTCAAGGGAAGAGCCCGAAACCGAAGATGAGCTGGACAAAATGGACATAATAAAGGAAAGAGGGTATTTTGACGACTATAAGATGCGCAGGGCTCTTGAGCGGGTTGAGAAACTTTACAGGGACAAAAACTACTATTACGCCAAAATAGATTATGAAATCAAAGAGATTGAAAAGGAAGAGGGCGGAAAAAAGAAAAAGATGGCTGATATAACCGTTGTTGTCGACGAAGGCGATAAGATGAAGGTAAAACAGATTACAGCCTCGGGCAACCGCGCTTTTGGCATAGACAAGATAAAGGGCGTGATGGAAACAAAAGAAGAGGGCTGGTTCCAGAGCGGCGTGTTTAACGACGAGAAATTCGTTTCTGACCTTAAAAAAATACTTGTCCTCTATTATGAGGAGGGGTATGTAAAGGCTAAGATTAACGGGTATTCATTCGGCGAGATAGACATAAACGCTAAAAAGATAGTGGAAGAGTTTGTAAGCTTTGAGCGTGCCGCAAATGCCATTAATATCAACATTCCTGTAAACGAAGGCATACGCTATATGGTGAAAGAGTTGTCGGTTTCGGGGATGCAGAAATATTCGGACGAGGAAATACTTGAGGCTATGGAACTCAAACCCGAAAGGCCCTTTAACAGGGTGCAGTTTGAGCGGGATGTGGCTTCGGTCAGAAATCTTTACGCGGGCAGCGGTTATATTTTTTCACAGATAAAGGAAAATTTTGTTTATGATGACGATATAGGGAATGTAATCATAGCGCTTGAAATAACAGAGGGCCCCATAGCCTATGTAAACGAGATAAAAATCAGGGGTAACTATGTTACGCTTGAAAAAGTAATTCGCCGCGAAATACCCATTGTTGAGGGGCAGCCTTTTGATTCCAACAGAATCAGAAAAGCCCAGGAGAAAATATACAACCTCGGTTTCTTTGACAATGTGGTGATAGATACGGAGCAGGTGGATATGGACAGGCTCAATCTCGTATTTGAGGTAACAGAGAGAAAGACCGGAAACATCGGCCTCGGAGCCGGTTTTTCTACGGTTGAAGGGCTGGTCGGCTATGTGCAGCTCTCGCAGTCAAATCTGTTTGGAGAGGGCAAGGCCTTCAGCGCTGATGTGCAGTTTGGTTCTGACAAGCAGAGCTGGCAGCTCTCTTACAAGGACCCTTGGCTGTTTGATACGGCGACATCTTTTGGAGCCGATTTGTGGAATGTTTACAAACGTAATTCATACAATAACCAGGGGTATGACCTCGACACTTACGGATTCAACTTAAGTTTTGGAAGGCGTTTCGGGGACGAGCACAGGGCTTTTCTTACATACCGCTATCAGGAAGACAAGTATTCAAACATAGACCCTGTTCTTGCCGGAATAGTCGGCGAGGGCAAGAGCCAGATAAGCTCAATAACCCCGATGTATGTTTATGACGACAGGGATGATGTTTTTGACCCCAGCAGGGGTGTTTACGCTTCGTTTTCAATGCAGTTAGGCGGAGGCTGGCTCGGAGGGGATTTTAACTACATCAAGACTGTTGCTGATGTGAGGTATTTCGTGCCTTCCATCTGGAGAACAGCTCTCGCGCTTCACGCAAAAGTGGGCAGTGGCACCGCTTACAATTACAGTTATGGAAACGCGGCGCTGCCTGTTACGGAAAAGTTTTACTGCGGCGGAACTGACACGGTCAGGGGCTATGAAGAGCGCGCTCTCGGGCCTCTCGGCGGCGGAGACTTCCTGATGGTGTTTAACGCCGAATACAAGATAAAGCTGGTGGAGAGGACGCTGACAGCGGCTGTCTTCTACGACAGCGGAAACTGCTGGGCAAACGCTGACGAGGTGGACTGGACAAATCCCTTCCTTTACTCTGCCGTGGGAGCAGGCATAAGGCTGACTATTCCCGGCACTGTTATGGTTCTAAGGCTTGATTACGGTTACGGGCTTGTTCCGTCAAAGGCGGCAAAGGGCGGAAAGATTCACTTTAACATAGGAAACATATTCTAAATATAAGGAGGCGCATCATGAAAAAAGTAATTGTTATGGCTATGCTGATGGTTTTTGCTTTCTCCCTCGGCGCTTATGCACTGCAGATTGGTTATGTTGACAGGGAAAAGGTTTTTACGGCTTACAGCGGGACAAAGAAAGCCAAAGAGGCCCTGCAAAAGGAGCTTGACGCGGAGAAAAAGGCGCTTGAAAAAGAGCAGGAAACACTGATCAACGCGAGCAATGACCTGAAGAAAAAACGTTCCGTGCTTGACAAGAAAAAAGCAGACGAGATGGAACTTGACCTTCAGAGAAAAGCACAGGCTCTTCAGCAGAAAGCAATGGAGATACAGCAGAAACTGCTGACGCGCGAAAAAGAAATGTACTCCCAGATTCTGGACGAGATTAGGGCCATTGTTGTTAAGATATCAAAAGAAAAGGGATATGATTATGTTTTTGAACGGGAAAGCATGCTGTTCGGCGGTGATGACATCACGGCTTTTGTAATTAAGGAAATGAACAAGTAGTAACGTCAATGGAGATATCAGCATCCGAACTTGCCCTGAAACTGGGCGGAGAGATAAAAGGAAATGCCGGCATAATGGTTGCCGGCATTTCCGATTTAAAGAATGCGGCTGAGAACGAAGTGAGTTTTGTTCTTTCCGGCAAGTTTGCCGCGCAGGCGGCGGATTCAAAGGCCGCTGTGCTGATAGTACCGCACGGTTTTTCTGCTGAAGGCAGGACGCTGATTGCGGTTAAAGACCCTAAAAGGGCATCCATAGATGTTGTGAAGCTTTTTTTTCCCGCGGAGTCTTATGCGGCGGGTGTTTCGCCTCTGGCTTTGGCTGATAAAACCGCTTCTGTTCACGAATCTGCGCATGTGGCGCAATTTTGTTCTGTCGGCGCGGGTTCTGTTCTGGAGGCCGGCTGTGTGATGCTTGCCGGCAGTTTTGTAGGGAAAAACTGTAAGATAGGAAAGAACACAGTTCTTAACCCCGGCGTAAAAATATACGACAACTGCGTCATCGGCGAAGAGAACATAATACACGCAAATGCGGTCATAGGCGCCGACGGTTTTGGATTTGTACCTGCTGAAGAAGGCATAATTAAAGTACCGCAGGTAGGCCGGGTGGTCACGGGTAAAAACGTAGAAATAGGCGCAAATACAACGGTAGACAGGGCTGCTTTCGGCTCAACCATAATAGAAGACAGTGTAAAGATAGACAATCTGGTACAGATAGCGCATAACTGTGTGATAGGCGAAGGCACCATGATAGCCGCCCAGACAGGTGTGTCAGGAAGCTGTGTAATCGGGAAGTACTGCATACTCGGGGGGCAGGTGGGTGTCGGAGACCACGTGAACATAGGGGACAAAGCCATGATAGGTTCGCAGGCGGGAATTGTAAAAGACGTACCTGCCGGCGCTGTGGTAACAGGGACTCCTGCAAGGCCGATAATGGACGAAAGAAAAAACCAGGCCAGGGTTAATAAACTCTCTGATTATTTTGACAGAGTTAAGCTTATTGAAAAAGAGATAGAAAAGCTGAAGGAAAAATGATACGAAACGGGTTAAAAGGCAGTGCGTCGGTTGAAGGCAGGGGGCTGCATACAGGCGTTCTTTCAAAAGTCACTTTCTCGCCCGCGCAGTCAAACAGCGGGATAGTAATCAGAAACGGCAATGAAGAATACAAGGTGAGCCCCGGGCTTGTTTTTGACACCAAGCGGGGCACTTCGCTTAAGTTTGGAAAAAGCGAAGTGCATACCGTAGAGCACTTACTTGCTGCTGTTAAAGGGATGTTTGTTGATGATGTAATCATTGATATTGAGGGCATAGAACCGCCGTGCTCGGATGGAAGCGCTGCAGCGTATGTGAAAGCCGTAAAAAAAGCGGGTGTTACGCCGCAGGCTGTGGAAGTTTCGGTTCAAGAACTCAAAGAACCTTTGATAATAAAAGAAAACGGGAAATACATGGCAGCCCTGCCTTATCCGAAGCAAAAATTCGTGTATTTCTCTGATTTTAGTGCTATGGGAATTGCGCCTGAAGAATCAGAGTTTGTATTGAAACCGGGGTCATTTGAAAAAGAAATCGCATCTGCGAGGACTTTTGGGTTTAAAAATGAGATTGAAACACTCATGAAAGCAGGCCTGATAAAAGGCGCGGACGAAAACAGCGCCATACTGATAGACAACGGAAAGCCTGTAAATACAAAATACAGGATGAAACAGGAACTGACGAAACACAAGCTCCTCGACATGACGGGGGATTTCGCGCTGTTGAATCAAAGGATAAACATGCTGGTAATAGGGGTAAAGACGGGGCATGAACAGAATGTGAACATGGCGGAAAAAATATGGCGAATGACGAATTCGTAATTTAAACAGGAGGTAAACTTTTTATGATGGACGTAAAAGAAATAATGAAATTGATTCCCCACAGGTTTCCGATGCTGCTGGTGGACAAAATTACGGAAATCGGAGAGGATTCCATAACCGGAATCAAGAACGTCACGATGAATGAGTGGTTTTTTCAGGGGCACTATCCCGGGGAACCCATAATGCCGGGCGTGCTCATAGTCGAGGCCATGGCGCAGACAGGCGGCGTGCTGCTGATGAAAAAACTTGAAGGGCAGCAGGGCAAATCAATATATTTCATGTCAATTGACGGGGTTAAATTCCGCAAACCCGTGGTGCCGGGAGATACGCTGACCTTTAAAATTAAAATAGAAAAATTTAAGGGCAAAATAGGCAAAATCCGCGGCGAGGCATTCGTAGACGGGCAGCTCGCGGCAGAGGCTGACATGATGGCGATGGTCGCGGGATAAAAATTACTTAACAGGGTGCTTATGATACACAATACGGCAATTGTTTCTTTAAAGGCAAAAATAGCAGAGGATGTGGATATCGGGCCTTTTGTAATTATTGATGATGATGTGGAGATAGGCTCAGGGACCAAAATAGGGCCCAAGGCTCACATCATAAACGGAGCCCGCATAGGAAAAAACAATTATATAGGCGAAGGCTCCCTTATTTCCGACACGCCCCAGGACCTGAAATATTCTGGCACAGCCACTCAGGCTGTAATCGGCGATAACAATGTAATACGCGAATATGTCACCGTCCACAGAGCGACCGGCGAAGGGAACAAAACTGTCATAGGAAACAACAACTTCCTAATGACTGGCAGCCACGTCGCGCACGAGTGCACGGTCGGCAACAACGTCATAATAGTCAACAACTCGGCTCTTGCGGGGCACGTGACAGTGGATGACTATGCGTTCATAAGCGGTCTTTGCGCCGTCCACCAAAACTGCAGGATAGGCGCGCACTCGATACTCGGCGGCGGAAACATGGCGAGCCTTGACCTGCCGCCTTTTATCATATCAACTTCGGTGGAGCAGGGGACTTTTGGAATTAATAAAATAGGGCTGAAGAGGCGCGGGTTTGCGCGGGAACGGATAGCTGTTCTTGAAGACCTTTATCAGGTATATTTCAGGTCAAAGATGACCAGCAAAGAAGCAATTGCAAAATTGACGGAGAAATACCCGGGAAATGATGACGTGGCATATTTCGTAAGTTTTGTTTTAAACTCCAAGAGGGGGGTACTGCGTTGAAAAACGGCGCGGTCGGGCTTATTGCGGGTTCCGGGAGCCTGCCTGTTTGTTTTCTGAAAAAAGCAAATGAAAAAAAGATAAAAACACTTGTATTTGAAATAACAGGCGATGAAAACCCGGAGGCGGTAAAGCTGGCCTCCAAAAGCCTCAAGGTAAAGATAACCGCCCTTTCGTCCGTTATAGCGGAGTGTAAAAAAGAAGGGGTCGGATCAATACTCATGCTGGGATATCTGCAGCACACAAACATTTTTAAAAGAATTGCTTTTGATTTAAGGACCATAAAAATAATTGCACGCGCAAAAGACAGAAGGGCGTCTTCAATTTTAAATGAAGTTGTCCGTGAACTTGAATCAGAGGGAATAAAAGTGCTGCCCTCCACATATCTGATGGAAGACGCTCTCGCGCCAAAGGGGGTATGCGGGAAGCGCAGGCCTTCTGTAAAGGAGAAAGCAGAGGCTGTTTTTGCATTTAAAATGGCCAAATCTCTTGCCTCGCTTGACATAGGCCAGAGCGTAATCGTAAAGAATACGAGCGTGACAGCCGCCGAGTCGCTTGAGGGTACTGACGACTGCATAGCGCGCGGGGCCAAGATAGGCGGCAAGGGGTTCATACTTGCAAAAGCCGCAGGGCCGAAGAGGGACATGCGGTTTGATGTGCCTGTAATCGGCATAAAGACAATAGAAACTGTTATAAGGCACAAAGGCAGTGGAATTGTCGTGGAGGCCGGAAAGACATTTCTGCTCGACAGGGAAGAAACAATAAAAAAGGCCGACAGGCACGGTATATTCATTATAGGCGTGTAAATCGCGGTTGACATATCCCTATTTAGTGATAAAACATTAAAAGCCTTTTATAATAAGGAAAAACAGAAAGGGTACAAGACAATGATACCGATATCAAAGCCTAATATTGATCAAAATGAAAAGGACGCCGTAATGGCCGTTCTTAACTCGGGTATTATAGCTTCAGGCCCGAAAGTCAGGGAATTTGAAGGTGCTTTTGCGGCCATGGCCGGTGTGAAGCACGCGATCGCGGTCTCCAACGGCACCTGCTCGCTGCATACCTGCCTTGTCATGAACAACATAGGAAAGGGAGACAGGGTTCTGACGACGCCCTTTACATTTATTGCAACCGGCAATTCCATAATTCACGCAGGCGCCGAGCCTCTCTTTTGCGATATAGAAGAGGGCTCTTTTAACATCAGCCCGGATAAAATCGAAGAAGCGCTGAAAAAAGACATCTTCAGAAAAATTAAGGCGGTCATGGTTGTACATCTCTTCGGACGCTGCTGTGATATGGACAGGATAACCGCAACAGCGAAAAAATACGGGGTAAAGGTAATTGAAGACGCGGCGCAGGCGCACGGCGCCATGTTTAAAGGGCGCAAGGCAGGCTCGTTTGGAGACGGCGGATCTTTCAGCATGTATGCCACAAAGAATATTACAACCGCCGAGGGCGGGGTGGTCACGACGGATGACGACAAAGCGGCTGAAATCGCGAGGAGTTTCATCAATCACGGTTCGGAAAAAATATATTACCATACAAGGCTCGGATATAACTACAGGATGACCGACATAGAAGCTGCAATCGGCGTGGAGCAGTTGAAAAAACTTGATAAGTTTAATTCCGCAAGGCGCGAAAACTCGCTTGCAATGAACTCTTTTCTTAAAAAGTTTCCCTCTGTCAGAGTGCCGGAGGAATCAGCGGATTATTTTCATACATACCACCAGTATACAATAAGGGTGACAAACGGGAAACGGGATGAGGTGATAAAGGGCTTGTCGGATAACGGCGTGGGGGCAAAGGTCTTTTATCCCATACCGCTCCACAAACAGCCCTACTACGCGCAGGTGCTGAAAAAAATTCCTTCGCTCCCCGTTTCGGAAAAGGCGGCGGCGGAAGTGATAAGCCTGCCGGTCCATCCAGGGCTTTCCGGGGCGGAAAAAGAAACTATTAAAGCGGCGTTTGAAAAAATATCAGGGAGCTTTTAAGTGAAATTACGCGAACTTCAGATGTTCGGCTTTAAGTCATTTGCCGACAAAACATATCTTGAATTTGGGGACGGTATTACGGTTGTCGTGGGGCCGAACGGATCCGGAAAATCAAACATATTTGACGCGATCCGCTGGGTGCTCGGGGAGCAGAGCGCGAAAAGCCTGCGCGGCGGCAAGATGGAAGACGTCATATTCATAGGTTCTGAATCCAGAAAAACCCTCGGAATGGCGGAAGTATCCCTCATACTGGACAACCAGGACAAAGCGGTAAAGATACCCTATACGGAGCTGAAGATAACCAGGAGGCTCTACCGCTCCGGCGAAAGCGAGTATCTCATAAACGACAACCCCGTGAGGCTCAAAGACATAGTGGAAATATTCATGGACACGGGCATAGGAATTGATTCCTACTCCATCATAAGCCAGGGAGAAGTGGACTCCATAATAAATACAAAGCCGATAGAGCGCAGGGAGATATTTGAAGAAGCCGCGGGCATAACCAAGTACATTAAAAAGCGCGATGAAGCCCTGCGAAAACTTGAGTCCACCGAAGAAAATATGGTCAGGATAAACGACATACTTGTAGAGGTAAAACGGCAGGCGGCCCAGCTTGAAAAACAGGCCAAGAAGGCCGAAAAATATAAGGAACTGAAGCAGGAGTGCGGTGACATATCAATAAGGCTTTACAAAAAACAGATGAAAGACAGAAAGATCAGGCTGAACGAATACAACACCAGAAAAGATGGGCTTGACGCGAGTATTGCCGCCGAAGACGAGGGCCTCAAATCCTATGAAGAACGCTATCATTTAATGGAAAAATCCTCGGCAGATATGGAGCTTGCGATTGCCGCGAAAAGGGAAAAATATGTAATAAAGCAGGAAGAGATAAAGAGGCTGGAGGACAGCCGGGCTTATCTGGGCGAGAGGATTTCAGAGCTGCTCGCGAGGATAGAGGATGTTAAAAAAGAAAATGTGGAGAATGCCGGCAGGATAGAGTCGGGCAAGCTGGAGCTTGAGGAACGCGCCGCAAAAATAGCCGAGAAGCAGGGTGAAATAAGCGAAAAAGAAGCTGAGGCGTCGCGCTTTGGCACGGTTTTAAATGCGGCTGCCGCGGAAGTGGATTCTGTAAAAGCCGCCCTGGTGGCGGCCAGGCTCAGGCTCGAAACCCTGTCTGCGGAGTATTCGGCGCTGAACGGTTCTCTGTTAAAACAGGAAGCGGAAATAGGAAATGTTTCCGAACAGGCTGGCAGGATTGAAGCTGAGCGCAGGATAATAGAGGAGAGTTTCTCCAAAGCTTCACTGGAACTTGAAAAAATATCGGAAAACAGGGTGCTCAAAGAAGAGGAAATAAAAGGCATAAAGGAAAAAGAGGAGTTTTTGATAAAAGAAAAGGTCAGAAAAAAACAGGATTACAATGTAATTGATTCCTCGTTCAAGGAAATGGGTCTTGTCATAAACAGGCTTGAATCAAGGCTTAATTTTCTGCGCCAGCTTCATGAAAGAATGGAAGGCTACGGCGAAGCGGTAAGAAAGGTGCTGTTTGAATTTAAAAAGCAGCTTTCTGAAGAGGAAAAAGGGGCGGTGGTTGATGCCGTCGGAAATATAATATCGGTGGAAAAGCAGTACGAACGCGCCGTGGAAAAGGCTCTGGGCGGGTCGCTGCAGTCGGTACTGGTCCGCGATGAGTCGGTAATTGACGAACTGTTCTCGCTTTATGAAAATGAAAAGGGTGATCTGGCGCTGTTAAGTGCGGCTGCGTCTTCGGGAGCGGCTGAGGTTCTTGAGGCATGGAAAAAAAGGGTGGAGCATAAGGTTATAAAGGCCTATCTGCCATCTGTTATTTCCGCAGGGGATTTCAGCCCTGCCGTCAGGCTTCTCTTTCACAATATTTTTATTGTTGAAGATGCTGCTGCTGCAAGGCGCGTATTTGAGGATGTTAAAATCACTGACGTGTTTTACCTCCTTACAATGAATGGTTCGCTTATTTCCAGCCGCGGGCTTTACCGCAAGGGAGAGGGTGAGACCGGGGCGGCTGCGGGTTTTTTAAGCAGGGAAAGGGAGATGGCCGAGATTGAGGCGGAACTGTATTCCGCGGCTCAAAAGCTTGTTTCGATGGGGGATGAGAGGCAGTTTTACGAGTCGAAAATCCATAAAATAGAAAAAGAAATAGAAGAACTCTCCATAACCTATCACAACCAGTACGTGGAAGTGGTAAAGGACAGTGAGAGAATAAGGCAGAAGGAGTCTGAAAAGGAACACCTGCTCGATGCTGTTAAGAAAAATGAAGACGAGAAGCGCGAAGCGCTGTATAAGAAAGAAGTTCTGGAAAAGAAGAAACAAGAAACAGCGGCATCGGCAGCCTTGAAGGAATCGGAAATCGCCGCGGCAAAAAATGCGGTTGAGGAAACGGCGTCAGAAATAAACGCAAAAGAAACAGCTCTCTCGGGCAGGAAGCAGGAGCTTGAATCGATGAAAATGGCCGCGATAACCGCCAAGGCCGAACTTGGCGTGGAACTCGGCGCGAAAAACAGCGTGGAAGAGCGTATAAGGGGTTTTGAAGAATCATACAGCAGGGCTCTGAAGGAAATTGAGGAGCTTGCAGGCAGGCACGCGCAGGGTGAAGAGGAAAGAAAGAACAACGAAAACAAGATACAGGAATACACATCCACGCTGGCGTCCGATGAAGCGGAACTGAACACCGCAAAAGATGAATTTGAAAAATTCAGGGTTTCCATGAAGGAGCTGTATGATTCGATTGCCTCCATGGGAAGGGAACGCGAGCGGCTTAAAGAAGAGTTATATGATGTGAAGCTCAAGATAAACGAATGTTCGCTCGAGATAAAAAATATTCAGGAAAAGATTCTGGATGAGTTTAAATACACGCCTGAAGACGGCGAGATATACTCCACAGAGATGAATGAAGAGGAGTACGGCGTATTGAGCCTTAAAGTGGACGAGTACAGGGAAAAAATGGACAGGCTCGGAGTCATCAACCTCGTCGCTATAGAGGAATACAATGAACTTAAAAAGAGAAATGATTTCCTTCAGGCCCAGTATGATGACCTCACGCTTGCGAGGGAAAACCTCGTAAAGGTTATTAAAAAGACAAACAGCCAGTCAAAAGAGCTGTTTGAGAAGGCCTTTGAAGAGATAAGGATAAAATTTGCCGACGTTTTCATAAAGATGTTTAACGGAGGCGAAGCGGACCTGGTACTGACCGACAAGGACAATATCCTGGAATCGGGCATAGATATTATCGCCAAGCCCCCCGGTAAAAAACTGCAGAATATAACACTTTTGTCAGGAGGTGAAAAGGCTATAACCGCGATTTCGCTTCTTTTTGCCCTTTTCCTGATAAAAGCCAGCCCGTTCTGTGTCATGGATGAGATTGACGCGCCGCTTGACGATATGAACGTTGTCAGGCTGGCAAACCTGATAAGAAGTTTTAAGAGCACACAGTTTATTATGATATCCCATAATAAGATTTCCATGGAAATGGCTGACATACTCTACGGAGTATCAATGGAAAAAGCGGGCGTATCACAGATTATGTCTGTCAAACTTGAGAGCGTAAATAAAGACGGCTCTTTTAAGGCTGACAGGGAAGTGAAAGGGAAAAGGAGCAAAGACGGTTCGGGAAGGACGGAGAAGACGGAGCAGGGAGAGCAGATAGAGCAGGGAGAACAGATAGAACAGATAGAACAGGAAGAGCAGGAAGATAAGGACCGGAAGCTTGAGGATAAGGGCTAAATGGCTTTTATTGCTTTTAAGAAACCCCGCTCTTTTCTTGATAAAATAAAAGCTGTGTTTAACAGCGGTAATGTAAAAGAGTATATAGACGAGATAGAAGAAGCTCTGGTATCGGCCGATGTGGATATGGCAATTGTAAGCGAACTGGTTGATAATGTAAAAAACGGCGGTTTTAAGAATTATGAATCCGCAGAAGCCTACCTCAAAAAAGTTTTTACCGAAAGGCTCTCTTTTGAAAACAATAAGCCTGATTATCCCGGGCTGAAGGCAATAATACTTGCAGGCGTAAATGGCGCAGGCAAGACGACTACTGCGGCAAAACTTGCGAGGTATTACGGCAAAAAAGGGCGCAAGGCTGTGTTTGCGGCGGCTGATACGTTCCGCGCCGCGGCGCCCGAACAGATACGCTCGTGGGCTGAAAAACTCGGCGTGGAAATCGTGTCGGGTGCGGAAAACGCCGACCCTGCTTCTGTAGCGCACGACGCTGTCGCAAAAGCAAAAGCCTTAAACGCAGGGCTGGTAATAATTGATACTGCGGGCAGGCTTCATACAAAATCAAACCTCATGCAGGAACTGCAGAAAATTAAAAGAGTCGTGATGAAAGAACTTCCCGAAGAAGCTGTGGAAACACTGATAGCAATTGACGCAAATACAGGCAAGAATGCATTCCTGCAGGCCAAAGAATTCAATGAAACCGTCGGGCTTGACGGAGTCATACTCACGAAGTTTGATTCATCGGCGCGCGGCGGCAGTATTCTCCACATCAAAACCGCCATAAACATTCCCGTAAAATTCATCACTTTTGGCGAAGGCTGGGATGACATGGAAGAATTTGACCCGGCCAAATTCGCGGAAGAATTCTTCGGCAAATAAAAGGGTTTAAGTTTTTGACTTTTGCCTTACTAACTTCATGGGAGTTGATTGATATGCGCTGGATATACAAAGAAAACATGTTCGCGGATTTTTCGCTTAAAACCGGGCTGAAGGAAAAACTCGGGCTTCCGGATTATATCGTCACGATGTTTCTCAACCGGGGTATAGACACTCCTGACAAGGCGAGGGAGATATTTGAAGCGGACAGCATACCGCTTAACGACCCATTTCTTTTTGAAGATATGAAAAAGGCCGTGGCGCGGATAAACGAAGCGGTTTTGGCCGGAGAAAAAATAGCGGTTTACGGGGATTATGACGTTGACGGAGTGACATCCATCGTTATTCTTTATACCTTTTTCAAAAAATACCTCAACTATGAAAATATTTCATATTATATCCCTCACAGGCAGGACGAAGGTTACGGGTTAAACATAGATGCCTTGGAGAGCCTTAAAAATCAGGGAATAAAGCTCATAATAACGGTGGATTGCGGAATAAGCGCGTCAAAAGAAGCTGTATTTTGCGCTGAAAACGGCATGGATTTGATTATTACCGATCATCATATACCCGACGGGGAGAATATTCCGAAATCCGCATGCGCCCTTATCAACCCAAAGGTTTCAAAAAATTACCCTTACAAGGATCTGAGCGGCGTGGGTACGGCTTACAAACTTCTATGCGCGCTTGCACTGGACAGGGGCATCAGCCTGGATGACGACTTTCTTGATTTTGTATCGCTTGGCACTGTTGCCGACATAGTGCCGCTTACCGGGGAAAACAGAATAATAGTCAGGCGGGGCCTTAAGGAAATTGAAAATTCGCAGAATCAGGGATTGATTGCTTTGAAAAAGGTATCAGCGCTTAAACCGGGCGCAAAAATTGATACCTATCACGTGGGATTTGTGCTGGGGCCCCGTATTAATGCCGCCGGCAGGCTGGATCACGCCAAGAGAGCGGTTGAACTTTTTGTTTCTGAAGACAAGGAGTTAATCGAAGAAACTGCCGAGTCATTGAATGAAGTAAATGAAGAAAGAAAGAAGCAGATGAAAGCGGCCGAAGCCGAGGCGGTTGAAATGGTCAGGAGCTCGTTCGTGCCGGACAGGGACATGGTGCTGGTGCTTTATAATGAAAAATGGAATACGGGAATCGCCGGGCTGGTGGCCTCGAAAATACTGAATAAATTCATAAGGCCGGTATTCATACTTGCGGGAAGCGACGAAGAGGGCATTCACGGCAGCGCCCGAAGCCTGCCGGCGGTCAACATACATGAAGCGTTAAAAGCTGTTGAACACTGCCTGGTAAAATTTGGAGGGCATAAACTGGCCGCAGGGGTAACGGTTAAAAGAGAGCGTATTGATGAATTCAGAACGGCAATAAATGATTATGTCCGTTCAAAAGTAAAACCCGAAGAACTTGAGCAGTGCCTTGAAATAGAATCAAAAATTGAAAACAGCATTGAGTTTAAGGAAATCAAAATATTTGACCTTTTAACGCCGTGGGGCGAAGGCAACCCCAAACCGGTTTTTGTAATGGAAGGCGTTGAAGTGCGTGATGTACGCCTGATGAAAAGCAATACAATGAAGTTCTACGGCGAGTACAGAAAAAAATTCTATAACTTCCTGTTGTTCGGCCATTCCGAACAGGATGCTGAAATCATAAAACCCGGAACCCTCCTCGACGCGGCGTTTTTTCCGAAAATAGACGAATGGCAGGGGAAGGAGAGCCTTACGTTGGAAGTGAAAGATTATAAGCTGAAAGCTGAAAACTGAAAGCTGAAAACTGAAAACTGAAAGCTGAAAACTGAAAGCTGAAAACTGAA
>CAYGHG010000037.1:0-21672 GCA_964349515.1 uncultured Spirochaetia bacterium
CCCCGGCCCTCTCCCCAAAAACAGGGAGAGGGAGAAAAAAACCTTCCAAAGACCTTTGCATGCTGAAGAGGGATGATAAACATGCTCTATTCAACAGCTGTTTATTCTTTATATAATATCCTTTTATCTGCTATAATCATTATACAGAGGAAAAAAATACCCTAAAAACAGGGGGTGCGGCAATGGCAAAGGAAATTGTAGGAACAGCATCTGCTCCAAAACCGGTAGGAGCTTATTCTCAGGGGGTAAAATCAGGGGGGTTTGTTTTTGTGTCGGGCCAGATTGCAATAGACCCGGTCACGGGAATTATGCACAATGAAGGGGTGCACAAAGACACTAAAAGGATACTGGCAAACATAGCCGCAGTGCTTGAAGCCGCCGGAAGCTCGCTTGATAAAACTGTGAAGCTTACGGTTTTTTTGAAACAGATAGACGATATAAAATTTGTAAATGAAGTGCTGGAGGAAGTGTTCGGGGAGAGCCTGCCCGCCCGCTCCACGATAGAGGCGGCGAGGCTGCCGAAAGACGCAAAGGTGGAGATAGAGGCGATAGCAGAGGTGTAAAAAGTTTTGATGTGCCGGCTAAAAAAAACTAAGTTTTTTCCTCAAATATCCGATATATGTAAAAAAGAAAAGGTGACGCGTTAATAATGAAAAAAGCTGTTTTCCTGTCCGTTTTTTGCCTTGCCTGCACCCCGCTGTTTGCCGTTTACGGCGAGACTTCGCTGCTTGCGGGCGTGGGAAACTTTTACGGTGACGGTACCCATTACTCTCAGGCTGTATATAACACCCCGGGGGATATTGAGGTCGGTGCTGACGGCACAATATACATAGCAGACACGCTCAACCACATCATCAGGAAAATTGACACTGCAACCGGGATTATTTCAACGCTTGCGGGAAGCGGCTCGGCCGGTTATGCCGAAGGCGCGGGTTCTGCAGCTTCGTTTAACACACCTTCAAACATATGCCTCAATCAGGCCCAGGGCGTCCTCTACGTTTCTGATACGGGAAATTACAGGGTGAGAAGCATTGACATATCCACCGGCCAGACTTCGCTTATCGCGGGGACGGGGGCCGCGGGGCTTGTTGACGGAAGCTTTGGAGTTGCGCGCTTTGCCGTGCCCAAGGCACTGGCTTACGATACGGCTTCAAACTGTATTTATGTCGCGGAATCAACGCTAAACAGGATAAGAAAAATTGATTTTGACCTCAATACGGTAACTACAGTGGCGGGAAATGCCATATCAGGGTATCTGGAAGGCACCGGAACCACTATGAGGTTTAACGTGATAGGCGGGCTGGTTATGGACAGCGCTTCCGGCATGCTGTATGTTTCTGATTTCGGCAACAACCGCGTGCGCGTTATTGACACCTCAACATACACTTCGTCGCTTGTAGCCGGAAGCGGAACTCTGGGTTATACGGAGGGAGAGGGCGCGGCCGCTTCTTTCAGGAGGCCGCTCGGGCTCAAACTCTCCGCATCAGGCAGGATAATATTCGCGGCTGATTCGGTCAATCACATGATAAGGATCATAGACCTGGACGCAAACTCGCTTACGTCGCGTGTTGCCGGCAGCGGCACGCAGGGTGATACAGAGGGCGCATCGTTTACTGCAAGGTTCAGCACGCCCAACGCCGCGGCAATAGATTTTTCCGCGAATGTCATGTACGTGGCGGACACAGCCAACAGCAAGATTAAAAAAGTGGATTTTAATAATTCAAACGCGGTTTCGTTTTATTCCGGAATGGGCTCTTACGGAGGGGACGGAAACACGATACCTGCCGCTACATTTAACACGCCTGTTGACGTGTGTGTGAATACGTTAAACGGCAGGGTTTACATCCTTGATTCGCAGAACCATGTTTTGAGAATGATAGACGAATCGGGCATTGTCTCGACAATAGCAGGGGCAGGCACCGCGGGGTACTCTGACGGATTCGGCACGGCGGCTTTATTTAACGGGGCGAGGGGAATATGCATAGACCCGTACGCGGAAAAATTATACATAAGCGACACGGGCAATAACAGGATAAGGGCTGTTGACCTTTTAACCTATGAGGTGACCACATTGGCCGGCGACGGCACGCAGGGATATGCCGAGGGCATAGGCACGGCCGCGAGATTTTTTAACCCCGAAGGGCTTGATATAGATACAAGTTCAAAAATGCTTTTTATTGCGGACACAAGAAACCAGCGCATACGCAGAATCAACCTCAATACAATGCAGTCGTATCTTATCGCGGGCAGCGGGACGGCAGGCTACGCAGAGGGCACCGGGCCCGCGGCGTTTTTTAACTGGCCCGAGGGAGTGGCGCATGACCAGTATGACGGGCTGTTTGTGGCAGATACAAATAACAACGTAATCAGGAGGATAAACCTCGCGACAGGCACGACCATACACATAGCGGGTTACGGAGCCGCGGGTTTTGAAAACGGGTTTCCTATTGACACCTCTTTTAACAGGCCGCGCAGGCTTGCGTATGACCCTGTGGTTTTCAGGCTTTATGTAACTGACGGGCTGAATTACGCGGTGAGGGGCGTGCCGCTATATACCGGCGCCGAGACAGACACCACCGCGGGGAACGGCACGAGCGGTTACGCCGAGGGGATAGGAACCGCGGCAAGATTCGGCTCGGTCAAGGGCATGGCAATGGACAAGGAAAAGCAGGTGCTCTACCTCGCTGACGGCGCCAACAACAGAATACGCAAGGTGGATGTTTTCTTTCCGACTCCGACGGCTTCCGTTACGCCGACTATAACGGAAACCAGAACCCCGACTGAGACACCGACTGTTGAAGGGACCGTTACAGACACGCCCACACAGACCATGACGCATACGGCAACCCCCACTTTTACCGATACGCCCTATTTTTCCCCTACGCATACAGCCACTGAAACGCAGAGCGCAACTCTGACTGTAACTTACAGCGAAACCGCCACCGCGACAGATACCGCCACTGTAACACAGACACCTACAATTACTGAAACGCATACAGCAACCGAAACCCCTGAGGATACAGCAACCTCTACTGCTACGTTTACAGCCACACAGAGCGCGACTTTTTCTCATACGGCAAGCCTGACGCCGACAACGGATTTGACAGCAGAGGCAACGTTTACCGAAACGCCGGGCCTGACAGCTTCGCCGTCGTTTACCGCAACCGCAACCCTGACGCAGACAGCCGGCGCATCAGGGACGCAGACTCCTTCACAGACCGCCTCTGTGACGCAGACTGTGACGGAAACGCCGGCGGGTTCGGCAACCGCTTCCGTTACCGCTTCGGCTGAGCCCTCTTTTTCCGCGACGCAAACCGTTACTGTGACTGAGTCTGTGACATATCCCGCTACACCGGTTTTTACCGCAACACTTTCACCGACCCCGACGCAGACGCCGGTTGACTACTACGGCGAGATTTTCATTATTGAGGATGATTTTGTCCATCCAAACCCTAACTTCGGGACATTTACAATTGTTTTTGAGCCCGGCATTTCTTACGCAGAGGGCGAGATAAAAATATTCACATCTGGGTTTAGGCTGGTTCACGCCAGAAAACTGGGGCCGGGTTCTGCGGGTGTTAATAAAGAAACATTCGGATTAACAGGCCGGCTTGCAAACGGAGTCTATTTTTACACCATTGTTTTAAAAGACGGCTCAGGCAGGGCCGCGAGGCAGGCGGGGGAGATAGTTGTAATCCGTTAGACTATTCTTTTTTAAGGGTTTTTCCCTGCAAATCTTTTCTTCCTATAAAAAAATTCCAGGCAGGCATTCTTTTCCCGCCTTCGGGCGCGGCTTCTTTT
This sequence comes from uncultured Spirochaetia bacterium, assembly GCA_964349515.1. Classification (GTDB taxonomy): domain Bacteria; phylum Oederibacteriota; class PGYV01; order PGYV01; family CAYGHG01; genus CAYGHG01. The sequence goes on from CAYGHG010000037.1 coordinate 3,802, forward strand.
ACAAGAAGCGACGAGCCCCTGCACTCAACTGTAAAGCCGGTATTTTTTACGCAGCCTGTAACTGTCCCGGGCGCGGCGCCTGTTGAAGTTTCAAGCGGTTCTGAAGAAAAAATTTTAACCTTTTGCCCGTCAAGATATGTATATGCACAGGGCCAGGGCAGCAGCCCGCGGATGAGGTTAAAGACACAGCGTGAGGGCGCGTCAAAATCAATCAATCCGTCCTCTTTTTTCAGAAGCCCGGCATAAGTCGCGAGAGTTTCGTCCTGCCTGGCTTTTACAGCCTTGCCGGATTTAATCAGGTCAAGCACCTGCGGCAGGGTCTGTGCGGCGAGCGCGGACAGGGAGGAGAAAAGTGTTTCCGAAGTATCTGAATCTGTTATGGGAATTTCTGAAGAAAATATTACATCACCCGCGTCGAGCCTTGCCTCCATCATCTGATAACTTATGCCCGTAACAGGGTCTCCGCTGATTATTGCGCGGTTTATCGGCGAGGCGCCGCGGTATTTGGGGAGCAAGGAGGCGTGTATGTTGATGCTGTGGTGTTTTGGAAAGTAAAGCAGCTCGTCAGGCATAATCTGCCCAAAGGCCGCCACTATGTTGATATCAGGTTTGAATGTTTTGTATTGTTCGAGAAAATCAGCCGAACGGACTTTTTCCGGCTGAAGCACCGGTATGCCCAGCCTTAAGGCCTCTGCTTTTACCGGAACGGGAAGGAGTTCCTGTTTTCTTCCGACAGGCCTGTCAGGCCGGCTGACCGCAAGCACCACATCACAGCCTGAAGCGGCGGCTGATTTTAATATGGGTACGGAAAAAGAGGGGGTTCCGAAAAAGGCGATTCTCATTTGGGCTTCTTATATGTTTTTTTAAGGCTGCGCAGTTCTTTGTTATGGAGCATTTTTCTGACCGGCGTCATACGGTCTATGAATACCACTCCGTTTATGTGGTCAAGCTCGTGCTGTATGGCAATAGCCGCAAGGCCTTCCGCCTCAATTACCAGCTCCCTGCCGTTTTCGTCAAAGGCGTGGGCTTTAACGGCAGAGGGCCTGTCTATTTTTTCCGTGATTCCGGGGAAGCTGAGGCAGCCCTCCTCAAAAGTGGTTTTGTCTTTGGAAACACCTATTATCTGCGGGTTTATGAGCTTTAAAGGCTGAGGGTGTTCTTGTGAGCCTGTGTCTATTACCACAACCCTTTTTAATACGCCTACCTGGTTGGCTGCAAGCCCCACACCGTTATTGGCGTACATAGTTTCAAGCATATCTGCGGCAAGGCGCTTTAAGCCTTCGTCAAAAACATCCACGGGAAGAGCTTTTTTTCTGAGCACCGGGTCGCCGTATTTTACTATTTCAAGCAATGCCATTGTTTTGTCCTTTCATGCTGTTATCATTACAATTATAAGCCTAAAAGGCGGTTTGTAAACAGGAAAAAGAGGGTTGACAGGCGGGGCATATATGCCGATAATGGAATATGAGAATATAAAAGGAGGCGCGCATGCAGCCTTATGAAATACAGGCCGATTTTTTTAAGTCAATTTCCTCGCCCGTGAGGATAAAGATTCTGAAATTACTTATATCAAGGAATTCCTGTGTGACGGACATAGCAGGTGTTTTAAAGGAACCACAGCCGCAGGTTTCAAAGGCTTTAATAGCCCTTAAAAAAGCGGGGATAGTTGAATCCAGCAGGACGGGAAAAAAAAGCTGCTATTCAATAAAACGGCAGGAGATAGCGCAGATACTCGCGTTGTCGGAGAAGATAATAACAACTGAAAGCGAAAAGGTGATGCTTGCTTTCAATAAAAGAAAAGCAAAGGCGGTGTAATTGTGGAAAAACTCATAGACGCAAACACGGAAAAACAGCTCAGAGAAAAGTTTGGATCAGAGATGGGGGGGGAAGTTGAAGTAAAGCTTTACATAAACCCGATATTAACTGTTTCTCAGCCGGACCCGGGCAAAATCAGCGGGTTTGCGCGCGGCCTTTGCAGGGAGCTTGCGGAAATTGAGCCTAAGATTAAATTCAGTGAAGTAAACATGAATGACGCGGGAGCCGCGGCCCTTAAAATAACCACTTCGCCTTCCATATCAATCGGCCATAAGCAGGGGTACACCATAGTCTATAACGGCGCGCCGCTGGGCTACGAGGCGACCGGTTTTATTGAAACCATAATTGCCGCCTCATCAGGGAAACACGGGTTTGGCGGAGCGGAGATGAAGCTGCTCGGTGAAATTTCAGGGCCTGTTGACATAAAGGTATTTGTAACGCCTGAATGCCCCTACTGCCCCAAGTCGGCGGTGCTGGCGAACAGGATAGCGGTTGCGCTGAAGGGAAAGGCCCGCGCCGAGTGCGTGGAGGCTGCGGAAAATGCCGCGCTTGCAGAAAAATTCGGGCTTGCTTCGGTGCCCATGCAGATTATTAACGACAATTTGGAGTCTGCGACCGTAGGGGCGCAGCAGGACAGGCCCTTTATACTTCATCTTTTAAAATACGGCGCGCCTGCGGCGTATGAAAGAATTATCAAAGAGGAAGAGAGAGCAAAAGCGGAAAAGGAAAAACTCCCCGATTTACCGGCTGCTCCGGTCTATATAAGCGATAATAATTTTGAGGCGGCGCTTAAAAAATATGAAAATATCGCCATAGACTGCTGGGCGGAGTGGTGCAATCCGTGCAGGATGCTCTCGCCTGTCATAGACTCGCTCGCGCGGGAGCAGGCGGGGAAAATAGTTTTCGGCAAATTGAATGTTGATGAAAACCAAAAAACAGCTTCAGCGCAGGGCATAATGTCAATACCTGCGGTGCTTGTGTTTAAGGGCGGGGTCAAGCGCGGGGAAATAACAGGTGCGCGCCCAAAAGAAGAAGTGCTGGGCGAAGTCAGCCGGCTGCTCGGATTGTAATATCAAAAAAAATACAAAATCATAAGAATAATGGAGGAATTATGGACAACCCTTTCACAATAAACATAAACCCGGGAGCGCCGAAAGAAGAGCCCGGGGTATATGACCTGATAGTAATTGGCGGGGGGCCGGCCGGGCTTACAGCCGCGCTTTATGCCTCGCGCGCGGGGCTTTCAACGCTTCTTCTTGAAAAACTGGCTGTGGGAGGGCAGATTTTTCTTACCTATGAAGTTGAAAACTATCCCGGCATAGAAAAAATAACGGGCCCTGAACTTGTCAAATCAATGGAAAATCAGGCGCTTGCTTTCGGGACTGTCATAAAAAGCGAGGAAGTGCTCTCTGTCGGAAACAAAGAGGGCGGGGTCAGGGAAATTAAAACAGCTTCCGGCGCGGTCTTCAGGTCTTACGCGGTAATACTGGCCCCCGGCGCGAGCTACCGTGACCTTGGCGTGGCGGGCGAGGCGAAACTGAAAGGCAGGGGAGTGTCAAACTGCGCGACCTGCGACGGCGCGTTCTACCGGAATGTGGAAGTGGCGGTGGTGGGCGGAGGGGATACTGCAATTGAGGAGGGGATATTTCTTACAAAATTTGCTTCAAAGGTTCACGTCATACACCGCAGGGACAAACTGCGCGCGATAAAAACCATACAGGACAGGGCGTTCGCAAACCCCAAAATGAATTTTATTTATGACTCGGTGGTGGAAGAGGTTCAGGGCGAAAAGGGCGTCGAGTCGTTGAAGATTAAAAATGTCAAAACAGGCGCGGTTTCACAGCTTCCTGTAAAGGGAGTGTTTGTTTTCATAGGGCTTGTGCCGCACACCGCTTTTCTTAAAGGAACGGTGGAAATGGACGGTGAGGGTTATTTAAAAGCGGATGCACAGATGAAAACAGGCGCAGAGGGCATATTTGCCGCCGGTGACTGTATTCAAAAAACCCTCAGGCAGGTTGTCACCGCGGCGGGGGACGGGGCAGTTGCGGCTGATTCTGCAAGGCATTATGTTGAAAAAGTAAAAGGGGATTAAAGCTCTCTGATGGGTTTTTTATCCTTGAAAATATAAATAAGGCAGAATGATATAAGAAGCGCAAAGGCAAAATACCCCGCTGAAATCAACAAACCGAGGTTATCCGGCTTGTAATTAAAAATAACAGTCCTCGTGCCGGGCCCGATTTTTACCCCCATATAAATCCCGAAACATTTTTCCACCTGTGCTGCTTTGTTGTCAACGTATGCCAGCCAGCCCGGGTAATAATTGTTGGAAAATACAAGATAACCGCCTGAAGAGGTGCTGACCTCCACCCTCAGCATTGAAAAATCATACTCGCCGCTGCGGGTCCATGACACGCGGGACACCGCGGGGCCGGGGGTCTCGGATGAATTTGAAACAAAAAATATGGGGTATGCAAAGGGGTTGGCGTATATGTGGAAGTCACCTTCAAAGGGGAGTTTCTTGAGCCTCGCGTGGGTAATTTCCACAGGGGATACAATATATCCGACATTAAGCAGGTTTAAAACGGATAAATCAGGGGAGCCGCCTGCAAAAGCACTGCGCAGGAGCTGCGAGTAGCCGGTGAATTCAATAGGGTTGTTTCCGGACGCGTCATATACCGAATAAAGTATGCCCGAGTTTGAAGGTATGGAGGAAAGATACTTTTTCAGCATTGTGTAATTCGCCGGGCTGTCAAGCCCGTACGAAGGCCTGAAAGAGGCTGCGTGCATGAATTTTCTTGAAGACGATTTTATCTGAGAGACAGCGGCAGGCGTGCTGTCTGAGGAAAAAACAGCCGCTTCGGAAGAGGGGTTCAGTGCGGGCACAAAATAAAAGAGTTCGAAAAAAAGAATAAAGACAATTACGCCTGCGTGAAACCGCGCTGAAATCTGGCGCCTGTTCCGTAAAAAATAAAGCCCGAGGTTGATCCCGAATATAAGCAGAAAATAGAGGTATCCGCGGAGAAAAGAGAGGATTTTTGCGGAGTCATAGGAGTAGGCCTCATACAGGTTATTGTGGTTTATTACCAGCAAAAAAGGCAAAGCGAGTAAAAACAGATAGACTCTGAAAAGCCTGGCCGGGCCGCTGTCTGAAAAATATTTGCCCGGCAGTTTTATTCTGCTGAAAATTCCGAAGCCCGGGAGGGTCATGGCTTTCAGGTGGTCTATGGCATAACCCGCCAGTACCGGCAGCCCGATGCAGAGCATAGTCACCGCAAGCGAAGGGTGCAGGATGTTTTTAAAAAAGGGAAGAAAGGAATAGAACCATGAAAAAACAGGGGTGTGTTTCCCGAGGGAGAGAAGAAGGGACAAAACACAGGTGAACAGGAAAAATTTGTAAAGCCTGCTTTTTGGGAAAAGAAGAGAAATAGCGGCAAGAAAAACCGCGGTGACGGAAAAGAAGTTCTGAGAGCCTATTTTATAAGCCCTTAAAAGCGGCGATGCGCCGTCAAGGCCCGGAGGAAAAAGAAAACTCAGCAGGTGGCTGAATTCCATGGAGTCTGAAACCGCTTCGGAATATTTCACCCCTGCAGAAATTGTTGTGCGGCCGAGAAGCTCAAAAAACAGCCCTGACTGGGGCATTGTTATTAAAAATACGCAGAGTGCCCCTGAAGCCAGCACTAAAAGGTGGCGGGTGATGCCGGGAAGCGTGAGATTGCGCCCCTTTTCCCCGAAGAGAAAAAAGATGAAATACGCAGACATAAGCAGAAGCGTGTATATCACCGTAGGCGCGTGGCCTGCGAGCGCCTGTGCCGCCAGCATAAAAAGAAGAAGGACAAAATCATAAAAAGAGGGCCTGTCAAGAAAACGCATAAACAGCCACAGTATCGCGGGGATATATGCAAAAGATGCAAGGGACTGCGGCAGCGAAAGCCTTGTAAGGGTAAATGAGTTGAAGAGAAAAATCAGCGCGCCCGCAAGGGCGGCTGTTTTTGAAAAGGCCATTCTGCGCATCAGCAGATAAAAAGCAGCCCCCATAAAGATGAAGTGTGAAACAATGAATATTTTAAAAGCTGAGGCGAAGTCTGCGATTAAGAACACAACAGACGGCGGGTAAAATGAGCCCTTTTGCAGGTCCGCCAGGAAAGGCACGCCTGAGAATACAAACGGGTTCCAGAAAGGTATTTTTCCGGTTTCAAGCGCGCTTTTTAGAAAGTGCTTCCACGGGTAAAACTGGGTCAGTATTTCGCCGCTGAAATATGACTTTGAAGAAAAGAGGACGGGCGCAAAGAAAATAATTACTGCGGATATAATGGCAACAAAAGGCAGGGCCGGCGCCAGCCGGGCCTTTAGGTCATTCACAGCACTGTGTAGCCGCATGTTTAAGGCAGAGCTCCTTTATAAGTTTGTTTATGCCTTCATCCCCGGGCGAAGCCTCAAGGGCTTTTTTGTAAAGCGAACAGGCAATCCCGTAATCGCCGGCAGATTCCCTCAGCGAAGCCATGTTGATGTAAAGTTCTCGTTCCGGAAAATCAATGATTGCTTCTTCATATTCGTTCCAGGCGACCGTGCCCAGAAGTATTGATTCAAGCGTCAGAAGCTCCATCAGCGCCTCGTCATAACGGCCCTTCATTTTAAGAATTGCGGCGATACTATTTCTGGCTTCATTGTAATTCGGCTCTATGGATACGGCTTTCAGGTAAAGATCAAAAGCTTCGTCAGGCTTGTTAAGTTCAAAAAGGGAAAAATTACCCGCTTCAGTGTAAGTAAAGGCCCTGAAGGGGTCTGCTTTTATCGCGCGCCGGTAGAGGCTGTAAGATTCCTCTTTGAAACCGAGCGCCGAAGAAGCCCGCGCGGCTTTGAGAAGGGTGAGGGCGTTGAATTTGTCATAACGTGCCGCGGTGAGATAGCTTTCAAGGGCGCGGCTGTGATTATTATTTTTGTCAAAATGAGAGCCGAGCAAAACGTGCAGTTTCGGGTTCAGCGGGTCTGCGGACAGAGCCTGTGAAATATGGCGCTGAGCGCCCTCTTTTTCAAATTTTCCGGCGTAATAAAATGAAATTGCGGGCCTGAGCGCGGAAAGTATCATGACTGCCCCGAGAATAAGAGCCGGAAAAAAGTATATTCTCCTGAAAAGAATCTCTTCCGCCGGCACTGTTTCAACAGAGTGCTTTTCCTTCAGCGCCATTGAGGCAAGCACCGCGCAGGCCATGGCCATGCCGGGCAGGTGAAGCGTAAAATAAAAAAGCGAGTGCACGGCAATGCCGGTAAGGGCGAAATAGGCCCCGCTGGAGGCCGCCCACGCCTGCCTGTGCGGGTCATAAGAGGGCGGGGATTTAAAGAGCGCAAACATAAGCCACAGCATGACAGCGAGGCCCGGCAGGCCCATGACGGCCAAAACCTGAAGGTATTCGTTGTGCGCAAAGGGCGTGCTTTTCTGATAGCGCGCCGCGGCGTCTATAGGAAAATTGTGCCGTTGAAACGCACGCTCAAAGCCGCCTATACCCGCTCCTGTAACCGGCGACTCTTTTGCTATCATCAGCGCCGAATTAAAAATGCCCAGCCTGTTGAAATAAAAGGGGTCGGACTTTACGTTTATCATTTTGCTGCCTGAAGGCGAGGCTGCGGTGAAAGCCAGAATAAAAAGCACTGCCGCCGAGGTTTTGAGCAGTGCGCCCTTTCTTGATTCGTTTCCGGGCGTATCTTTGATCAGCGCCCTGTTCAGGCTGTAGTAAATCCACGAGCCGGCAAAGCAGGTTATCATTGCTATCATCCCGCTTTTTGAATAGGCAAAAGCTGCCGCAACGGCAAAAAGCGCGAGCAGGGCAGCGTCTAAAAAAAAGAATTTTCCTTTTTTGTCAAGAAGCACCCTGTGAAGCGTCAGCGTAAAGGGGATACAGATATACGCCGCAAAAAGAGAGGGGTTGGGGAAAAAACCGTCTGCAAAAAAGTCAGTGCCTTTCCACGAACCGTAGAAATATTTTACAAGCGCCGCCGCCGCCAGCAGTGCGCCCGTGTAAATTATTATATCGGCAAGCGCCATCCTGAATGTGTGGCGCCTCAAAAACTGCGAACTTAAAAAAAAGAGGGTGACTGCGCACATATAGAGCGAAAAATAGTTAAGCCCGGTGTGTATGTCCGGGGTGACGAAAAGAGATATGCCTGCAAGCGCGGCAAAGGCAATAACAGGCGCCTCTATTCCTGTTATGCGCAGATTTTCCTTGCTGACCGACCACAGCGCAAAACCGGCGCAGCAAAGCGCCGTGATTACAGAGAGGACATAAGGCTGTTTGCCGCCGGTTACCGCGCTTAAGACAAGCACTGCGGCTGTTATGGCAAATATTATGCGCCTTCTCTTTCCGGGGTTGGCGCCGAGCAGGTATGTAAGTTTTATTTTTTTAAGCTGTATGGTGCCTATGGTGACCTGGCTCATTAGGACGGCGAGCAGGGCGGCGAAGACAAAAGCAATCTCCTGCATATATATGTCAAAGTCGGCAAGGTTGTGAATGAGCGAGGCGGTAAGAGCGGTAACCAGAGAGATGACTATTATTTTTGTGCGGGCGGAGCGGGTGTAATAAAAATTCTGCGCTATTGTCCTGTAGGCGAATACCGCCGCGGCGAGAAACAGGCCGGCGCCCACAACCCCGAGTTCCACGGCCGCCTGCAAAGGCGCGTTATGGGCGTATTTCAGGTACATCGCGCCTTTAAAAGAGGGGGAGTTAAAAGCGTGCTCAAACATACCCGGCCCGGCTCCGGTTATCAGGTTGTTTAAGCTTACTTCAAGCATCAGAATCCAGCCCGACACCCTGCCGGGCAGGCCGTGAAGCAGGTTTTCCGGGCCGCGCAGAAAAACAACGGCGCCTAAAATAACAGCCGCAACTATGCCCGAAATAAATATAGCTGCCCTGAATTTGGCAAGCTCCCTGTCGCGTATTAAAAGCGCGGTGAAAAGCGAAGCAAGGGCGAGGGCGGCAATGCCTGATACGGACTTGGTGAGAAAAAGATTGGCGCAAAGGAGAAGCAGTACGGGTATCAAAACCGGCCTCGCGGCCTTTTCATTTTTTATCAGGCCTATGCAGGCGGGAATCGCCATAATAAGAAGCCCGGCAAAAGTATTCGGGTAAATCAGCGTGGAAAACACCCGCCGGCTCTCAAGCCTTTCGAGATAGGCGGCAGACTGCTCTATTGCAGGGGAGTTTTTTATAAGGGCGATGGAAGCGTCAAAGCCGGCAAAATACTGGTAAAGCCCGTAAGCGGAGAGCAGGGCCGCTGACCCGGTTACGGTATAAAGCACGGCAAGGTGGTGTTTTTTTGAAACAGAGTGGCAGATATAATAAAAAAGAAGTATGGCAAAGAAACCTGTTGAAGCGTTCATTGAGGCAATTCTGTCGGTTGAAAAGAAAGAAGAAACTATGAACCAGGAAAATATCAGGAATAAATAGCCGTCTATCGGTGTCTCGGGTTTGTCGGAATCGCGCAGGAATTTGCCCGACATAATAAAAATAAATCCCGCAAAGACAGCGGCTGAGTAGTAAAAGAAAGCGACTCCGTGCCCCCTGAACGAAGGGTATATGAGGGGCGCGGTGAGGAGAAGCGCTGTAATCCCCAGAAGCAGGTACTCCTGGGTTTTGGCAAGTTTTTCCTGCATATCAGAGTTTTAAGGCTGCCTCAAGCGCAAGGTAATAGCTGTTTTCACCGAACCCGCTTATCTGGCCTACCACCACGGGCGCGATGAATGATTTCTGCCTGAAATCCTCCCGCTTGTATATGTTTGAAAGGTGCACTTCAATAGAGGGCACGTTTATGGCGGCTATAGCGTCCCGTATCGCAACAGAGGTGTGGGTGTATGCGCCGGGGTTTATTATCAGGCAGTCGGCCCAGTTCATGGCCTGGTGTATGGTGTCTATTATCTCGCCCTCGTGGTTGCTCTGGGCTATCTTTATGTCCATGCCGAGTTCTTTTGCCTTGGCTTCCATTTTTGCGTTTATGTCGGCCAGATTGATATTCCCGTAAACATCAGGCTCCCTCTGGCCGAGCAGGTTGAGGTTGGGCCCGTGTATGACAAGAACTTTTTTCATAGTTTTCTCCGTGTTATATTAATGTAGAAATCCCTCTTTATGGCTATAAGTATAGCAAAATAAGGGGGGTTTTCAATGAAAAACAACGCCGGGCGTAAGCGCAATGTCTTTGTCAAGTACTGCGTTTGGTTTTGGCTTTGTTTTGTGTTTTTTTCCAGTAGGGGTCAACCGGATTTATGGTTTTGCAGGCATCCCTCGCCTTAAGCCCTCTTCCTGAACGTGGGAGAGGGAAAAAAACAAAACGCCCTCACCTTAAGCCCTCTCCCTGAACGCGTGGGAGAGGGAAAAAAAACGCCCTCACCCAGGCCCTCTCCCTGAAAAGCATGGGAGAGGGAAAAAAAACGCCCTCACCCAGGCCCTCTCCCTGAACGCGTGGGAGAGGGAGATAAGCTGTAAAATTTCTGAAATGGGACATAAAGCCGGAGTTGTTGACAATACAATATATATGTTGTATAATTTTTTAAATACGATATAGAGGGGATAATGGAAAACAGAAAGCATAGAGTTGCTTACCTTACAATTTCCGGCAGGAAACCTGTAGAGGATTTTGTAGAGAATAAAGACGAGAAAGGCAAAGCGAAGATAGATTTTTGCTTTAATCTTTTAATGGAAAAAGGGCCGGGTTTGAAGCGGCCTTATGCAGCTTATTTAAGGGATAAAATATGGGAACTCCGGCCCGGAATAAATACCGAAGAATACCGGTTGTTATATTTTTGGTTCGATAAAACCGCGGTTTTTGTACACGCCGTGGACAAAAAGGATTTCAAACAGTCTGATATAGACACGGCTGTTAAAAGAATGAAGATGATTGTAAAAGGAGGTATATAAGATGAAAACAAAGGCAGCCATTGATTACAGCGCTCCGGCTAAAAGGATGAAAGAGCATAAAAAGAGCCCCGGTTACAGAAGAGCTTATGAAGAGGAAAGGCTCATGTATGAAATGGCCGAGTTGCTGCATGAAGAAAGGGAAAAACACGGGTTTACACAGAAAAAACTGGCGCAGCACGCGGGTTTGAAACAGCAGGAAATATCGAGGCTTGAGAGAGGCAATTCAAATACTACGATAAAGACACTAATGAAAGTGGCGCACGGCATGGGAAAGAGGATAACCATAAAGTTTTCCTGATTTAATGTTCTGAAAGGCACTGTGTGTGGTTTGGGGTTTATTTTGTGTTTTATCTGCAGGGAAAAAACAAAATGCCCTCACCTTAAGCCCTCTCCCTAATAACATGGGAGAGGGAGCTTGATTTATGCAGCGCATTGATGTATAATGTATATAAAAATAGACACATGTCTATATTTATATACAAGGAGAATACAATGTTTCAAAATGCCGTAAAGGATATTTTTAAGTCTGCTGCGAGTTCTGTTGTTCTCAGGATACTTTGCCGCAACAGGACCGGATATTCGGGGCGGGGGCTGGCTGCTGAGGCGGGTATCAACCACCAGGTATGCATAAATGAACTGAAAAGGCTGAGTGACGCGGGGATCCTGAATGCTTCGGGGCAGGGGAAAAACAGGCTGTATTCGCTTAATGAAAAGAGCGCTGTTGTACAAAACATAGTCATGCCTGTATTTCAGGCCGAGGCACAACTTGTGCTGCAGATGGGGGAATATGTGTTCAGGGCGTGCGGCAGGGGTGTTGAAAGCGTGGTATTGTTCGGAAGCACGGCGAGAGACGATGCAGAGGACAGGGGCGATATTGATGTATTGATCATAACCCGTGATGAAAAATCCGCAAAAGAGGCAGAAATAAAATCAGCTGAAATTACACCCGAAGTATCAGGAATGTTCGGGGGCATATTTTCGCCGGTTGTAATGGCTGCAGAAAAGTTCAGAAAAGGCTACAAAAAAAAGCAGCAGCTCTCAGTCAATATAGTAAGGGAGGGCAGGGTGATAGCCGGAAAAGGCCTCGCGGAGGTTCTGGGTGAACACTAAAAAGGCCTCCTATGAAAATATTGAGCCTTCAAAATACAGCGTGTACTTTGACAAGGCAGAGGCTTTTTTCCGGGCAATGACTGCGGCTTACCGTGATGAAAACCGGTATTCAACCGGGCTTGAAGCAGTGCATTGCGCTATATCGGCAACAGACGCGCTGCTTGCCAAACGATTCGGAATAAGATGCACGGGAAAAGACCACAGGGATGTCATAAGGCTGATTCAGGAACGTATGGGCCCGCAGTCAAAGGAACAGGCTGCCCTATTAAGCAGGATTATTAATATGAAAAATCAAATAGAATATGAAGACAGGATGTTTACAGCCAAAGAGGCGGAAGAAATATTCAAAAGGACGGACAGATATTACAACTGGATAAAGACACAGCTGGCAGGTTCACAGGAACGAAAGAAGTGATACTGTCAGAATTGCGTGTAATAAAAAATGATAATATATTGTAATTTAGCCTCTCTCCGGGAAAGGGCAGAGTGAGGGCGTATCAAAAGCATAAAGCTACACCCCCTCACCCAACCTCTCCCCCTTTTAAAGGTGGAGAGGAACTAATATTACACACTAATGTGAACACTAACTGCAGTATTGCCATATTACGGTTCGCATAGATCTATGGTATAATCTTTTAAAATATAAAAGGATGATAAATGACCAAATACTTAAAGGATTTTCCCGTATTTCCGGCTTTTGAGCCGCTTGGGCTTGAGCACAAACACTCCATGGAAGAGCGGCTAAAGGTAAAGCCGCTAACCGCCTCAGAGATGAATTTTGCCGAGATGTTCATGTGGCGCAAAGTCAGAAATACTTCTGTCAGCGTGCTGGATTCCAACATCATAATCAGGCTTCAAAAAAATACAGAGTACTATCTCTACCCGCCCCTGGGGGGCAATAATGAGAAAAAAAGCGCCGAAGAGATGCTCGCCGCAAAAATAGGCTGCATATACGGCTATACAAAGGAAGAGGCGCTTGATGCCGGGCTGGGTGCCATGAAAATAGAGGAAGACAGGGATAATTTTGACTATGTCTATTCCTCAAACAGCCTGATTGCGCTTGAGGGCAGAAAATATGACGGAAAGCGCAACCACATCAAAAAATTCCCCTCTGACAAAAGCAGCCTTGAGCCTATAATGCCTTCGATGCTTCCCGGCATAATAAAATTCCAGGAAAAATGGTGCAAAAACCGCAACTGCGACGACGACCTGTCACTTACCAACGAGGGGCTGGCGGTGATGGAGCTGCTTAATAATTACCCCGACCTTCCGGTGTTCGGCGCCGCGATGTATGTTGAAAACGAGATAAAGGGCTACAGCGTAGCGAGTTCTTTAAGCGACGATACTGCGGTTGTTATAGTTGAAAAGGCTGACCCTTCGGTTAAGGGCATATACCAGGCGGTAAATCAGGCTTTTGCCGCCAAATTTTTAAACCGCTTCATTTACATAAACCGCGAGCAGGACGGCGGGTATGAGGGGCTTAGAAAGGCAAAGCTTTCATACGAGCCGGAGTTTTTCATAGAAAAGGTAAAGGTGTCACTTAAATGACCGCAATCAAGGCTGTTAACACAGGCAAGACCTACACGTCGGGTTTTTTTAAAAAAAGAAAAACCGAAGCGCTAAAGGGCGTCTCTGTAGATATTGAGCAGGGCGAAATCTTCGGCATACTGGGGCCAAACGGCGCGGGCAAGTCAACATTCATGAACATACTGATGGGGCTTATAACCGCGGATACCGGAACCGTCACCATACTGGGCCACACTTTAGACTCCCACGATTTCCCGATGGATTTAAAGCGCAGGATGAATATGTGCTCGGGAAACGCAAACCTGCCGTGGAGCCTGACCGTCAGGGAGATACTGCGTTTTTATTCCATGATATACAACATAAAGCCGAAAACCGCGGAAAAAAGTATTGAAAACATAATCGCCGAGACCGGGCTTGAAAAATATTCGGAAAAGCGTTTTGACGAGCTTTCAACCGGAAACAAACAAAAGCTCTCTCTCGCAAAGGCCCTGATAAACGATCCTGACATACTCCTGCTTGACGAGCCCACTCTCGGGCTTGACCCTGACATATCTGTCAGGATACGCAACTACATAAAAAAAATACACGCACAAAGAAACGTCACGGTGCTGCTGACCACACACTATATGAAAGAGGCGGAAGAACTGTGCGGGAGGATTGCGTTCATCAGGGACGGCAGAATCACGGCGCTCGGCACGGCAGACGAGCTCAAGAAAAAAACAGACTCAGAGGATATGGAGGCGATGTTCATTGAACTGGCAAATCAGCAGGATTAAGGCATTCGCTTACAGGAACTGGATATTCGCGATACGCAATTTCTTCGCCATGACCGAAATATTTTTCTGGCCTGTCATTGGGATTTTTTCCATCGGGCTTATGTCGGGGTTTTTAAAGCTTGAGCCCGGCTACATAAATTTTCTCATATCAGGCGCGGTAATATCAGGGGTGCTGCAGGTCTCCCAGCTTGATGTGGCTTACGGGTTTCTATATGACGTGTGGTCAAAGTCCGTCAAGCAGACCTACATAGCGCCTGTTAAAAACCGCGACCTCATACTCGGCTCGTGGCTGGTGGGGTTTGGCCGCGGCCTGATCGCTTTTGCAGGGCTGGCGGTGCTCTCGTATGCGGCTTTCGATTTTTCCCTGCCTGCGGCAAAGTACTTAATACCCGCGATGGCAGGCGTTTACTTAACCGCGATGACAATCGGAATGGTGGTAATACTGTCCATAATGACCTTTGGACAGAGGATAGACATAATAGCGTGGATGCTCGCGGTACTGATGATGCTGATATGCGGGATATATTACCCCGTGACATACCTGCCTGACTGGCTGGTATTTATAGCGCAGCTGCTTCCGCTCACCTATTTCCTTGAATACTTCAGGGCAGGTTACGGCTTTGAGCTCTCTTTCAGCCACACCCTGCTGAAAGGTTTCGGCCTGTCCTTTGCCTATATATTTCTGCTTTTCGCGCTTATAGAGGCGGCATATAAAAAAGCCAAAAAAACAGGGATGCTGATAAGGCTCAGCGAGTAAAAACAAGCTATAAGCTATAATTAAGACAAAAGACAGAAGACAAAAGTGAAAACAAATAAGGATGCAAGGGAAGCCATGTTACTTTTGGTCCAATCCGGTGCTAAAATTACATCGTACATTGGTGTGTACCTCCTCTTTTGGTTTAAAAACACTTTACTGTGTTTTTAGCCAAAGGGGAGTACTTTTTTACAATGTACCAGGATTCTCCCTCGGCGAAACAGCTCGGGACTGCGCCGTCCTGTCCGCGTCTTTTGCAGGGCTGTGGCAAAAACCAACATAGAACAAGTAGAGAGGCGGCTTGCTGCCTCTCGTTCTTTTTTGCGGGCGTGGGAAATACGCGCGGCATAGGACAAATACGAGCTCTACGGAAGACGCAAAGCTTAGGACAAATACTACGGGGTGAACCTGCAGCCTGATACAAATGCTCTCGCGCTCCGGCGGCATTTATAGTTGTATTTTATAATTGACATATGTAAATAATAGTTTACAATTGTATTGATGCCAAATATAAGGAGACAAAATGCTTTTAAATAAGAATTTATTGGAGTTTTTTGATTCCAAAGCTAAAATGGCGGTCGCGGGGCAGATTGTAAAGCCCGGATTCGTGATGAGCGGCAGGGAACTGGCCAAGTTATGCGGGGTTTCCCATTCATGGGTCATTACTCTTTTAAAAGAATTTGAGAATATCAACTTTGTATCAAGCCGGCGGGTTGGAAAGACGGTTGTCTGGACCGCCAGGACAAACAGCTATGCTTACATTACAGCCGAAAAACTGTTCGGCAGCCGGCAGGTGTACAAACCGGTTACACACCTTAAAAAAATGATAAAAGAATGGCTGATGCATGAGCATGTAAAAAAAGCGGTCATCTTTGGTTCGGTTGCCGAAGAAACCGAGAAGCAGGACAGCGATATAGATCTGTTTGTTCTGGTGGAAGATGCGGTTAATAAGAAAAAGGTGGAGAAAAAACTGGAAGAACTTTCGCTCAGGTGCGGTGAAATATTCGGGAATGTGCTGCATTTCTATATATTGACCGGAAATGAATTTAAGAAAAAGAGCAGTTCGGCGCTGGCTGAAAATATCAGGAAGGGGATAGAGATAATATGACCAGAATGGTAAAAACGAGGGAAGTGGACCGGGGGCTTTATGTAAATTATCTTCAAAAAGGGGAAGAGAACCTGTTCACGGCGAATAAGGCCCTATCTGACCGGGTCTACAATTCAGCAGCAGTGAGCGCTGTTCATGCCGCAATATCGTCGGCGGATGCCTATTGTGTATTTGGTTTAAAAAAGAGATGCGCTTCGGAGAATCATAAGGATACTGCGATACTGATCGGCGAAGTCCCTGCCAGGCAGGGGTTAAGCGAAAAAATAAAGAAATTGTTTGAATCAATTATCAGGATAAAACACATGGCCGAATATGAAGAACGGCTTGTGAGGCAGAAGGAAGCGGAAAAAGCGGTAAAAGAAGCCGGAGAGCTGTTAAATCTGATAAAAAGTGAGTTAAAATAAGGAATTGAAAAATTGCCGCCTGCGCGTAAAGATCAAAATACACAGGGCCTTCCTAACTGCGGGAAAGGATTTCTTTTCGTAGAGAGGCGGCTTGCTGCCTCTCGTTTTTTTGCGGGCGTGGGAAATACGCGTGGCATAGGACAAATACTACGGAAGACGCAAAAACGTAGGACAAATACGAGCGGGAGCAAGCCCCCGCTCTACGGGAGAGGCAAAGGCTTGGGACAAATACGAGAGATACAAGGCTTAGTACAACTGTGAACGGGAGCTGAACCCCCGTTCTACGGAAGACGCAAAGGCTTGGGACAAATACGAAAGATACAAAGGCTTAGTCAACTGCGAGCGGGAGCTGAACCCCCCGCTCTACGGGAGACGCAAAGGCTTGGGACAAATACGAAAGATACAACGGCTTAGTACAACTGCGAGCGGGAGCTGAACCCCCCGCTCTACGGAAGACGCAAAATCATTAATTTAACAACGCAAAGACATTATGAAGAGCAGGGGGAATGGCGGACTTGAAAAGGGCATGTTTTAGTACTTCTAAAAATAATCTTTAATGATATAATGCATTTAGGAGGTTAAAATGACAAAGGAAATAAAAAGCATATCAAAAAAAGTGATTTCAGTGCTCAAAAATCACCGCGCGGTCAGGGCGGGTTTTTTTGGTTCTGCTGCAACCGGCAGGTTTACTTCCAAAAGTGATGTTGATATACTTGTGGAACTTCCCAAAAATATAAGCCTGCTCGGTTATGCCGCTATAAAAAATGAACTTGAAGACAAGCTCGGAAGGAAAGTTGACCTTGTGGAATATGATGCTATAAAACCGCAGATCAGGGAAAGTATTATGAAGGAACAGGTGCGGATACTGTGAAATCAGTAAGTGTGTACATTGCAGATATAACAGAAGCAATTGTGAAAATTCAGGAATACACGAAAGGCTCCAAAGAGGATAATTTTCTTAACGACACAAAACTTCAGGACTCGGTAATAAGAAGGTTGGAAATAATGGGAGAAGCCGTGAAACATATTCCCGCAGATTTCAGAAATAAATACCCGGAAATTCCGTGGAAAGAAATAGCAGGTATGAGAGATATATTGATACACGAATACTCCGGCGTGCTGATGACACGAATTTGGAAAGTAGTAAAAAAAGACATACCCCGCCTGAAAAAGCAGATTAAAACCCTTCAAAAAGAGTTATAAAACATTATTAAACAGCCAGGCCTCGTAACCATAACACCGTCATACATCTGCAAATGCGAACGCGGTTGTTGTGGTTTTGTTTTCGTGGAGAGGCGGCTTGCTGCCTCTCGTTTTTTTGCGGGCGTGGGAAATACGCGTGGCATAGGACAACTACGAGCGGGAGCTGAACCCCCCGCTCTACTCTACGGGAGAGACAAAAACAACCGTTTTTGTATAAAGACATATAAATGTGTTGAACTTTAATATGTGCGGTTGTAAAATGTATTTTAGT
>CAYGHG010000038.1:0-7021 GCA_964349515.1 uncultured Spirochaetia bacterium
TGAACAGGGAATTATAATTGTCGTTAGAGGGGAGTTTTAATTGTCGTCAATCACTGTTTGCCTTCTTCCGGTATCATCATATTTTCTTTCGCGGGTTTTATCGCAGGGTTCCTGACTATCCCCCTCAGCAGTCTTCCGAGCACGTCAGAACCTGTAATAATTCTCTTCTCATCCGCCCATACAAGTATGACGTCATTATCCACTACGTCGTCCTGCCTGTGCGCCGGATTAACAGTAAGTCCCGGCAGGACAGCACCAAGCGAAGCTTTGGAATCATAAGTTATTACAGGCCTGTAGGAATGCCAGTACGGGTTGAATGTTTCACCCTTGAAAAGAGCATCCCTTATAAAATTGTCTGAGTTTATTACCCTTCTGGGTTTTCCTTCATTATCAATTATAACAACCCATCTTCTGTCTGATTTGTTGAGTTGTGCCAAAAACGGGTCTTTTATATCGGCTGTAATTTTAGGAAAAACAGCCCTGTCGTTTTCAAACGGCAGTTCTATTATGCTTTCTTCATGAAGAACTTCACCCTCGTGAGTCACCTGCAAATCATCAATTGCGAGAAAATTCAGAGCACCCTGGCCTTCTATCTTTCGTATTTCCGTACCCGCCTCATCCATGTGAAGTTTAATAATATCTCTTATATCACGTTCTTTGTAAAAGATTACGCCCTCCTTGCCAAGGACCCGGTCAAGTATAAGGGCGGTGGGTTTGGCAACCGGAAACAGAAAAAATTGATACAGCCTGATAACAGGCGAAAATATCGAAGCCATCCTGAGAGCATTTCTGGAAAAATATGCCTGCGGCATTATTTCGCCGAATATGGTTATTATA
This sequence comes from uncultured Spirochaetia bacterium, assembly GCA_964349515.1. Classification (GTDB taxonomy): domain Bacteria; phylum Oederibacteriota; class PGYV01; order PGYV01; family CAYGHG01; genus CAYGHG01. The sequence goes on from CAYGHG010000038.1 coordinate 838, forward strand.
ACCGTCGAAAAAATAAAAGCATAAACACCGGCCATGAGAGAGTTCGCCAGAATTGCAAGTATTACGTTTATGGCCACATTGCCCCATAGTATTGTAGCGAGGAGAAAATTAGAATCATTTCTGAGTTTCAGCAGTTTTAAAGCGGCTTTGTTCTTTTTCGCGGCCTCAATCTGTAAATCCATCCTGCCGGCCGCGAAACATGCGATGTTAAGGCCGGAAAACAAAGCTGACTGGGAAACGCAGATTATTACCGCTATCCAGGTAAATGACATACCGCCTCCCGAAAAAGACGGGCATAGGCGCGTTCATAAAACGTGCCTATGCCCGTTTTGCTGCCCATCAGTTTTTATTCCCTTAACAATTCGACAAACGCTTCGCTTATTACATTCCTGCTGCGCTCAATAATAAGCTCCCTGGCATCGCCTTTTTCAAGCCTGTTAACGCGCGCTTTCACATATTCCCTGACATCTTCATTGAGATTTCTGTAAACCGCTTCTTTTACCTGTTTACCCGTGTCTATCAGCGCAGTAACAACGTCTGTTATGGATACTTTCTGCAGCATTTTAGCTATTGTCGCGTCGTCCATCTTGGCAAGAGTCTCAAAACCAAAAACTGATTCAGGGTTGCGCATTCTGCGAAGTACTATCTTTCCGTCCGACACATCAAGATCAACCTCTTCCCCGAAATTCACCTGCTTTAAAATCGCCTGCGGAATTCTGATGCCTTTCGAGTTTCCGATCTCCACCACCTGTAACCTCATGCCAAACCTCCTCAAATATTTTTTTGTTTCATTGTAATAACTTTGTAACTACTTAATGTATACAATGTAATTACAGTTTTGTCAAGCAGTTTATTTGGGTTATTTCAGAGGGGGAAACACCCCCTAAAAACAAAAACGAGACAGGCTCTTAAGGCCTGTCTCTGCAAGTAATACGCATTGTTTTTCCGATTGTAGAGACGGACCTTAAGCGTCCGTCTCGTAGTTGTACTTAATGCCTTTAAAACAAAAACGAGACAGGCACGGAGGCCTGTCTCTACAGTTTTTATTAATAATTATATTTGTCTTAAAACTTTTGTCTTTTGTCTTCTGTCTTGCTTTACCCTTTTTGCTTTACCCTCTTGCTTTACCCTTTTGCCTTACTCTTTTGCCTTACCCTTCAAAAACGCCCCCAACTTCATGTCTGTCTGCATTATGTGGTTTGCCACCCAGTCCGTGAGCCAATTGTATGTTTTTATCACATCCGCGCTTGCCGGGCTGCCTGATGCAAGCTCTTATTTTCCTACGGAGAGTTTATCGGACCATTCGTTTTTCATCTTAAGGCCTCCTTTGCCGCTCAGTGTCAAGATTTACATCAGATTAGCCGGCTTCAGGAATTAAAGCGAAAAGTGAGAAGTGAGAAGACACGAGACAAAAGTCATCCAAAACAACATACTACGGCAAACACAGCGTGAATTGTCCGCCTTTACTTCTGTCTCCTGTCTTCTGCCTTTTACCTTCTTTAAAACTTATTGTTACTTACTCTTCCTGTACTTCCTTATCAGCACATTAGTAGACTCATCGTGGTTTAGTTTCGGCTCGTCTTTTGATTCGAGCTCCGGCACTATGCGCTCTGCCAGGACTTTTCCGAGCTGTACTCCCCACTGGTCAAAAGCGTTTATGTTCCATACAGCCGCCTGTGTAAACACCGAGTGCTCGTATGCCGCTATCAGCATGCCGAGCGTATTTGGGGTGAGTTTTTCCATCAGGAACGTGGATGACGGCCTGTTGCCTTCAAACACCTTGTGGTTTACAAGCTCCTCGGGTGTTTTCTCCGCCCTTACCTCTTCGGCTGTTTTGCCAAAAGCCAGCGCCTCTGCCTGCGCAAAAACATTTGCCATCAGCAGGTCATGGTGCCTGCCAATAGGGTTTAACGACTTTGCAAAAGCTATAAAGTCACATGGTATCAGCTTCGTACCCTGATGTATAAGCTGGTAAAAAGAATGCTGCCCGTTGGTGCCGGGCTCGCCCCAGTATATGGCGCCGGTCTGGCAGCCTGCGGGAGAGCCGTCTATCGTCACGCGCTTGCCGTTGCTTTCCATTGTCATCTGCTGGAGATACGCCGGGAAACGTTTCAAATACTGCTCATATGGCAGCACTGCCATTGTCTCGGCATCAAAAAAATCTGTATACCACAGCCCGAGCAGCCCCATTATTACAGGTATGTTCTTTTTAAAAGGCGCATTTCTAAAGTGCTCATCCATCGTATGAAAACCTTTAAGCATCTCCACAAAATTATCCGGCCCGAAAGCAATCATATTTGACAACCCGATAGCGGAAGTCATCGAATACCTGCCTCCCACCCAGTCCCAAAATTCAAACATGTTTTTTGTATCTATGCCGAATTTGGCAACCTCTGCCGCGTTCGTGGAAACCGCAACAAAATGCTTTGCAACCGCCGCTTCGTTCTTTAAGCCGTTCACCAGCCACTGCCTCGCTGTATTGGCATTTGCCATGGTTTCAAGAGTGGTAAAAGTCTTTGAAGAAACTATGAAGAGTGTCTCTTCCGGATTAAGATCAATTACCGCTTCTGCAAAATCAGTCGAGTCCACATTTGAAACAAATCTAAAGGTCAATTCCCTCATGGAATAATTTTTAAGCGCCTCATAAGCCATCACAGGCCCCAAATCAGAGCCTCCAATCCCGATATTAACCACATTCTTTATCCTCTTGCCCGTAAAACCTTTCCACTCGCCCGAGCGTACCTTAACGGCAAATCCGGACATTTTATCAAGCACACTGTGAACGCCGTAAACCACGTCCTTGCCGTCTGACATTATCAGGCGGCCCTTTGGCGCCCTCAAAGCCACATGCAAAACCGACCTGCCTTCTGTGGAATTTATTTTTTCACCTGAAAACATCGCTTCTATCTTTGATTTCAAACCCGCTTCTTCCGCAAGTCTGGCAAGCAGGTCTATCGTCTCGGCAGTGGCCCTGTTTTTTGAATAATCATAGTAAATACCGCCGAAATCAATTGCCATATTTTCGGCTCTTTTAGGGTCTTCCTTAAACATATCCCTTAAATGTTTTCCTTTCACCTTCTCGTAATGGCTTTCAAGCGCCTTCCACGAACTTAATTCTGTTGCGTTTGCCATTTCACTCTCCTGTTATTTAATTTAAAATTCATTTGGTTTTATTATTACCTTTAGCGACTCTCCGCCCTCGGCGGTGAGAGAGAACCCTTCGGCGATGCGGCTCAAAGGCAGCCTGTGGGTTATTATTTTCTTTACGTCAATTGCATGCGAGGAAATCATTTCAAGAGCCTGCCGGTTGTCCTCAGGCGCCGCGCCATAGCTCGTTTTAACAGTTATGTCATTGCGCCATAGCGGCGTAAAATCAACAGGAACATTTTCCCCCTGTTTTGGCACCGCAAAAAACACAATACTGCCGCCGCGCTCCACACAGTCAAAAGCCCGCTTCGCGGCGCTCAAGGCGCCCGCGCATAAAATCACCCTGTCGGCGAGCCTGCCGCTATTTGCTTTTTTTATTTCAGCCGGAGCCTCAGATGCCGCATTAAAAACCGCGTCAGCGCCTGCGTTAAGCGCTGCTTTGAGCCTGTATTCGTTTATGTCTGACGCGATTACCCTTCCCGCGCCCATACTTTTTGCCGCCATTATCGTAAGCACGCCTGTTATGCCGCTGCCGATGATCATAACCGCATCGCCTTTTTTCAGCCCGGATGCACGCAGGCAGCGTATGACTGTTCCGAGAGGCTCTATGAAAGTCGCTTCTTCGTACGAGACATTAGAGGGAAGTTTCAGAACACCTGTTTTTATCGAGCGGCCGGATACTTTTAAGTACTGGGAAAAACCTCCGGGAGTAAAATTGTTTTCCGTGTGGAACACTTCACAGCAGGTTTCATGGCCGGCACCACACTCCCTGCACGAGCCGCAGTTGACGTGGTGGGTGGCAAATACCCTGTCGCCTTTTGCGAGGCCGTCTGTCCCGGCACCTGTCTCAATTACTTCACCCGCAAGCTCGTGCCCGAGCACGAGCGGCGCTTTCTTTATCCTGTACCACTCAAGCACATCACTGCCGCAGATTCCGCAGGAATCAACTTTTAAAACTATTTCGCCAGGCCCTGCCGCAGGTTTTTCACGTTCTTCAACTCTTACATCTTTGTTGTTATAGTAAACACCTGACTTCATTTGGCGTTTATTTCTCTGTAGAGTTCAAAAGCTTCTTTGGCGCTCTTATTGCCGTGCACCACAGCGCGCACTGCCTGTATCATGGCAACAGGATTTTCGTTTTGAAATATGTTCCTGCCCATGTCAACGCCGACCGCGCCCGCTTTAATAGCGTTATATGTGAATTCAAGAGCTTCCATCGTCGGCCGTTTTGTCCCGCCGGCTATCACTATGGGAGATAGGCACGACTCCACTACCTCTTCAAACCCGTCACAGTAATAGGTCTTAACTATGTCAGCTCCGTTTTCAGAAACCACCCGGGCCGCGTGCTTCAAATACTTAACAGCTTCTTTTTTATCATCTGCAGTCAGTTCCCCGCCGTCTTCCCTCTCCCCCTTTACGAACTTGCCGAGCACAGGGTCGCTTCCGACAGCCGTGATGCCTATGGAAATCAGGCCGTACTTACGGCCTTCATTTGTAAGTTTCACGAGGTTTTCTATGGTCTGTTTCTGGTGCGGGAGGCCTATGTAGCACGACGCCGTAAAACCTATGGCGTTGTTTTTTATAACTTCTTCTATGCTTACGGTTACAATCTCATCGTCAAGTTCCGAGGCCCGCCTCATTGAGTTGCCGCCTGTTGCGCGCAGTATTATGGGGGTTTTACACCACGGGTCCATCGAGGAATTAAGGCCGCCTATGGTGGGGCTCACAGCGTCGCAGTAAGGCAAAAGCGGCTCAATTGTTTTTCTGATAGACTCAAGGCCCGAAGGCGCCCCCTGAAAATATCCGTGGTCAACCGCAAGCAAAACCGACCTGCCAGATTTGGCGTCAAACATCTGTGCAAGCCTGTTTGTAAGGCCGCTCCACTGCGACTGATATTGTTTTACACTTTTCATCCGTGCACCATCCTTTTTTGATTTTATGATTATACCCTGCACGGATTTTTTTGTCAATTTCAGGTATGCAGCCGGTGCTGTATGTATAAAGTGTGTAGTTTAGTTCCTGATGTAATACCTCGCCCCCTTTGGGGGAGAGGCTTTGGCGAGGGGGCATGTTTTTAGTATTTACGTACGCCCTCATCCCTCCCTTCTGCCCCGCGAGCGGGGTAGAAGGAGAATAGCCAATTATTACAAATCTATTCTCAATTACAGACAATTCCTGACAGTATCTCTGCAGCCGGGGCTGTAATCAATAGCTTGTATGCAGCCCAAGCCCTGTCCGGAACACCCTGTTTATCTCAAAATTACAATCTTTTTTGTAACTGTCTCGTTTTCAAAAATAACCTTCATTACATAAACGCCTGACGGCAGGTTTCTGCCGTTATAATCAAGTGCTTTTAACATGACATTATTGACTCCCGCAACAGCCATTATCCCAACTCTGTAAACCGCCACCCCGGAAGCGTCATAAACCAGTATCTCAGCCATCGCGTCGCGCGGCACGGCAAACCTGACAGTGGTCTCATCACGGAATGGATTCGGGAAGTTATAGCAGTTTTCGGCGTCAAAATCATAACGCACTTCCCTGGTTTCCCAAGAGGCGCCCGACACCACGCCTTTGCCTTTATTCCCGCTGATTAACAGTTCTATTTCTTCGCCTGCACGCTCAATTCTCTCCAGCCACTTTTCCGCCTTTTCTCTGACGCGCCCTTCGTTGTTGAACTCAGCTGCACTGTCATACAAACAGCCCGCGCCGTCAGTTATAACTATTTCAATATTTTTTCCTTTAATCGCATACTCAAAAACGCCCTCTTCAGACTTTGTAATTTCCATTTTTATCCGCTTTTTCTTTTTCTCCCCGGCGTAAAGCAATTCCTCAAGCTCAAGAGCCCTGACAATAACAGCGGCCAATCCCGGATTTTTCTTAAGCTGGCCCCGGCCGTATTCCATCTTACCTATTTTTATTTTATAACTGATGCGGCAGCCGGCGCTTTCAGTAACAGTCTGCGTCGCAGTCAGCGCCGGTGAAATCAAAGGCTCCCTTGTTTCTGTCGGAATTACCGCGTGTGTCTCAGCCGGTG
>CAYGHG010000038.1:7121-7292 GCA_964349515.1 uncultured Spirochaetia bacterium
TTTCTGTATAAGTTTCAGCCGGTGTTTCTGTATAAGTTTCAGCCGGTGTTTCTGTATAAGTTTCAGCCGGTGTTTCTGTGTAAGTTTCAGCCGGTGTTTCTGTATAAGTTTCAGTCGGTGTTTCTGTGTAAGTTTCAGTCGGTGTTTCTGTGTATGTTTCAGTCGGTGTTT
>CAYGHG010000038.1:7392-21347 GCA_964349515.1 uncultured Spirochaetia bacterium
CTGTGTAAGTTTCAGTCGGTGTTTCTGTGTAAGTTTCAGTCGGTGTTTCTGTGTAAGTTTCAGTCGGTGTTTCTGTGTATGTCTCAGTCGGTGTTTCTGTGTATGTCTCAGTCGGTGTTTCCGTGTAAGTTTCAGTCGGTGTTTCTGTGTAAGTTTCAGTCGGTGTCTGTGTGTTAACTTCTGTATCCGCAGGTGCAGGTATATTGGTTTCATGCGGGGTCGGAGTCATTTGAAATATTATGGTCGGCTGCGGCGTCACATCTGTTATGTGTGTAGGCGTCGGATTTATCTCATAAAGATAGCAGTTCCAGAAAACAACGTCATCAACCTTAAGCCTCAAAAAATTTTCCCCGGCTCCGGTGCCGCCTCCCATGTACGCGGTTTCATCCCCCCGTGTTTCCGTGCCAAGATCTATTTCCCGGTACCATATTTCGCTGCAAGAATAATTCTTGCCCAAAACACCGTCAGAATAATCATAGTCATATACATCAAGCATGATTTCACTGCCAGGTTCACTGCTGATTCCGGCTGCATTTTTCCATCCTATTTTTATGTTGTACCAGCCGTCGGAAGAAATATCAACAGCTTTCAGATCGGATACCCCTGTCAGCCGCGGGTACATGAATACAATCCGGAGGTTGGCGCTGTTACGCGGGTCTTTCTCTATGTACACTTCGGCTTTTTTCGGTTCACTTTCTCCCTGCCTGTAACCAAACTCCACGCGCCAGATGATATTTTTTGAATCACTGCTTTCCAAAACAGCCTTTTTGTCCACATAAACGTTCCACTCTATGGTAATGTCTTTGTGCCTGAAAAGACATGACCCAAATTCAATTGCGTTGTATGGGGTAAATCCGCTATAAGAGTATGACATATTTCCCTCAAACCCGTAAACGTAGCTCTCCGGCGGCTGAAAAGCAGTATTTTTGGCATCAAAATTACCAGAAAAAGCAGACGAATCATTGATATTTCCCTCAAATCTGTATTCAGCGATTGGAAAATCACAGGAAACCCCCGGCGATACACATTGAAGCGCTGTTACCTCATGGCTAAAAACAAGCAGTAAACCGGTCAAAAATGCCTTCAAAACTAACGTTTTTCCGGTCATTTTCCTCACCTCCAATTCCTGCCTGCCAAGCCCTCTTCGTTCTCCCAACCCAAGCATAGTTAATTATAGTCTAATTGTCAAGTTTATTTGTAAGTAATTTGATAAGTAATACGAAAACAAATAGTGTATTCGTTGAATTTTATGTTTATTTAAAAAAGTCTATTTTTTGATTTTTGTCTCGCCGCCGAATAGTTTCCAGTATTCCTTTTTGAACCCGTCCTTGCCGCAGGCAAGAGCCGAAGTGACAGGCGAAACTATTTTAAGAATTGAGAGCATCTCAACGCTTACATTTTGTATGTCCCACTGCGCGTGCTTGTCCATCCTGAGGCGCGCGATGTGGTAAAGCTCCCTCAGGCTCACGTTTATGAGTATCCTGCGCTTGTGGGCGTTTGTCAGCACATAGTCGGCGGCTTCCGGCGATTTTTTATCAAGTTTGGCATAAACTGCTTCGGTTTGTTCCATCACTTCGGAGAAAAGTTTTTCAAGGCCAGTCGCTTTTATAGCCGGCGGGACAGTGTATCCGTGCGCCGGGTCATAGGACTGTTTCAGTATCGTCATCATCCTATGGCGTTTCATCTGGGCAAATGCGCTTGAGGAAATTTTAAGTTCAAACACGAAATTTACAAATTCAAACTCGCGCGGCATCGCATCATACTCGGTCATTCCGCGGAAGATTTCTTTCATGAATTTAGTCTGCCCTTGTTTTCCTTTCATCTCTTTCGCAATCTCAACACACAGCCCGTAGGGCTTTCCGGAAACAGCATACAGCAAAGCCGCTATTACCCTGCTGTCGGGGTCATCCGTATGGCACACGAGGTTAATGTCGCTGATATCGGCGTGTTCTTTTAATTTTGAATACTTCTTAAGCGCGTCTTTGGTGAGAGCGCCTATTTTTTCACGGCCGTTTTTCAGGAAACCGTCGGAGACATCCCATCCAAACTGTTTTTTAAACGCATCCGGGTCGGAGAGTATTATGAGCGAAGGCACCACTTCTTTTGCCTTTTTGTAAAGCAGGCTTCCCAGCTCGCGCACTTCTTCGAGCGGGTGGTATTTCAGTTTTCTGATTATGTATTCTAAGTTTCTTGAATTCGACGAAAAACCGAGCTGGCACTCTGTCGCCATCGAGAGCATGTAGCGCGCGTCCTCTTTTGCCCAGCCTTCTATGGTGCTCTGGTCGCGTTTGGAGTCGCTTGACATTTCGGTGTGCATGGCCTTCTGGTACTCATGGAGTACCGGAAAAGCTTTTTTGTACGCATCCACCTGTTTTTTTACCGCTGATTTGAAAAGTTTTTTCTGTGCCGCATCAAACTCGCCGGGCACCACATAATCTCCGTCAAGCGTTATATAGCGCTGTGATTTCTCGGTGTATGAACACAGCCTCGCTTCCTCAAGCGCCTCCACGGCATATCTCGAAAGCCCTGTAATATCAAAATTAAGGTATGCATGCTCCGCAACAGAGTGATGGCCCATCTTAAATACGATAGTTTCATTTGATTTTCTGGCCTTTTCAACCTCTTCCCTTGCGTCTTTCCTGAGTTCCCCGACATGCCTCGGGTCGCGGCTTATGCGCGCATAAGCTGCCGCTATTGTTTCCGGAGAAACAGCCTCTTTTTTTATTTTTTTACCCTTTACAAGGGAATCTATTACATCTGCATCAATGTTGTATCCGGCAAGCTTTACATCCAGCATCAGCCACCCCGCATTTTATTAAGTTTTCAAAAGATTTTAGCCCAAATCATTAAGCCAGTCAATGCCATAGTTTCGTACAAACACCATAAAAAAGGAGGTTTTTCAGGTTTAGAGCAGGACCTCCTCGCCGAGATAATCGGTGTTATAATTTCGCCACAGTTCAATTATTCCGTGTGTTAAAAAATCTGAGGGGTTGTAGTCGTCTGTTAATATTATGCCCTCGGAAGTGTCAATATCTATGGAGTCCCTCAGCACGCTCTTTTCAAGAGGCTTTTTGGATGCAAAAATCAGAAAATTTGTAAGTTCAGTGTCAGGGGCCCTCACTACGACATGGGGAAAAACCGATGATATTGTTTTTATCACGGAAACCACCAGTTTGTCGTAAAGTTTAACCCCGCCGGCGGAGTTAAATATCCTGCCAACTACATTTATCGCAAGTACGCCGTTTTCATTTATTTTCGCCGCTGTTTCCGTAAAAGATTCCTTTGACAGCAAAAAGGGATACACGGAATAACCGTTAAAAGTATCAAGGAAGATTATGTCATATTTTTCACGAGTATTTTTTATGAAGTTCCTGCCGTCCCCTACCGCATACTTGCCGTTGAAACCGAAAAAGTCCGAAGCGGCCTTTACTATATAAGGGTCCACGTCAACGTTAAATACTTCTATGCCCTGCCGCCTCAGCATAGAATCCGCAGCTCCTCCGCCCAATCCCACGACAAGAGCGGATTTAGCTTCAGGCACAAGTTTTACAGAATCCATAAAATAATAAATGTATTCCGGTGCGAAAGCCCCGTCTCGCAGGTCGGAGAACATCTGCACCGCGCCGTCCATCATCATGTACCTGTATCTTGTTTTATGGTCAAAAACCCTCAGCCTGCCGTAGTGAGTCTGCTGTTCGTACATCAGTATGTTGTTTCTGCTTCTTAAGATCTCAGGGGAAGGCACGGGCAGAAGTTCCCAGGCAAAAACAAAAATAAGCACAGATGCCCCCGCCGCAATCCTTCCCTTGCCCTTCAAAACAGCCATAAGGCCTGAAATCACCATCAGAAAACCGCATGCGTAAAAAATTGCCGTAAGACCCAGCAAAGGCAGCAGAAAGAACCCGGCCAAAATCGCCCCGGAACAGCTGCCTATAGTGGAAATGGCATAAACCCTTCCGGCAGTCACACCAATGGTGTTAGAAGCCGCGCTTAAACGTATGGCATAGGGCGATACCATGCCCATAATCCCAAGGGGCAGTGAAAAAAGCAAAAAAGAAGCAGCCAGGGCGCCAAATCTCGGCCCCAACGGGTTTGTTATTTTCAGTATCGGAGAAGCTATATTTGGTATTACAAACAGCATGAGCCCCGAGAGGGCCATTATCAGCGCCATCACTCTGTGGTCGGGCCTTTTTTCGCTCAGCATCCCTCCCGCAAAATATCCGGCACTCAGGGAAAGCAGCGCCACGCTTATTTGGGAAGCCCAGACATAAATAGTGGTCCCGTAATAAGGTGCAACAACCCGGGTGCCTATAATCTCAACAGCCAGCACCACAAGCCCGGTCACGAAAGCCGCGTAATAGATGTACAAAGAAGTAAGAAAATTCTTTCCGGCTGCTTTATCATTTCCCATAATGCCTCCATGTTTTAGAATGATAATATAATATCATTTTAAGGCCTTTTTTTCCTTAACTTTTAAGTGACAGTATCCCCTCTATCCGCCCCCCCAACTCCTTCTGCAGCGGTCTGCCATCCTTCCCAAGCCTCCAACCCACTTGTCCTAATTGCTTACTTGCTGTATAATGGTAAAAAATCAGGAGGTGATATATGGAAAAATCCCATGATAACGAAAAACCTGCCTTAACAGCCGAAGGAATAGAGGAAAAACTGGAGTTGTTCTCTGATTTGCTCATAATCAGGGCAAAAAGCACCGGCAGCGTGGTAATGAAAATAGACACGAAAGCAGTAACCGAATCGTCTATAACCGCATCCTCGCAGTTCAACGACGGGCGCTTTTCCCTCAAGTTCTCCGGAAGCAATTACTTCATGTCATTCAAAGCCGCAAATACCGGGGATTTTGAAAAAATAAAGGAAAAACTGGGATAACACCAGCCGAAAACTGAAAGTTTAAAGTTACAGGAACCAACTGTTGATTTTCTTGCTGACTTTCAGTATTAAACTTTCAAGTTGTCTTTAATCCCAATTTTTTTATAAACTCCGCCATATCCGGAGCAATCTCCGCCCTTATTACCGCCTGTTTGCCGGTAAAGGGGCAGGTAAACGAGAGTTCATAGGCGTGCAGCAGGTGCCTGACGACCTCTTTCAATGCCGGCACTGTAAGGACCTCGGGGCCGTATTCCTTGTCCCCTGCAACCGGATGGTGCTGGGAAGCCAAGTGTATTCTTATCTGATGTTTTCTGCCTGTTTCTATCCTTACTCTGAAGAGAGTAAAACCGTTTCCTCTCGCCGTTCTTTTCACGTAACTCACCGCGCTCTTGCCGTCAACAGGGGCTTTCAGCGTGATTTCCTTAAACAGCGCCTCTTTCAGGCAGACCGCGTAATAAATCTTTGTCACGCCCTTTTCCTCCCAAAGTTTCTTGTATTTTTCAAAGACATCAGGGGTTTTCGCAAACAACACCACGCCTGTGGTTTCCTTGTCCAGCCTGTGTATGGCCTTAATCCGGTTGTTTCCCATATTCTTCTTCAGGATTTCTTCCAGAGAACCTGCGCCTCCGTCAGCGGTAATGCCTGCGGGTTTATCGGCCGCAATTATGTATTTGTCTTCGTAAACAACCTTTGCCCGCTCTGTCTTCACCCGGCCTGAAACGGCCGCAGTCTCCGGTATTTCCACCCTGTCACCGGGTTTTAAAACGTGGGAGGCTATCCATACCCTTTTTGAGTTAACAAGCACATTCCTTCCGTCTATCACTTTTTTTGCCGTACCTTTGGAAATTCCCGCGTTTAATGCCACAAAACTTTTTAAATCCGTCTCTTTACTGCATTTAAAATTCACAATTCCCCGCCTTATCCATTATTTTGTAACATGCCTTGATAACTCTGTTATTTTTAATGCTTTCAGCATCCTTGCCTCCAAGCTCTTTCATCAGGTTCATAGTCCTCTGAGCGGTATTATCAATCGCGAACTGCATAAAATCAACATTTCTATACGGCCCGTCAGCACCCCTGTCCGGGCATATTCTGACGTAATTTTTATTTCTTTTCAGCATCTCTTCGGCCATATATCCGCTTGAATCAGCCTGCGCCGCCATCATCAGTTTCAACAGGCCGGTGTTCCATCCAAGCAGCGAATTCCAGCCGCTGTCCCTGTGGAATTCGTCGGTTATTGCCGAAACCGAAACAATGAGGTATTTTTTAAACTTTTTCCGCGGCCCGACAAAATACTTTTCCGCTTCTGCGATTGCCGCTATCACAGGATTTTCCGCCCATACACCGCCGTCCACGCAGCGCGACTCTGCCTTGCCGGTAAATACCGCTTTTTCCGCCGGAAAAAAAGTGGGGGCAGAACATGAAGCAAGAACAGCCTTTGAGATTTCATTGCCCCTGTGTTTTTCTGCTTTTTTGGTGTGAGGAGTCTTAAACACCACAGTTTTTCCTGTCCCAATGTCAAAAGAGGTCACGCATAGCTTTTTTACCGCGTCTTCAAAAAAACTGCCGCCGTATAACTCTTTTAAATGTTTTTTAAGGGCTGTATTTGAATACTTGGAACCGATTACCGCCTGCTTTATGACCCTTAAAACTTCTGTTAAAGACCCTTTTTTATTATTGCTGAAAATACCCGGCCCTTTTTGCTCAAAGAACCCCCTCATTTCGCGCGCGCTTATCCCAAGGCTCAAAGCAGCGGCTGTTATACTGCCGGCAGATGTCCCGACAATAAGGTCAAAACGCTCATGGGTTTTGCATCCGAAAATCTCTTCAAGACGCGCCAGCACTGCTGCGGAGTACATTCCCTTTATCCCGCCGCCGTCTATGGTCAGTATTCGCAGCGCTTTACCTTTGTTCGTTGCCGCCATGTATCCCCCTGTGGCTTTAATTTATACAACAACTAAAAGCCCCTGTATTAAGACAAGTTCGCCGTGTTATCGGCCTTACAGGGTAAGCCATCGTGCTTTTCCGCCGCTTCCAAAGAACCAAAACAAATTAATCCCCTGTCAGCTTTCCCGTACAAAGGGCGGGGTAAATCAAACAAAAAGGGCGGCGGTTTTAGCCGCCGCCCTTTTTTATGAATTACAGAAACTTATTTGTCTTTTACGTGTGCCTTTTTTCCCTTTTTCGCCAGCATTTCCTTTATCGCCGCGTGAGCAGCAGCCAGCCTTGCGATCGGCACCCTGTAAGGCGAGCAGGATACGTAGTCAAGCCCTGCTTTGTGGCAGAATTCAACCGAAGCCGGGTCTCCGCCGTGTTCGCCGCAGATTCCGATTTTCAGCTTGGGCTTAACACTGCGCCCGAGCTTGATTGCCATGTTTACAAGTTTGCCCACTCCGTCCTGATCAAGAGTCTGGAAGGGGTCTTTTTCAAATATCTTTTTGTCTTCGTAAACAGCGGTGAACTTGCCCGAGTCGTCGCGTGAGAAACCGAGTGTGGTCTGCGTCAGGTCGTTTGTACCGAAAGAGAAGAACTCGGCTTCCGTGGCCACTTCGTCAGCCGTAATAGCCGCCCTTGGCACCTCTATCATCGTACCCACGAGGTAAGGCACCTTGGCATTCTTTTCTTCCATTACTTTCTTAACCGTGGCTTCTACCACATTTTTCTGGTCCTTTAATTCTTTTACATTTCCTACGAGCGGTATCATAATCTCGGGCACTATCTTTTTGCCCTCTTTGTTGAGCTCTATAGCAGCCTCAATTATCGCCCTTGTCTGTATTTCCGTTATCTCCGGGTATGTTATGCCGAGCCTGCAGCCTCTGTGGCCGAGCATCGGGTTAAACTCGTGAAGTTCGCTTACGCGGTCAAAGAGTTTCTTCGCTTTTTCAAGGTCGCTTCCGCCCTCTTTCATCAGGTCAAGGGATTTTTTCAGCGATTCATTCTCCATGTTCTGCGTGCCTTTGGCTTCCATCTTTGCTATTTCAACCATCAGCTCTTCCCTCTTTGGCAGGAACTCGTGAAGCGGCGGGTCAAGGAACCTTACCGTCACGCCGTAGCCTTCCATTGTTTCAAAAAGGCCCTTAAAATCGCTGCGCTGCATAGGAAGCAGTTTTGCAAGAGCGGCCCTTCTGCCGGCTTCGTCTTTTGCAAGAATCATTGCCTGCATGTGGGGCAGCCTGTCTGCGTCAAAGAACATATGTTCGGTCCTGCAGAGCCCTATGCCTTCAGCGCCGAATTTTTTGGCAACTATGGCATCCCTCGGCACATCTGCATTTGCCCTTACATTAAGTGTTCTGTACGAGTCAACCCATTTCATAAACGTGCCGAATTCGCCTTTAAACTCAGGCTGGACTGTCGGCACTTTTCCGAGCATAACTTCGCCGGTTGTACCGTTTATCGAAACCCAGTCCCCTTCTTTTACGACTATATTTTTCCCCTTAACGCTGAAAGATTTAGGATTGTGGTGGGGTATGTCAAGCGCTTCACAGCCTGCCACGCAAACTTTGCCCATCTGCCTTGCCACAACAGCAGCGTGAGAGGTCGCTCCGCCGCGGGCTGTCAGGATGCCTACAGCCTTGTCCATTCCGTGTATATCATCAGGCGATGTCTCAAGCCTTACGAGTATTACTTTTTCGCCCTTTGCAGTCCATTCAACAGCGTCGTCGGCTGTGAATACAGCTTTACCGGTTGCCGCGCCGGGTGATGCATTTATTCCCTTTGCAACCACCTGTTTTGGGGCCTTTTCGTCAAATACAGGATGGAGCAGCTGGTCGAGCTGGTTGGGTTCCACCCTTAAAACAGCATCTTCTTTTGTAATCAGTTTTTCTTCAACCATTTCAACCGCTACCCTTATTGCCGCGGGGCCCGTCCTTTTGCCCGAGCGGGTCTGGAGCATGTAAAGCTTGCCTTTTTCAATCGTGAACTCAAAATCCTGCATATCTTTGTAATGCTTTTCAAGTTTTGTAGTAATGTCGCGGAGCTGCCTGTAAACCGCCGGCATATCTTTTTCCAGGTGTGCTATTTCAAGAGGGGTCCTTACACCGGCAACGACATCTTCACCCTGCGCGTTCAGAAGATACTCTCCGTAGAATACTTTTTCTCCTGTAGCGGGGTTTCTCGTGAATCCTACGCCTGTGCCCGAGTCATTTCCCATATTTCCAAATACCATAGCCTGTATGTTTACTGCCGTACCGATTGACTCGTCTATACCGTTCTGCTTTCTGTAATATATCGCCCTGTCATTCATCCATGATTTAAAAACCGCGTCACGGGAACCGCGGAGCTGTTCGATCGGATCCTGCGGGAAATCTTTTCCCAGTTTTTTCCTTACAAATGCCTTAAACTCTGCAACCATGTCCTTTAGATCCGCAGCTGTGAAGTCAATGTCAAGTGTGATTCCTTTCTTTTTCTTCCTCTCGTCTATCAGGTGCTCAAACTCTTTTTTGGAGAGGTCCATTACAACATCCGAATACATCTGAATAAAACGCCTGTAGGAATCCCACGCAAAGCGTTCGTTGTTTGTGGATTTGATGATCGCCTCAACCGTTACGTCGTTGATACCCAGGTTGAGGATGGTGTCCATCATTCCGGGCATTGAGAATTTCGCGCCCGAGCGGACAGATACGAGAAGAGGGTTCTTGGTGTCGCCGAATTTCTTGTTTTCCGCGTCTTCAAGTTTTTTTACATAGGTGAGCATTTCCGCTTCAACGGCCGCAGGTACTTTTTTGCCGCTCGCGTAGAACATCGTGCAGACTTCGGTGGTGATGGTGAATCCCGGGGGTACAGGCACTCCTGCGTTTGTCATTTCAGCAAGCCCTGCTCCTTTTCCTCCGAGCAGTTCCTTCATTGTCCCTGTTCCGTCAGCTTTGCCCTTGCCGAAGAAATATACGTGCTTCTTCGATGCTTTGGACTTTTTCGCTGCCGGCTTTTTCGCTTTTGCCTTTGCTTTCTTAGCCATGCTCTTGCCTCCTTGAATTATATAAAGTATTTTTTAAAGCAAAAATGTAAGGCTATTCTATCACACAGGAAATATGATTTCAACCCGAAACGGGAAAGATTTTTTCCCTTCATTTATAAATACCCGTCACATTCATCCTCTCCCGGAGGGAGAGGAAACTTCGTCTTCTTTGCCCACTTTAAGGAAAAGGGCCGTAAGAGAGGGATGCTTTTTCCTTTATCTTTAGCCTTAAAGCAAGTTACAAAACAGCTTTTTAACCCTCTACGAATACAACCCTTCCCTGTTTTCCCTTTTATTTTAAAGGATTTTATGTTATTCCCTCACCACAATTTCTGCCGCAGGCAAGAGGGTTAAAAACAACATCAAATACCCGGATGGCACGACGGAGTCCCCCTACCTTTTTATGTAGCTAATCCCCAGGCTCCCTGTCATTATATCAAAATCAGGCTTGTCGCCTGCCTTGTGCCTGTCGTAAACCTCTTTTTTGACCTGCCAAAAACCAGTCTTTCCCTCCGGCTTATCTGTCAAAATCAGATAAAAACTTTTTCCGTTTGGCTCTGCCTGTTTCTCCGACACATAATATCCCTCAGCCTTTGACTGCTTTCCAAAACCTGCATTTACAAGCCCTGCCGAGGGGCCTGCAAAGAGAGTTAACACGGCGGTAACAAGGGCAACAAGCAGGGTTTTAGATCCGAAAAGACTGCCTCCAAGCGGCAGGCCGTATTTTTTGGATGATATGAAGACAAATACAAAAATAGGAAGATAAAGATATTTAAATCCATAAACAAAAATCTCGTTTTTTTCATATTTAAACAGCATCAGGGATGCTATCCCGCATATCATAAACACTGCAAACAAACCGTTATAAAACGCGCCCGCTTTGGCAGCCTGCCTGATCTGCGTCCGCCCGCCCCCGCTTTCCGCCTTTTCATCTGATACGAAATCAGACATTTCAGCGTCATCAAGGAGTGTTTCACCCATTCTTTGGGCATATAATTCAATCACCGCCCTGGCCTTTTCCATCATCCCGAACTCGTAAAAATTCCGGAATATTTCAATATAGACTTCCCTGTCGGGGGGCTCGCCTTCAAGTATAATGTTCATGATGTCTTCGGCTTCTTTTGTTTTCTTGCGCAGCAAAAGTTTGCGCGCCAGCTCTATTCCCTCAAGCTCCTTTTTCAGTTCTTCGTCCATGTCTCTTCCTTTCATTTTTTTAAGAATTAAGGGCGTTCGGCATCCGGGCTCACTAAAAACAGGCAGCCAAACGCCCTAATTCCTACTTCTTATTTACCAGAGCCAAAACAACTCCTATGACAGCGCCAACCACAAACCCGACGGCACTGTACTTGATCATCAGCTCATTCCTGTACTCCGAAAAAGGCTTGCTTACCGCATTTCCCACTCCCCTGCTTATTGACTTTAAAACGTCGTCAGACTTGTAAATCTTTTCCACTGCTTCCGGAAAAAACTGGGCAATTACGGCGCCTGCAAGCGCAAGAACAATTCCCAAAGCCAAAGCTGCCTGAAACTTTTTCATAATCTCCGCCCTCCTTTTTTATTTACTCCGCAAGAATCATATAAACAGCGTAGCGTCTGAGTTTTCCGAAGATTCAAGAAAAGAGGCCACACCGCCTATGGTCACACCGTCTATCATTTCTTCTTTCTGAATGCCCATCAGGTCCATCGTCATTTTACATGCTACCAGATTTATGCCTGATGTTTTGGCCGATTCTATCAGTTCTTCAACCTGGCTTATGTTATGCTTTTTCATTATCCCTCTAATCATCATCGTCCCCGCGCCGCCCATATTCATCTTTGACAGTGTCATTTTTTTCGTCCCTCTGGGAAGCATAAAACCAAAGGCTTTTTCAATGAAATTCTTTTTAAGGCCTTTGGGCTCTTTTGGCCTCTTAAGGGCGTTTAAACCCCAAAAAGTAAAGAACATCGTCACTTTTCGGCCCATGGAAAGAGCGCCGTTGGCTATTATGAAAGATGCGATAATTTTATCAAGATCACCGCTGAAAACAACTATCGTCTTATCATTACCGCCTGCCTGAGCCTGAGCTTTTGCCTGAATGGTTCCTGTTTTTTCAATCACAGCTGTTATCACCCCTTTTTGAGATTCAAGAGAAAGTATGTTGTTCCCGGTTGAGCGTGCCCAGGAGCCCACGTCGCTGTAGAAACCGGCATCTGTCGCTTTTATTTCAATCCTGTCGCCCGCCCTCAGATTGTCAAACTCGGTTTTAAGCCTCATCACAGGCCCGGGGCACTGAAGGCCGCATGCGTCAACGCGCACGACTTTTGCCGCCTCTGAAGATGACACTCTTTTATCGTCAGTTATGCCCGCGCCCATCTGGCGCTTTTCATCGTAAATATTCTCATTGGACTGCCTTCCGGCCACGGCAGAATAGGTCTTATACCCGCCTGACAGGTTATAGGCCTCTTTGAAACCGAGATTTTCAAGAACCCTTGCAGCCACATACCCTCTCAGGCCCACGCCGCAGTAGATGGCGATTTTTTTATCTTTTGGCAGTTCTGAAGCCCTCTCTCTCACCGAATTAAGCGGCATATGAACCGCCCCCGGCATCATGCCGAGCTCAACTTCCTCTTTTTCCCTGACGTCAACAAACACATAAGCAGAACCGTTGTCCACAGCCTCTTTCACGGATATTTGTCTTACAAGCCCGGCCATGATGTTTTCCGCGATGAAACCCGCCATGTTCAGCGGGTCCTTGGCGGATGAAAAAGGAGGTGCATAGCAGTGCTCAAAATTCACGAGGTCGTCAACAGTGCCGTTTTTCTGTATCAGAGCCGCAGCGGCGTCTATTCTCTTTTCAACCCCTTCATAACCTATTGCCTGTACTCCCAGAATCCTGCCGTTCTCCGGCGAGAAGGCAAGTTTTAAAGACATCTGAGTCGCACCCGGGTAATAGCCTGCGTGGTTGTTGGGATGAATCAGCACTGTGTCATATTTAATCTTTTCCGCCAAAAGCTGTTTCTCGTTTAAGCCCGTCGCGGCCGCTGTAATGTCAAATATTTTCAGAGCGCCTGTTCCGATGGTGCCTTTATACCGTACCTTGTTGCCGTTTATAATGTTATCAGCCGCAAACCTGCCCTGTTTATTTGCAGGCCCGGCAAGGGGTATAAAAACATGCTTCCCCGTCAGAGGGTTAATAACCTCAACCGCATCGCCTACTGCGTAGATATCCGGGTCAGAGGTCTGCATGTAATCGTTTACCTTTATTCCGCGTGTGCCTTTTTCAAGCCCGCAGGAATCCGCAAGAGCGGTCTCCGGTTTGACCCCTATTGAGAACAGTACAAAATCCGCCTTTATTTCTTTGCCGGACGCGAGGCTGACTTTCACCGTGCCGGATTCGTCAGAAAATGACTTTACTCCGTCGCCGAGGTACAACTCCACCCCTTTTTGCTGCAAGTGCTGGTGCACCATGGCCGCCAGTTCAAAATCAAGCAGGTTCATGACCTGCGGCAGCGCCTCAACCACTGTTACGAATATGCCGCGATGTTTCAGATTTTCCGCCATTTCAAGCCCTATGTAACCGCCGCCTACCACAACCGCCTTTTTCGGCTGATTGTCCCTCATGTAATTGTAAATCCTGTCGGTATCTTCCATGCTTCGCAGTGTGAATATTTTTTTATTTTCTATTCCGGGAATGGGCGGTTTTATCGGTTCGGCGCCCGGCGAGAGAAGAAGCTTGTCATACTTTTCTATGTATTCGCTTCCGGTTTTCAGGTCTTTTATTTTAACCTCTTTCTTTTTCCTGTCAATTACGAGCGCCTCTGTATTTACTTTTATGTTTACGTTGAATCTGCCCTTAAACGACTCGGGAGTCTGCACTAAAAGGTTCGCCCGCTCGGTTATTTCTCCGCCTATGTAATACGGCAGGCCGCAGTTCGCGAATGAAATATAGCCGCCCCGTTCTATTACCGTTATCTCATCTTTTTCAGAGAGCCTGCGCATTCTTGCCGCGGCAGACATCCCGCCGGCCACTCCGCCGATTATCAGTATTTTCATACAAAGCCTCCTGAATTTTATTTGTAATGATTATAACACAACAACCCTCCCCGTTAAAAATAATAAAAAAGGCGGGCTGAATCC
>CAYGHG010000039.1:0-5827 GCA_964349515.1 uncultured Spirochaetia bacterium
TTGAACAGGGAATTATAATTGTCGTTAGAGGGGAGTTTTAATTGTCGTCAATCAGCAATCTCTATGCCGAGGGGTGAGGGGTGGAAATAAAGGGATTTTAAGGGGTTAAATCCCGTAAAAGTCAGTTTTTGACAGTATTTAAGGTGTAACTCCTCTCCCTTTTTTTAAGGGGAGAGGCCGGGTGAGGGGTATGTTTTTATGCTTTTAAAGTAACTTCCTGATTCTTGCCCACTCTTTAAACCCCTTGCTGTACTTTTCCACTATTTCCCGCTTCTCTTTTTCCGACTGCTCTATCCATACCTTAACAAGCTTTCTGCGAAGTTCTGCATCACCGCTGATACAAGCACGGACAATCTCTTTTTTTATGAATTTATGCCTGTCAGTCATAACGCCTCCTTTGTATTTTTTTGATATGAATAAAAAAAGCAATAATTATGCCGTGGTTTAAGTGATGAAATGCAGGAGTTTTTTTAAGAAGCAGAGCGCGGTATGTCAGATTGTGACGGGAACAGCAGCTATTTCTTCCCCTATTATCTTATAAGCTTCCTCTATCTCATACTTTGAGTCCTTAAAGAGATCTCCTGTCGTGGGAAGCAGGCTTTTTTTAAACTCTGAGTTTGGCAGTCTCATAACGCGCGCCGAGCTGGTCCCCCATAAAAACATATTTGAGCCCATTTTTCTCAAGCGATGATTTCAGCGCTTCGCGGTTAAACTGAGGGCTGTAAGCGCTGTAAGGCGAGCTGCGCACATCCGCGACAGTATCCACGCCGTTCTTTTTCAGCAGCTTAATAAAAACATCTATAGTATGTACCGAGTGCCCTATGGTGTAGATTGTCATGTCGTTCCTTTCATTTTTTAAATATTAGTCAATAACAAACTACAATTCCTAAAACATCTTCATTTGTCCATCTACACTCTTTTTCTTCTTACCTTTTTTCGTACCTTGCTTCTTTTTGAGTTTCGGGATTTTTTCAGCAGTGTAAGTGTCTGCCGGCGGGTCCGTCTCGGCCCTTTTATGATAATCGGTTATTATAGCTTCGCCGTTAAAATCAACCGGCTTTGCGCCTGCTTTTATGAGTTCCAGATTCGCGTTATTTTCGCCGGCTTCCGGCATTCTGACATAAACAGTGTTGTTTTTCTTCAGAGCTGCCATGGCACCTGACCAAGTGCCGCCTTTGTCCGAGGACTGTGCCACATAGACCTTATTTGCAAGATTGTATATTGTCGCGTTCCTTGCCATGGCCAGTTCTTTGCTCCATGGCGACTTGGGATGAAAAGTACTCAGTGCTATTACATTGCCTTCCGCTATGCTGCTGTAATAATCATTTGTTTTGAATGTAAGTATACCCTGCGGCAGGACTATGATACTCTGGTCCCCGTATTTAACCGCAGAATCAAGCGCCTGTCTGTCCACGCCTTTTGCAAAACCGCTGACCACGACTGTATAATCGCGGGAAAACAGCTTCGCTATATTATCCGTAAAATCAAGAGACACCTTAGAGGCATCTCTCGACCCTACTATAGCGGCAGCGTTAGGCTCTTTGAGAATCTTTTTGTTCCCTTTTATGTAGAGCAGAGGCGGGCTGCTGAATTTTAGGTTTCTTTTCAGTATCGGCGGGTAGTCATCAGAGCTGATAGGTATTGCCTCACAACCGCTGTTGTAAAGTTCATCAGTTAAAAAAGCGAAATTTGGAAGGTTCGTTTTTGCTTTTTCTATTTCAAACAGTTCCTGCTTTCCCATGCCGTATTCCGTTTCAAGCGCACTCTTATCCAGCTGAAAAAAATCTTCCAGCGTAAGTTGTTTTTCCTTTATTATTTTCACGAGAAGGCTGTTAATTTTTTCAGCCCTTCCCTTAATGTTCGGATAGAGCCCGGACGCAGCTATCCAGTAAGGTATTTCTTTCCTGTCAATCCGCATCCAAATCCCCTCCTACGGTTTTCGCGATCACCAGAGGCGCGACCTGCACCGCGCCAAGCTCCGTATACATCCTGCCCAGCTCCTTTATCGTCGCGCCGCTGTCCATAATGTCGTCAACTATCAGTATTCTTTTGCCGTAAACTTCGTCTTCGTCGGCATGCTTAAAAGCTCCGCGCACGTTTTCCTTTTTACTCTCTACCCCATTAAACCCTTTCTGCTCCTGCGTATGTCTGACTTTAACAAGATTATGGGAAATGTCAATTTTTAATTTTTCCGCGAGTTTTACGGCAAAATTCCTGACCAGATCTCCCGATACAGAGGACGGCACATAGACTACCATGTCAAAAATTGTCTTTGTAAAATACTTTTTATAAGCCCGGACGCACTGCTCCAGCAGTTCGTCAGGAAAATCACCGCCGGCTTCGTATTTGCACCTGTGTATGATTTTCCCTGTTTCAGTCTGACCGTAATGAGAGGCTGCTACGCCGTTTATGAGGTTTTTGTCTTTTATTTTCACCTGCAGTTCGGGATGAAAATCCCCGAAAAAAGCTTGAATCTTTTTTACCATTTCAGGATCAGCCTTATAACTCTCTTTTTTACCGGCTTCATTATCACAAATCCCGCACCTGCCTGAGTCAGCGTCCCCCAGATAAGTACAAAGATAGCGCATCCTGCACTCTGTGAGCGACGTGTATTCAATAATGTCCCTAAGCTCAGCCTGCCTCAGCTGTTTTAACTCATTAAAACGGGAATAATCAAAATTAGGTGCACCGTATTTGTATTCATATTTTGTTGATTGGCCCGAAGTGATTTTAACTGCGATTTCACAGTCCAGGAGGTCATTTATGATATTCTTTGAGGTTTTGATATTGATATTCAGCCGGTCTGCAAGCTGTTTTTCTCCGAGACGTTCCCTTTTCAGCGCTGCAATCGCCTCTGCATATTTTGCTTCAGGCGGTTTTGCAGCGTCAATGAAATACTGCGGCAGTTTTTTGTCCTCTTTTTCATTATACAAAAGATAAATATGCGAATGAATCCCGTCCCTGCCTGCCCTGCCTATTTCCTGATAATAGTGTATGGGAGACTGGGGCATCTGGGTGTGAATTACAAACCTGATATCCGGCTTGTCCATTCCCATACCGAGCGCGTTTGTTGACACTACTGCTTTCCAGCGGTTGCTTATCAGTCCGTGCTCTATTTCTATTCTCTTATCTTCCGGCATGGCGCCGTGATAAAACTCGGTTTTTATGCCTTGCGCGTTCAAAAACGAACTGTATTTTTCCGTGTCAGCCCTACTGCCCGTGTATATAAGCCCGCTTCCCGGAAGCTTCCTTATCATATTATTTATCCAGTCATATTTATGATATTCTTCTTCCACTTTGACTACGTTCAGTTTCAGGTTGGGTCTTAGCAGCGTCCCCCTGACGGATTTTATTCCGTTTCCTATCTGGGCTTCAATATCCTTTTCCACCCTTTTTGTGGCAGTCGCGGTGACGGCAAGCACGGGCAGCCCTTTTGGCTGTATTTCAATAAGTTTTATTATCCTGCGGTAAGCCGGCCTGAAATCATGCCCCCAAACCGATATGCAGTGAGCCTCGTCTACGACCACCATGCTAATCTCAAGACTCCGCACGGTTTCAAGCCACTTGCTGTTTTCCTGCCTTTCAGGGGATATGTAGAGGAGTTTTATTTTCCCTTTTTTTGCATCCTTAAATATGCCTTCATTTACCTCGTCCTTATTGCCGCTGTTGACACAGGCCGCGGTTATTCCCGCTTCTTTCATTTTTTTTACCTGGTCGCGCATAAGCGCCTTTAAGGGAGTGAATATTACTGTTATTCCAGGGAAATAAAGCGAAGGAAAC
Organism: uncultured Spirochaetia bacterium; assembly: GCA_964349515.1. GTDB lineage: Bacteria > Oederibacteriota > PGYV01 > PGYV01 > CAYGHG01 > CAYGHG01. The sequence goes on from CAYGHG010000039.1 coordinate 3,781, forward strand.
TGATAACAAAGCGACTTACCAAAACCGGTCTTTTCAATAAGCAGCACCCTTTCACCGGAGAAAAGCTTCTCTATTACATCCCACTGCAGGTCATAAAATTTATCAAGTTTAAAGATCTGCTTTAGTTTTTTCTCTGCTTCCGCCCTCGATACTTTTATCCGTTTCATCTGACCGCCCGCTCATTTTAGTGATAACCTGCCACTAATTTATCAGCCGCCGCATAGAGTTTTGTACGAAGCACAAAACCATAATATGACTATTTTTTTTCGTAATAGGCTTCATACAATTCATGAAGTTTCTTATGCTGTTTCATCATCAAAAGCCCCGGCATTTCGCTCATATCCATCAAAAAAACCTTGCCTTTATCCTCGTGGTCGCACAAGTGTTTCATCCCTATGCTCCTGCACAGGGAGACGCCTTCCGGGGTGAAAGCATTGGCGCATACGCGTTTTACATATATGCCGTTTTCAGCAAACTCTTCAAGCCTGCCTAAAAAAGAGTCAAAAAGCATCTTGAAATTTTTCATTTCCCTGTATTTTTTCAGCAGGGATATACAGCTGAAATATATTTCATACTCCCCCGGCATCACGGGAAAAACCACCTTTTCAAGCGTTATCATGTTGTCATGGAGTTTACCCGCGCAGGCCTCTTCAAAATCACTTTTTTCAAGCGCCAGATAGTGCAGGTAACCGGATATGCTTTTGGGCCCGTCAACAAAAAGAGTCCATAAGTCCGGGTACATCCTGTATATAGGCACCCACTGCGAGTCTGTGCCGACATGCATCTCGGTCAGGCCGTACATGGTTTCATAGTCAATTTCTATGAGCATCCTCACTATCTCTTCCGCGCTCAGCCCCCACTCAGCTATGTCCTGAAGCGTGGCTTTTCTCGGTTTCCATTTGACTACCCCGGCGCTTATGAGCTCTCCGGGGACTTCGGACTGCCTGTAATCCAGAAAAAACCAGTTAGCGGCTTTTTTGAGAGAGGCAATACAAGGGGATACATCCTTTGCGTCTTCCGCCTTGAAAGAGCCATGAACCGCCCTGTTGCCGCTTATCCGTATGTAATTTAAGTCAATCACAATGCTTCCGGGCATCAGAGCTGCCCTGTCCACGGCTTTGAGCATGTCGTCAAATTTCCCCTCCGCCTGCCCCGGCATTTTTTCCCTGAACACGGTTTTTACAAGCTGTTCCGCCGCGGACCGCGCCGCGGAGAGCCCTGTCAGCGGGTCCTTTTCCAGATATTCAAAAGCTTTGGTAAAATACCCTGTGATTTCACTCTCTTTCATCAATCACCCTTTCAATTCTCTTTTTTAGCTCCATTATCCTCAAAGTTTTATCAGTGTCAAGCCCTGTCCCGGACATGCCTTTTACATCAGCAAGGGCGAGCCTGATCAGCAAACCATGCATTCCGTTCGTGTCTTTTACCAGTTTCCTCACAGCCCTGTCACTCCAGCCATTTGTCCCCGGTGCATTGTAAAGAACAGGCCTCATATGGTTTTTTACAAGCAGAACAGTTTTTTGAGTTTCTTCCCTGCCATACCCAAGCCGCGCCATGACCCCCGAGGTTATTTCAGCGCTTTTTTCCGCGTGTCCGTGATATTGACCTTTGCTATTAGAAACAACGCATACAGAAGCCTTGCCCGTATCATGAAAAAGCGCGGCACGCCGCAGTAAGGCGTTTTTTGGCAGATTTTTTATCACTCTGACTGTATGGGAGTAAGTGCTCTCCTCCCGGTGGTGAGGACCCGCCTCAGCACTCTCTGTCAGAGAGTAAACCTCAGGAATCCAGCCGCTTATAAACGTCAAAAACCCGGATTTATTCCAAAATCCGGGTGCAGTATTCAAAAGCAAATAATCAAGCGCAAAAGCCCCGCCCTTTGCTTCTATCATCTCTGATAACTGTCTTAGTCCAAACAAATCCATGTCATGTCCCTCGTTTTTAAGCCCGTTTTCAAAACCACTGTAGAGATAGGCCTCCGCGCCTATCTCGTCGTTATCCTGTCTTTGTCCTGTCTTTATTCCCCCGTAGAGCGGCCGGCTTCAGC
>CAYGHG010000039.1:5927-21156 GCA_964349515.1 uncultured Spirochaetia bacterium
TGCCGCTCGTTCTTGTCTTGCTGAGAACCGAGAACAAACAACTGCGAACCGGTCCCACCATATCCCTTTTAATCAGGGAGGCGTTCAACTACCTGTTCTCAGTTCGCAGTTCTCAGTTCGCGGTTCAAAACCACCGTAGAGCGGCCGGCTTCAGCTGCCGCTCGTTCTTGTCTTGCTGAGAACCGAGAACAAACAACTGCGAACCGGTCCACCATATCCCTTTTAATCAGGAAAGCAAATCTTACTCAGTTTTTTGATGGACCTATCGCCTACGTTCCAGTAGGGTCTCAATCCCTTTTAATCAGGGAGGCAAATCTTACTGCAGCTCGTAATGACCGGTAACTTCGGCGGGGACGATGGGTCTCAATCCCTTTTAACCAGGATGACAAATCTTACGTTAAGACAGCCGAAGGAGCGACCCTTGAGTTTGTTAAGTCTCAATCCCTTTTATTCAGGGAGGCGTTCAACTACCTGTTCTCAGTTCGCAGTTCTCAATTCGCAGTCCAAAACCACCGTAGAGCGGCCGGCTTCAGCTGCCGCTCGTTCTTGTCTTGCGTTAGTCGTCCAAAAGAAAATTCGCAGTCCAAAACCACTGTAGAGATAGGCCTCCGCGCCTATCTCGTCGTTGTCCTTATTGTTTTGTATTGCCCTATCGTTAGTCGTCCTACCGAGAACCGAGAACAAACAACTGAGAACAAACAATTGAAAACCATTCCTACCATATCCCTTTTAATCAGGGAGGTGAATATTACACATACAACGGTCATAATATAATTTCATGTTACTACTCTCCCTTATTTTTTATTACCTTTGTATTTCATCCCTAAAATCTTGCTCAAACACCGTACATTCCTGTTTAAACTCATATGGGCATTGGAGGCCGCATAGTTCACAATCACCGTCAATATTTCGGTTTAAACACTTCAAATCCCTTGCGTCACTATATTCGTCATTCATTTATCTTCCTCCTTATTTTTTAACCAGGCATCAATATCTATTTCTATCTGAAAATCACCTTACCACCTGCTTATAAATTCTGACTTATAATCCTGATAATGCCCATAAATATGTCCTTTGGTATACACGTTTAATATAACTAAGTCTCAATCCCTTTTAATCAGGGAGGCAAATCTTACTGGTTATGAGGATCGAAGACGTGAAAAAGATCCAGGCAGTGTCTCAATCCCTTTTAATCAGGGAGGCAAATCTTACCCGGCGCGGCTGTGGTTCAGTACAAATGGGAGGAAAATGTCTCAATCCCTTTTAATCAGGGAGGCAAATCTTACAAGCGGCACGATAGTGCTGTCCGACAGGCACATAGTGCTGTCTCAATCCCTTTTAATCAGGGAGGCAAATCTTACGCAGTTGTAACAATGCATGGATGGGAAGACAACCAAAGTCTCAATCCCTTTTAATCAGGGAGGCAAATCTTACAACCCTCCTGCAGGGAATGTCTCCCACATGGCGGGGGATGTCTCAATCCCTTTTAATCAGGGAGGCAAATCTTACGAAGTAGTAAAGCCTCTGGGACATGCCCGGCTGCGTTACGTCTCAATCCCTTTTAATCAGGGAGGCAAATCTTACAGACCGTGCAAGTTCAGACGCAAAGACTTTGCTGGTGACAGTCTCAATCCCTTTTAATCAGGGAGGCAAATCTTACCCCGGAATGCTTTAAAGAGGTAGATAGCCAGGGAGACTGGTCTCAATCCCTTTTAATCAGGGAGGCAAATCTTACAAGATCGTGGATAGCAACACGATCGAAGTTGTACTTGCGTCTCAATCCCTTTTAATCAGGGAGGCAAATCTTACAGAGACGCTATTGGGCTACGCGGCGATAGCGTTAAGCGTCTCAATCCCTTTTAATCAGGGAGGCAAATCTTACAGATTTTGCAGTAGACAAGTACGAACACCTTTATATAAGTCTCAATCCCTTTTAATCAGGGAGGCAAATCTTACGGATAGCCTTTAAGCGCACACCAACGCCCCAAGAATATATGTCTCAATCCCTTTTAATCAGGGAGGCAAATCTTACGAGAGCAGTTTCTAAATGAAGTTCTCGCAGACATGACGGTCTCAATCCCTTTTAATCAGGGAGGCAAATCTTACATGCCTTGCAGGGTAACGCAATGCACTATGTACTACAAAGTCTCAATCCCTTTTAATCAGGGAGGCAAATCTTACACAAACATCAAGCAAGCGACACAACTAAAGCTTGGAAAGTCTCAATCCCTTTTAATCAGGGAGGCAAATCTTACGGAACACGCAGACACCGCGTGGAGGAAAACGTTTATAGTCTCAATCCCTTTTAATCAGGGAGGCAAATCTTACAATAGAGGGCGTTAATCAGGCTGTCAACGCCCTTAAGGTCTCAATCCCTTTTAATCAGGGAGGCAAATCTTACTTTGTATCAGGAGTACTCGGCCCGATATCTGCATTTGCAACGTCTCAATCCCTTTTAATCAGGGAGGCAAATCTTACCGCAGGATCGGCGGCGGCACCCGAAACCGACACAGGGGGTCTCAATCCCTTTTAATCAGGGAGGCAAATCTTACACGTGTAGATGCCCGCGATTGTTTCCCTCTATCGCAGGGTCTCAATCCCTTTTAATCAGGGAGGCAAATCTTACATGGTACTGGGACGGAGCAGTGTCATTGTCACAGTTGGGTCTCAATCCCTTTTAATCAGGGAGGCAAATCTTACCAATGATAATAAACCATACCTCGCTGTATACAAGAGGGTCTCAATCCCTTTTAATCAGGGAGGCAAATCTTACACTCGGTCACGAGTTCCAGGGCGCGCTTGTGTGCGCGAGTCTCAATCCCTTTTAATCAGGGAGGCAAATCTTACCGCTTGCCTTTAAAACTCTTTATTTCCAACCAAAAAAAAGCCGTTTTCTAACATCTCGATTTATACACACATTATCCACCGTGTCAAGAACCATTTTTTAGCTCGTTTTTGCAATTTTTCCCCTTTAAAATATGAGTTTTGTAGGTTTCCTAACACGAAAGCGGAGCGAAAAAGGAAAAAATAAAGGAGTCATCCGGCGTGTTTTTCACGCCGGACTACGCATTATCGACATCACCTGCAGCCGCCCAAGGCCGCGTGTGAACTCTGTAATAACTGGTAAAGAGGCATTTCGCCTTAAAGCTCCTACACTATGTAGGTGTCTTTGTCGTCTTCTATTACCTTTCCCTTACCTAATAAACTCAGGGTGCTGGTAGTACTGGTTCCGGTGATACAAGTGCTGTTAGGGCTGGTGCTGATGGGACTGGTAACTACATGCAAGGCCTTTAGCGCTTACCCGTCTTATCCGCACTAGTACTATCAGCACCAGTCTCATCCGAACCAGTACTATCAGCACCCGCATTCACGAATCCCTTTTATTCCGCCTCCGCGTTTGGATAACTATACGCTGCAGCGGACAGGTCAGGGAGGCAATTCTTATGGAGCTACTTCGGTGTTGTCTGGATTGGGTTAGGAGCTAAACCGTCTCAATCCCTTTTATTCAGGGAGGCAAATCTTACGAGACCGTAACTGTTTTGTACCACGCGGTGTACAACGTGTCTCAATCCCTTTTAATCAGGGAGGCAAATCTTACCATTATTACCTAACCATAGGGCGTGATGACCTTGACTTGAGTCTCAATCCCTTTTAATCAGGGAAGCAAATCTTACATGAAAAAAATCATGATTGTTGTGGTAGGAATTTTTCTGTCTCAATCCCTGTTAATCAGGTCGGTAAATCTTGCCGTTTACTCAAAATCCCCTTTTTTTGTGGGAAAAAATCATTTTCTAAAAAAAATACAACTATAGGATTCAGCCGGCGGGTTTTACCCCGCCGGCTTACTATTATGTTACCGGTCACGGTTTACCGGGCCGTGAACGGACAATGTTTGGCTGGTAATGAACAGTCCATTAAAGCTCCTACACTATGTAGGTGTCTTTGTCGCCTTCTATTTCCTAATCAGCAAATAAGTATCACTTAATCTCTGCTACATTCCCATGAGAAATCTTTGCAGCAAGAAGCGCGGAAAAATCATTAGTTTCCGCTTTATGTTTCCCGCCTGAAACTATATCAATCTCATCCCTGTATTTCTTTATCAATTCAGCCACATTGAGCGTGAACACCCTCAGCGCTATGCCGGCTCTTTTTTTATATATTTCTTTTATTTCCGGAAGTATTTTATTGATAATTTTTAAATTTATACTTCCTGTCCTCGAATAAAGGAACAGGCACATTTCTATTGCACCGATGTTCTTTAAAACCTGTGCCTGGGCCTCTGCCTGTTTTTTCAGTTTTTCTATGCCGCTAAAAATCACTTTGACCGGTTTTATCTCTCCGAACACTTTGAACTTATCTTTTTTTCCTCCAAACGCAAGATCAAACTCAACACGGTTCAACCGCACGCTTCTCTCTGCAAATTCCAGTCTTTCTCCTCCCGCAGTGACAAATGCCTCTCCTGCAAAGTACTCAAAAAGCAGATGCTCAACCATTCTCCCCCATACGTTTGGAATATGCGGCAGTTTATCCCTGGCGTATGACTTAAACATCTCTCCCATCACGCTTAGATTCCCTGACTCGTCAGCCATGCCTGCCGCCAGCATATGATCGATTTCTTCCCGGCTCATGCTTGACGGCTCTTGCTCAAGCCTGTAAAAAAATTCGTCCCACGCTTCCCAGTCAAAGTTAAAAGGCAGAACCGGAATTTCAATAAGATCGCCCTGCATTTCATAAGTATAATACGCCCTGAGACGCAGAATCTGCGCGGCTACGGTTATCACGGGAATGACTCCTTTAAAACCGCCTGAAATACATACTTCTACCACACCGTCTTTTGCCTCATCTTTTATCTGTCTCAAAGAACTTACCAGCGAGTCTACTCCCCGCTTTCTGAAACTGCTGTAATCGTTAACAACAAGACCTCTAAGCCTGCTCACCGAATAACTGATTCCTTTACATTTTTTTAACGCGGCTCCGACAGCGTAAGCGCAAAACTCCGAGTCGTCAGAATCCGAAGCAAGAAGACGCAAAACATAATCAACCCCTTGCTGTCTTTTTTGAATCATCTTAAAGACCGTCTGTATTTCTGCAGATTCCTTTCCCTGCAAGCCTGCATCAAAGAAACTCTCAGCGAGCTCCCCAAGCCTGCCCTGAGCAGCCGCTGAAGTTATCTCCGCTATCTTTTGCTCATATTCAGGCGTCACGGGGCGGTACCTATTTGTAATAGCCGAAGTCCCGACAGTAGCAGCTATGTATACCGCCATATTAACCCTCCAGAAGTGAGATAAACCCCAGCGGCATCCCGGTTTCCGTAAGGTTTTTGGAATATCCCCAGCCCATACCCGGCTTGCCTTTAACCGGCTCTTTCATAAACCTAAATCCTTTAACAGCTGTAAAATCATAGCCGCTCCCATAACCAAGCCTTAAAACAGTGCCTTCGGCATTGGAAACCTTATCATAACAGGCTGCAGCCGTTTTCTTCTGGGAATCATTCAGCCCTGAATATGCTAATATCCTGTTTTTTTCAAACACTGCTTTTTCCTTTGTCTTTTCAGAACAAAAATCAAGCGCCTTTAAAAAACGCGCTCTGCTGAAAACCGCTTTTTTTCCGGCTTCCCCATACGCCGCAAGTACAATCTCCACTTCAAATTCAACTCCTTCCCTTACAACTTCCATGATTATAGGTATGCCTTTTTCCTTTCCCGTCTTATTCTTGTTGTATACCATACATACTTCTGTGGATTTTTCAGGAAGAAAAGAATCCCTGGGTTTCATTAGTTTAAAAGGGTCAAGTTTAATGTCGGGTTTTCTTCTGTTTCCGAAAGTAACAGCATATCCCATAAGTTCTGCCTCTATAATTCTTACATCCCTTTCGTTATCCAGCTGTTTTCTTTTTTCATCATCAATATTAAAATTGCTGTTAAAAGCCAGTTCCAAAATCCCGGTACGGATAGTCCCTTTCAGCGAAGAGCCGGGAATATACGGCTTACCCATGGTGGATATATGCTGTTTAAACCCCAGCGCGTTATTCACAATGTCTTTGCCTATTTCTTTTTCATAAATATCATGAAAACTTTCAGAAACCGTAGCCTGCCTGACTATGCATGAGTCATCTTCCCTGTTTTCAAAAGCATTCTTTATCGCAGCCCGTAGCCTGCCGAGCTGCCTGTCTCTTGCAGCGGCGTTTATGGCTGCTACAGAATCCTTTTTAACGGATTCTAAAAGCCTGTCAAGAGTTATGACATAAAGCGTGCCTTTACTCACCACATAGCCCATTGGATCCAAATCCTCGCCGCATCCTATATGCAGTGGGGACAAAACTTTAACTTTAAACTTTAATGTTTCAACTATTTCAGGCACGTCGTCACCTCACAGTTTAACCAAAGGTCCAAAGCACTGACCGCTTTGTACAGCCTCAGGTATATGCGCGTTTACATTCTGTTCAAGTTTTCCATAGACTTGCTTTTTTTCCTTTACTTTCAAGAGAGCGCCTTCTTTCAGCATTAAAAGCGGCACTTTAAAAAAAGACCCTGTTTTTTCCGGCACTCCGCCTGCATGCTCCCCGCCCATCTTGCCTCTTTTTACAAAAACCGAGTAATAAGATGCTTCCAGTTCAGCTTCATCTTTCGCCGGTATACAGGAACCAAGTGTGAGTACATACTCCGCGCCTTCCTGATTTTCGAACGTACATTTTTCAATACCAGATACCTTGAAACGGCCTTTTCCGGTTGTGGCATCAGCCCCAAACCCGTATATTCCCATTGCTTTAAAGTAGCCGGCAAGGTCGCTTTCTAAAAGCAGGTTTGTCCTGATGTATACGTCTTTCAGTGAGCCCGGCTTATAAAATTCATTCTCAGTCTCAAATAGGCTTCCTTCACCGGTGCAGCCTGTGAGCCTGTTTATCACGTTTCTAGTGACCGTGGCCTTTTTCATCACTGCCGCATCAGCTGGAAGAAAACTGCTTACAGGTTTCTTCACAAAAGAAACCGCGCTTTCCATATCAGGCACTATGCCTCCGGAAGTTATATCTCCAAGGCATTTTAAACCGGAGCCGGAATAAAAAAGCGCGGCATCGGCATAACCAAAACTCTTTTTAACTGCCTTCAAATACCTCACCGAATAGTATTCGGCCCTTCTCGAACCCGGAACTTTTGAGCGCGCTTCCTGAAAAACCCTCAATAAATTTGCTGTTTTGTCATCGCTTGCAGGAATAAAAGGCAGTGGTATTTTATCGTGCGGCAGACCGGCCGATACAGACAGAATTCCGCCGCCGTTGACAACTTCTCCAATAAACTTTGCCGCGGCACTCTCTCCGGAAGAATGCCTTACCATCCAGATTAACTGACCAAAAAGAGTATCTGACTGCATAGGTGTCACAAAAGGACTTTGTAATTCTAACGTCAGCTTAAAAGTTGTAGTTTCCATAATGTTAGCTCTCAAGCGTCTACTATCTCATATGATATTAACACTTTGCCATAACCTCTGCTGCCCGAAGCACCCAGCGCGTCTTTTTCTATTAGTTTCAAGCCTTTAACGATTACATCATCAATTAGTTTTTCATCTTCTTCCTTAAACACTCTAAAACTGATAGAGAAATCAAACTCCGCTCCTGCAGGAACCCTCTCTGTTTCGCGGGGGTGCTCCGCAGCGCCTTTTTTTCTGTTTATCACATTTTCCATTTTACGTTCCGCATAATTCAGTCCTGTTTCCTTTAAATATTGTATCAGCCTGTTTTTCGATGCTTCTGTAAGGAACGCATCCCTGAAAATTGCCCTGCCGATAGTGAGTTTGCCGTCCTTATTTTTTACATCTGCATTTTTTCCAAAGACAGCGCAGATTTTGCAGTCATCTTTTTCGCATTTATGAGGTTTGCCGTCAGGCATAACTGCATTTAGATCATATTCCATCAGGAAACGCATTTTTCCTTTGACAGAAGAGCCGGGTATATATGGCATTCCATCAAGAGGGTTGCGTATTATCGGATTGTCTACTCCGCCAATTTCCGCCGTAGATTCCTTTCCGCCTATCCTTAATCCGGTAATGCACTTTATAGTCCCTTTAATCTCTTTAAATTTCATTTTTTAGCCTCCATTAATTTGTTTTTGGGAAATACGCTACTACAGCTTCCATAACTGTCATAAAATTGCGGAATTTTTCAAACGAATCAATTTTATCGCTCAATCCGACTATAATATTTTCCTTGTAGAACTTAAATCCTTCCTCATCACGCCTGTCCGCTTTTATAACACCGTACTCGACTTTCGAAGCAAAGATACCTAAATCAAGGGCCAAAGAATCAAAATCACTTCCATTAACATGCTTGCTCTTCAGCGCCATTAGATTGTTGTAATACTTTCTAAGCTGGTTAGTTTTGAAACCTTTCCTGTTTCCCAATTCCTCCGAGAAAGCCTTTACAGTCTGAGTGATGTCTTCTTTTTTCAGTTTTGCCAGATCAATTTTCTCAAGCATCTTTACCTCCCCTTTTATTCCTGTTTTTGTATATTACCCAGTGCAATGGTATTTTCATAAGTGACATTTTTTCTTCATCTTTCAGCGCAAACAGCGCCTGAGCAAGCACCTCATCCTTATAGTTGCGGCGTATATCATACGACATCAGGTAGTCGTATTTCAGCAATTCAACCTGGCCTGTATCCCTATATCCTTCATACATCCGGTAATAACTGAGCAGCCGGTACATTCCCGCCATAGGAAGCCCTGATTCTGCCATATGTTTTGAAAGCGTATTTTTTATATCAGTTACCGGGCCTCTCAGTTCCTGCCACGAAATAGCGGAACCAAAAATGCAGATACCATCTTTTTTATCCCTTGCTTTCGCCTTTTCCAGCATGCTTTCAGCCTCGTTTACGGCCGCAAGTACCGGTTGGTGAGGTTTAAACATAGATATGCCTGCGGAAAGTGTGATGAAAGGATTTTTACCCGTAAACTTGTCAAATTCCTCCCTGATTGCTCCGGCAGCCTCTATTGCTTCTTCCCATGGCCCAATAAGCAGAAAATCATCCCCGCCTGCATAAACCGTATACATATCCCTGTACTTTCTCTTAAGAAGGTCCTTCAGGTATACAGAGAAAAACGTATTTATCATCCTGGACAATGACACATACTTTGACATAGAAAGCTTGTTGCCAAGCCCTTCTGAGAAAATATAGCCGAGATCGTCAACATCGCCTTTTACAACCGCCAATTGGCCTGTTGACCCGCCTCTATTTGCCATAGGAGTAGCCGATGATATGCACTGGAAAGTCAGCATACCGGAGTGATTAATCCCCTTTCTTTCAGCTAATGTACCGCATGGATCCTGGCAGTATCTGCATAATGTCCCCTCTTTATAATCCCCGCTTTGTGTTTCAGTATCAATCCTGCCGGCTGAAACCGGAACATGATTTGATATATCCCTAAAAGCTGCAAAAGAAGTGTCTGTTCCGCCATCCCTAACGCGCTCTGAATAAAAAGAATCATTTCTTCTTGCATCGGCAAAAGAAACTTCAATTCCATAAAGAGTAAAACCTGAATCAGTAATTGAAAAGCCTGCTCCGCAGGTTCCGTAATTTATGAAACTTATATCAGCAGAAGCAATTTTACCTCCTATACTCTTTGCTATACCGCATATTCTGCAGTCACAGGAAGCTCCGTTATTTATGACCGCCGGCCTGACACCACACGACGGGCATTTGCCTGAATCCACAAAATCAGAATACTCTTTTTCCAGCCTGTAGCAGCCGTAATATGCTTTACCTCCTGATATTTTGCGCAGTTTCGCGGCCCCGATACTTTTTTCTATTCTTTTCAGGACATTTTTCATATCACCAAAAGCCTCAGCGGACATCGACTGTGACCAGTCTACTACGGGTAGGAGGCTGCCTCCAAAAGCGCCTATTGTTTCCGACACAACTTCACTGTAAACACGACCAAGTACACTCCTTGTATTTTCTGTATTTGGCGCCAATATAACAAATTTACCTCCTGCATCAATTATCCTGCAGGCTAACGGCAATTTTAACTCATTTAGTATTTTCAGGCTGATCAAGCTACCAGCAAGAGATACAAGGAATGACCTGCCCCTTAACTCCTTAGACAGCCCTTTGGCGTTAAGAGTATTAATATCAAAAATGAAATCCTGTATGCCTGTTATGTCCCCGGCAACAAAAATAAATTTGTCCTCTTTTTCGCTTCTAATAGCGGTTTCATTTCCCAAAGTTAAATTTTCGGAATGGTATAAATACATTGCGGCCGCAATTGCGGCGCTGACTTTCATATGGTCGTAAAGGCATATATCATTTGTATCCGCAATAGTTACAGAAGGCACTGCCCAAAAGTATTCTTCAATAGCTCCCTGCACTGATGCAAGATAGTCAAATGCGCTAGTTTTCTTTATTTTCTTCAGAGATTCTATGAAACCTTGTAGTATTTCATCATAATTCGCGACAATCCCCGAATTATCCTCGGCTTCCAGAGGAATAAGATTACCGGAATCATTGCCCTTTCGCAGGGGCGCAACCCTGTAATATGTTGTTTTTCCTTTGCTTTCCACCATGCTGAAAACACTCGCCAGCAGCGCTTTTAACCTGGGATTACCTTTCCCCATTTTATCTTTATCTATGGCGTCTCTTTCCCTTGAGGAATAGGAATCCGCGACAGATACCAAAGCAGCAAGCGGCAGGCTGCTCCCGAGCGTTTCCGCAGACTGTTTTATATCCCTGTCGTGATGATTTGCCGCCAGCATAACCGCCAGTCCGGCATCAAAAAACGAGTCATCAAGCACTTTTTCTTTGAAAAGCTTATCAAGTAGCCTTCCGCTGATGCCCGGATGCCCATAGTACTCACGTGATACCGCGAAAGCATGGTTGCTGCCCTGCACAGCTTTCCCAACATCGTGCATCAGGGCCGCCAAAATAACGCTGTTATACTTTTTGTCCTCCATAACCCCTCCTATAATTTTTCATTCCCATTAATAAAAAAAGAGCTTTTTTTATCAAAAACAACGTGATAAACAACGATTTTTTCATCATCATCAACCGGAACGTCGCTAAAAGGATTAACGGACCTGTCCCTACCTGAAATATCACCTATCCGTACAAGATTTACCACATACCCATACTCAAACTGTTTTCCCAATGCATCCTTGTGCTTTAACCTTTTCAAATCCTGATCGAAATGATTTTTATCCGCATTCATGCCAAACTCTATTGCAGCAAAGAGTTTCTGGCTTTCTTGTTCTTTCAACTGCTTATTAGACAGGTCATTTACAGTGGTCGTTGTACCTCCACTCTCATCTAAAATCGCTATGTCCCAATGCTGCCGCTTAGTCGTAAAAATCAGTTTTGACAGAGTTGGAAACTCTTTTTGTATTATGCAAATATCCTTCACGCACGGCATTTTTGCAGTAATGCTGTTACCGTATTCCTGCCATCTCGTAATAAAAAAATGATAAAAATACGCGTGCCAGCCGTGCTCGGTATAGCACAAATACGGTTCATCCAAAAACTCCCTGCAAAAATTCTCAATTATTTTTTCAAGTTTATTTTTCTTATCAGATTCACTCACCTGTTCTCACCCTATACTCCCCCAGCCCCATGCTCGTCCCCTTTCCCGCTTTCAGCGCCTGGCCGAGCCTTACGAGCGGCAGGTATTTTTTCAGCGCTTTGCCCTCAAACACTATGTTCCCCATCAGCCCTCCCATATTCATCTTTACTTTCTGCCTGTTTGAAAACCTCTCCCAGTCGTGCCAGTAGGTCTTGTCTGATACCGTCTTTACACTTGCCGCGTCCTCCAGATACTCAGCAGCCCCTATGTCCACGCTTACCCCCGAGTAGTGCGAGGCTATGCCGCTGGCCCGGCGCAGCAGCGCTGTCGCGAGTATTTTGAAGTCAAGTTTTGCGGCTATTTTCTCGCCGTGTTTTACACGCAGCGGGCTTAAAATCTCAAGCTCTATCTTATTTACCGCCTGCCCTGCCATTACAGACTCTGCCGATGTCAGTCCTGATATAAAATCCGGGTCAAACCTGTCGCCGGAGGGCTCGTACAGGTCCGCGCCTGTCTTACCCCTGACCGCGGCAAGCTTAAACTTCAGGGCTTTATCCTTTCCGAGCCCTGTTTCAGCAGCGTTTTTTACCGCGTAAACATAATACGGAAGTTTTGAAACATAGGGTTCCACGAGCATGAGCTCAAACTCCAGCTTATCACCTTTTTTGTAATCCCTTTTCCCGGCGCTCCTGTCGGAAAACACTATCGGGTGGGGTATGTACTCGTATTTTCCCAGAAATTTTGAGCTGTTCTTCTCCGGGTTATTCACGCTCTCAAAAGCAAGCGCGTACATGCAGTTTTCAAACACCATGCACTGCCTGCAGTCCTTGTTTATGCCCGCTATGCAGGCCATCCTGCGCAGCGCCATGCCAAAAGCCCCCCTTATCGTGGAGCCCTTGAAACCCGGCAGACGGCCGTCAGAGCCCGCCTCCAGAACAAACCTCCACGAACCAAACCTGATCGCGGAGAGCATTTTTTTTACCGCGGCTGCGCTGCTCATAACTGCGGAAACCTGAACTTTTCTATCAGTTTTTCCGCGTTTCGTTCCTTTATGTCCCCGTGCCCTGCAAGGAACATGGCGTAATACGGCAGTGTTTTTTCATAAAAATTCATTGCATCTTTCTTTTTAACATGGACCCCTTTATGAATATGTTCATTTCTTGTTTTTAAAGCATTAAATATTTCTTTGTCTTCTATGAATTTCAACGCCATCGGCTCCTTTAGCGCGGCAAGCACTTTGAATGAATCAAAGAGCCCTATTCCCTTTTTTTCAGTTATGAATCCTGAAACGTCTATGCCTCTTTCGCCAAGTTTCACAGGGTCAACCGCGGATTTGTCTATGTTATTTTTTTGCATCAGAAATGCCGCCATGAACTCAAGCGACGAGTATATATCCTCGGCTCCGAGGCTGTAAAATCCCTTGCCGCAAGCGGCAAGCGCCCCCGCCGCCCTGTCAAACACCTTTAACTGCGGTTTTCTGTCCATCAGAAACAGCACTTCTTTGTTTTCCGAAATCTGTTTCTGCGCTTTTTTGCCAAAAAATTCCTCTGCCTCGTCTGTAAGTGAGAGTTTTTTCAGCTGCTCCCTCGCGGCGTCATAATCGCCGGTCTGCCAGGCGTGGTAAGCGTCAATGGCCGAGTTGAGATACTCGGCAGGCCCGGTGCCCTGCGAGAGCGCGCCAAAGCGCTCTTCCGCCTCTTCTAAGGCTTTTTTAGCCGCTATGAATTCGCCGGCGTTGAAAAACGACTTTGCCTGTCTGATGCGGTAATCAAGCTTTACGAATGACAGTTCAGAGATTGATTTTTCCTCAAACCCTTTTTTTACCCTGCCTGATTTCGCGTCCCTCGCAGACCCGCCGGTATAGTGAAAATTCACGCATCCTGCCGCGACGCCTGCCAGTACAAGCCCTACTGACATTGCCTTTGTTCCGGGTGTGTAGTTTATGTGTATTTCAGAAGCGTCAATGCCATCAGCCAGAAGCGACCTCATCTCTTTCAGTGCTTTTTTGTATATTTCATCCGGGGTATTACAGTTTACAACGGTCACATTTTTCGCCCGGCATTTTTCAGGCATGCCTTCGGATGCTTTTTTGTCCATTTCCTTATCTACTGAATCGTGCGTTGCAAACATAACAAGGATATCCGGTCTTATTTCCTTTACAGTTTTTACAACCGGAGTTTCAGACCCCTCGCCTGTTCCGAGAGTAGCAAGTACAGCCCTTCTTTTATCGATCTCCATTATTCGCCTTCCTCTGCAGGCTGCACAGCGTTGAGGTATTTTCCTCTATGTCCATGAGAACCCGCGCTGTTTCGCCGATGGCAATGACAAGGTTCATGAAAAGATAACCCGCGAAAATAATTCCCAAAGCGCCCCCTAAACCAAGCAAAACACCACCTGCTGATAATGAAGCTATCAGCCAGACACCGGCGCCTATGACCGCAATAACCATTATGATAATCCCGTAAACTTTCTGAATCCCTACAAACTTGCTTAGTTCCGGATACTTATTTTCGTCCATAACGCCCCCTTTTTAGCATTCTATAAGCTCCTCAAAAAACTCCCTTGCCGCTTTTATGTGCTTTTTGTTTTTCCCGTCCAGCTTTCCCTCAAGCGCTAGGGATACAGCTTCAAATTCCTCAAGTTCTTTTCTGTCCGCGTCATCTCTTTTATCTCCCCAGTCATCCAGCACGGCCATTTTTTTGACTATTGCACCCAGTTCACCCGTGTGACAGATGCTAAATCTACTTCCGTCTTGGTCAAAAATTTCATTAAAACTCTTTACCGCCTTATCTATGTCCCCTCGCGTAACTGTGTTTTTACCCAGTATCTGCGAGAGTTCTTTATCCAGTTTTTCAGAGGGTTCGGCTTTCCAGTCCTCTGCCCCGGGTGTATATGACGTCACTTCGTTTATCCTGCCCTGTATTTCCTGCCCCAGGCTTTCCATGAAAATCATGGGCAGGTACATGTACTTCAAAAACTCCGCAAAATCACGGAGTGAATCAAAAACCAGTGTTATATGTACTTCATCGGCGCAGCACCCCATCTCATTTCGCTCAAGTACCCGTACGTAAAAACCCCCGGGGTTGTGAGCATCAGACGCATCCTTCACGCTGCTACGGGCTTTTTTGTACTCAACGCCCTGCCACCTGCTTTTTTTGACCGGTTTTATTTTTTGATTTGCCTTTTTCGCCATAAACTACCCCTCTGCCTCTGATTTTTGTTTCTCTTCCTCTTTCCCCGACGCCGCCACCCCAGTCGCAAATGCCCCTGCTACAAATAGGACAAGCGCGGCCCAGTAGCCTGCCTCGTAGCCTACTGACAGGGCGCCTCCGCCCTCTTTAATGACATAGTCGTCCATCTGGAGCTTATAGGTAATCAGCAACACCGCACCTGCTATGGAGAGCAGCAGGCCTATGACAAAGGCCGGTTTTGTTTTTGATATGAGCAGGACTATGGCGGCAAGGGCTGCGCAGGCAAATACCGCAGTTACTACCGGGTTTGGGTCCATTTTCTGATTCTCACCCGCGAGATTTATCTCGCCTCCCTTTACCTGCTGTACGCCTGTGAGCGTGATGAGTTTCTGGTCTCCGCATGAGACGCTTGTAAACGGCATGATGGAACATAAAAGAACAAGAACAAAAAAAGACCAGCTGAAGTTTTTTAAGATTTTCAAACCCCTATACCTCCC
>CAYGHG010000040.1:0-21068 GCA_964349515.1 uncultured Spirochaetia bacterium
CCTTTTGCCGCAGCCGCAAGCACAATCAGCGCTCCCGCGGTTAAAAGTACATAGTTTTTTTTCACAGATTTTACCCTTAATTTCAAAAAAGCATAAGCAAGCGAAGGCAGCGCAAAAACTATGCCCGTATAGCCGCACAGGCACAGCAGACCTGCGGTCACAAAGAGGCCTGTGTAAGAGCCCTTTTCAACGGCGGAAACCGCAAACCAGACATTCAGGGCAAAAAGCAGAAATATAAGTGACACATCCCCTCCGCTGAACACCGAGAGAGAAACCGGCGCGAGTGTCACGAGCAAAAACACTCCGGCAAGCGCAGAGTGCCCGGGGTTCACAAGCGGGAAAACCTTATAAAACGATACCAGTACAAAAAGCATTATTACAAATTCAATCACATACAATACGGCTATCAGCCCGTAACTGCCTGTCGCCATATGAATAACAGCCGCAAGCACCGGGTACAAAAAACCGTTTGCCTCTTTTTTAAGAGGAATACCTTTGTCCACTTTTGCAAACCCGCTTTCAGCCATAGACGAGGCCTTTGCCAGCGAGTGGTACGCGTCGTGCGAGGTAAAAGCAAGGTTATTTTCATTGTAATACATCACAAAAGCCGCCTGCATCACGAACACCGCAAGCGCGATTGTGATTAAAATATTTATCGGCACGGCTTTTAAAAGGCCGCTCTCTTTTTTCATTTATTTCCTCCTGTAAGCAGCCAGATGTGAAAAGCGTTGAAACGCTTCCTCTCTGCCGCGGTTATTTTTATTTTATTTTTGCCTTTTTTAAGAAGCCCTTCCTTTATATCAAAAGCCTGCTCGGAGAAACCCTTTGCTTCCGAAGTGCCCCATATCCCCGCGTCAATCCCGTTTATCTCAATCTTGACAGCGCAGGAAGGCGGGTCAAATGAGCGCATGGCAAGCCTGCCGGCAGGGCCTTCCGCGGGCGATTCAAGATAAAACTCCATCCCGCCGCCCGTTATCCTGCCTGCATCTATTATCCCCTGCATCTCTTCCATCAGCGCGCCGGGCACATCGGGCATCCTGCGCTCCCATATCCTGAAACCCCGCTTTTTCTCGCTCTCAAGATCAAGCACATCAAGCCTGTCGGCAACTGCAAATCCCCTGGAAACCGCCCCGTCTTGTATCTCATTCCCGCTGTCAATTGTTTCGAATTTTGTCTTTACTCCCACTTCCGGCGAGCCCACAACGTAATAAGGCGGCTCGCGTTTTATATGAAAATCAACCAGCCTCTCCCTGCCAAAAAACGAGAAGCGTTCATAATTAAACCATCCGAGATGAACCATGAATATTTCAGGGCGTTTCCTTTCTATCCTTTCAAAAACAGCTCCTGTCCCCTCCCTGAAATATTTCGCCTGGCCGTTGGTCACAAGCCCCACGAGGTCGTAAACATTTGCGTCTGAATAGTATGTGATCGCGCCGGCGTCGTTTATCGCTACGGTAAGCGCGGGGTCAATGTTCTTTTTTATCCATTTGCCGGCTGATATGGACTGGCTGTATATGTCCCTGCAGTCACGCCCGAAATTTACAAGATTGGCGGCGACGGTGAATATATTAAAAACCAGCATAAACGCCGCGGCAGCCGCAAAAAACCTGCCGGGTTTTTTACCTTCCTCAGAAACCGCGCCGAGTATGTGCCAAAGCCCCACTGCGCCGAAAATCACATATACAATAACAAAAGGCATCGGATAGCGGTAGTTGTGAACCGAAACAAAGCTTGAAAACACCGTTGACATAATCCCCAGAAAGAGCCAGAAAAACGCGGTTGTGTAAACACCCGGTTTTTTTTGCCATATTTCGCGTGCCATCCCCGGCATCGCGCCTGCAAGGAAAAGAAAAAGGAAATAACGCGGGAAATAGTGCTCCACCCCGCCGTTAAGTATGTTGTTTATGAAACGGGTATAAAACCACATCCCGTTTTTGAAAACTTCCGTAAAGTAAAAGAAAGGCTGGGAAAAATCAGACTTTGACCTCATCGTGTTCGGCATCGGGTCGCCGGTAAAAATAAAATTTACCAGAAAGTATAACGCGCCCGGCACTATAGGAATCAGGTAAGGCAGAAACTTGACATCCCTGCCAAATACCGCCCTTAAAAACATCAGCCCCGCATACATGACAACGAGTATAAAACCCTCCGGCCTGACCACCGACAACAGAGAGAGGGATATCAGCGTCTTTTTCAGGTCCGTGCCGAGCGCCGCGTAATACAGCGACGCCGCTACGAGGGTTGAAAACAGGCATATTTCCATACCCGAGAAATAACCCCAGAGTATGTTTCCGTTTGTCACATAAACCGCGGCACCGAGAGCCGCATACAGGGCGCCGCCCGTCAGGTGTTTTATCAGCTTGAATATGTAGAGCCCGCTTAAGTAAAGGCATACACCGCCGATTATGTATGAAGTGATTATCATCGCCCCGCCTTTCAGGAAAAGCGCGAAAGGCGTCAGAAGAAAAACATAAACAAAACTGGTGGCGCCGCTTGAGTAACCCTCGCCCGCCACGTATTCAAAAAACCGGCCCTTTGCCATGTTTTTTGCGTACTGAAAATATATGAAAGCGTCATCAAGAGGAGCCGAGAGGTTGAAGCGGGAGTATAGGAACATAACCAGAAACCACACCAAAGCGGCACCGGCACTGTATAGGGCAAGTGCGGGAAGTTCTATCGCAGGCCTTAATTGCGCTTTCTTTTTCACCCCGCAAAGCCTCCTTGTGCCGTTGATTGTGTTGCGGAAACCCTGAAAAAAACCCGCCCTGTGCCGGGGAAAACCCCCGGTACAGGGCGTTTAATTTGTTTTTTA
This sequence comes from uncultured Spirochaetia bacterium, assembly GCA_964349515.1. GTDB lineage: Bacteria > Oederibacteriota > PGYV01 > PGYV01 > CAYGHG01 > CAYGHG01. The sequence continues at coordinate 2,813 of CAYGHG010000040.1, forward strand.
AACCGCTGCCTTTACTGATTCCACGAGCTTTGAAAAAGCCGCCGCGTCTGTAGCGGCAAGCTCTGCAAGCTGTTTGCGGTTTAACTCTATGTTTGATTTCTTAAGGCTGCTCATAAACTTGGAGTATGATACCGCGTTTTCCCTGCATGCGGCGTTTATCCTTACTATCCAAAGAGACCTGAAATCCCGTTTCTTTAGTTTCCTTCCTTTATAAGCCCTCTGCCAGCCCTTCTCTACCTGCTCGCTGGCCTTTTTATAAAGGCGGTTCTTTGAACCCCAGTATCCTTCCGCCAGCTTAATAAACTTTTTATGCTTTTTATGCGTTGTCTTACCGCCTTTTACCCTTGGCATGTCTTAAAACCTCCTGTTTTCTTTATCCTATATTTTTTAAGCGTAAGGCATCATTTTTTTGATGTTTTTACTGAACTGCTCATTTACATAGCCTTTTTTTCTTTTCGGCCTTTTGATGTTGCTGCTCTCCTGATGGAGGAGATGCCTTAAGCCCGGCTTTTTAAACTTGATCTTACCGGTGCCCGTCAGCTTATACCTTTTCTTTGCTGAAGAATTCGTCTTCATTTTCGGCATTTGCTTTGCCTCTCTTTCTATTGTTTTTTTCTTGGCTGCATTATGAAGATAATAGTTCTATCCTCATTGACAACCGGATTTTCAAGCTCCGCGTGAGCGGAAAGCGTGTTTACAATCTTATCCGTCATTTCAGGGCCGCGCTTTGACTTGTATTCCATCTCCCTGCCGCGGAACCTGATTACAAATTTTACCTTGTACTGTTTTTCGAAAAACTCTTCCGCATGTTTCAGTTTAATCCCCAGGTCATGCGGGTCGATATTGGGCCTGACCTGTATTTCTTTTATTACTATGACGTGCTGTTTTTTCTTGTTTTCCTTGTCTTTCTTGATCTGCTCAAAGCGGAATTTTCCGTAATCAAGCAGTTTACAAACAGGAGGCGCTGCATTGGGGCTTATTTCAACCAAATCCATGTCCCGTTCTTCGGCAACTTTCACGGCGTCAGGAACTTTCATAATGCCTAAAGATACTCCCTTGTCGTCAATTACCCTTATTTCTTTTGCCCTGATCTGCAGATTCGTCCTTAATTCCTGGAATGAAATATTCATTCACCTCCGTAAAATAATAAAAGACGGCCAAAAATGCCATCTTTTTATATATCCGAAATCGATATCAAGTTTTTAACCCGGGCAGTGTATGTTCTCCCACAGGGTGAGAAGCGATGGCTTCTTCTTTCTATTTGAAACAATAATACAGAAAAACAGGCGTAGTGTCAAACGTTTTTTGGGGGTGATGTACCTTTTTCATTTCTTGTTTTTTACGCGCCCCTTCCAAAAAAATCACGGATTGTTGTTTCCAGTTCAGCTGTAAATCCGTCAAAATCCGGCAGGTCTTTTATCTGGTGCTTAAGCCTGTTCTCCCACATTTTTTTCATGTCCCTTCCGCGGATATTGCTTATCAGGTTACCGGCATTAATATCGTATGCATTCACCTTTCTGAACTCGCTTTTCAGCAGTTTTATGTCCAGCCCTGCCTCAAAAAGATGTTTCAGGTCATAAATGTCCCTTGCTTCCTTGTTCAATCCGATTGTCCTGCTTATTTTATCGGCAGCTATTGCTTCCGGCGTGCAGCCATTTATCACGCTGTTTTCATTTCTAAATTCCTTGTGCATGAACATGATGTTTCTTTCCTGAAAAGCAGGTATTTCATCTGTTTCACAGACATCAAGTTTAAGTTTTTTCTCCGTCCCGCTAATTTCCGGCACAATATTATACCCTACGAATACCTGTATCCTTCCTTTATCCTTATTTACTGATATAAGGCGTACAGGAACTGAAGATTTCATATTTTCAATGAGCCCTATAATACCGCTTAAGGCTGAATCAGCCCCGTAACCGCCGTTCATCACAAAATCAAGGTCTTCAGAAAACCTGTAATCTTTAAAATATATTTTATGCAGGCAGGTTCCGCCGCGAAAAATTATTTTCCGCTTCACCTCCGGGCTGTCCGCTATTGCCTTTAAAAACAGCTCCACCACATAATCATTCTCTATTACCTCCGGTGCGACTCCGTATTCAGCGCCAAGACGGACGCACCCTGCAATGGTTATCATCTTTTCAGCTCCATATAACTTTTTTTATCCGTTCCGGATTCACGTTGTCAATCAGATGCCAGCTGTTTTTGGCAGTCAAAACACGCGCCGCAGACGGATCCAGGATGTCATATCTTTCATTTATCTTCTTCTTCAGTATGTCTGTTATTTCTCCGTTGCACACAGAGAGCGTCTCCAGGAGATACCCCAGCCTTTTAATCACCGCGTTTTTGCCGTATCTCAGTGCATACTCAGCCATTTTGGCATGGTCTGTTTTTTCCTTCACCAGCCACATGCCCTTTGCAATCTCTGTTATGCCGCCGCAGTACTCAGGATGCGCGAGCGCGTCTATGATTGTTTTTTCCCTGTCAGATACCCGTATGGTATTCCCTGCTTCCGCCGCCTGAACGCTTATCCCCCATATATTTTCTCTTTTAACGAATACGAATTTGAACTGCTTTCTGAGGCCCTTCGGCGCCTGCTGGCGTTTCGGAACAGCAACAAAAGTAGTAAGCAGAGGCTGGGTCAGCATCCCCCAGAATTCCATGGCGCTGTAAAAAGCTATGTAATAATCGGGCGATACCGCTATCTCTTTTGCCGCTACATATCTGTTTCCTGTGTATTTTTCCATAATCCCGTATTTCTGCGGAATAATGATATACTTGCCTCTTTTGAGCCTTGCTATGATATTCTGCTTTACAAGGCTGCTAACCAAAGCCTCATTTGCCCCGGTTTTTTTCCCGAGTATCTCTGTGACATCTTTGAATGTGAATATCTCCTTTTCTTTTTCATAAAGAGTATTCACGAGCTTTGCTCCAACAGGCCCTAATGTTTTCATTTTCTACCTTCTGTGTATTTAATATTACTTCTTTGCTTATATTATATACACAAATAGTAGTTTTGTCAAGAAAACGCTTTAAAATTCATAGGATGGTCATAACCCTTTATTGAAAAGAAATATCTATGGGAATCACTTGTCCTCGTCGTACAAGTTCGATGACAATCCGTGTTTGGAAATACCCTGCGCCCTTCCGGCGCCGAACTCATCTGCACTGTCTTTTTCCAGCACTATCCCGTTTTCATCACACACCATGAAAACATTGCCTATGCGGTCAGGGTAGTAATAGTATTTCACCGCTGTGTCTGTGCTGTCTTCGGTGTATATTCTTTTTTCCTTCAGCAGTTCCCCGTTTAACCCGCGCACATATAGGCTTTTCAGCTTTGGCTGGCCGTAGGTGTCAGTTCCGCACTCAAGGAACATATCCCTGTGGTACATCAGCATGGCAGATATGAATGAGAAATTTCCTGAATTATAGAGTGGCTTCCCTTTTCCCATTTGCCTTTAACCCCTGTTTGTAAAATATAATCTTTACTGATTTTTTTTATTATAGTGGTTTTTTGCAGTATCGTCAAGTTCTATGGTTTTAATCCTGTTTTTTGTAGGGACAGGATTCCTATCCTGTCCGCGTCTTTGTTCTGTTCTGGTTTCAAACATCAGCCCTTGCCTTGTTTTAACTGCAAAAACCGGACAGCACGGCGAAGTCCCGAGACGTTTTCACGAGGGAGAGTGCTGTCCCTACTAATACAAACAATACTTCTGTCTTTTGTCTTCTGTCTGATCTTATCTTTATTTTCTTGATTACAGCTTATAGCTTAGTATTACCTTCCCTGTCTTCACCACACTTCCATCCCTCGTCGTTACCGTATAGTAATAAATCCCCGGCGAACACTCTTTTTTGTATCTGTTCTTCCCGTCCCACTCTTCCCTGTAATAATCCGCGAAAATCACAGAGACTATCTCGCCTGACACCGTATAAATTTTTATCATAGAACCAGGCGGCGTATTCAGAAACTTCAGCCTGCCGCTGCCAAAATGGGGGTTAAACGGATTTGGGAACACTATAATTTCGCTTTCGGGATAGATATGGGCTGTTGAAAAAACCGGCGGATGCCTGCCTGTGGTTTCTGTGTATAAGCCGTCATTAAAATCAACTCCGGCTGTTGTATAGATGTAATTGCCGGGTGTTACGTAATCAATGTTTACGGTAAAACCTATCTCTATGAATTCACCCGGCTGCAGCACATAGCTCCCCACATCCCAGTACAGATACTGCCCGTCAATAACAGGCGCCACACTGCTCCTGTTCACGTAGAAAGAGATGTTGGCCGGCAGTGTCTCCCAGACCGCGAAATTACGCGCGGGCGTTGTGCCATCATTTTTAATTCTGATGTAATAATCCACCTTTGCGCCCTGTTTGGGCTCGTCACCCGCCGCGATGATGGAAACCTGAATGTCAGAGGGCGCGCCCTGCTGAGTCGCGGTAGGAGTCGGCGTCGGCGTGACAGTCAGCGTGGCGGTCATGTTGCCTGTTGCTGACGGAGTCGCGCTTTGCGTGTAAGTATGAGTGGCGGTTGACGTTTGTGTCAATGTAACAGCCGGCGTGTTTGACGAGGCCGTATCTGTAATTGTCATTGTGTATGTAAGAGACGCAGTCGGTGTCAGCGTATGCGTAAGTGTTGCGCTCAGAGTTGCTGTCAGTGTGGGAGTAGCGGTATTTGTCGGCACCTGCGTGGGTGTATTTGAAGATACCGTATCAGTCACAGTGGCGCTGGGGCTGACAGACACAGACGGGCTCGGTGTCAGCGTAAAAGTCTGGCTTGGTGTCGCCGTGGATGTAGGGCTCTGCGTCTCAGAGTTCGTAGCAGTAAGAGTGGCCGTCATGGTGGGGCTGTTTGTAAGCGTGGCACTCATAGTATGACTTAATGTAGCAGTCGGCGTCGCCGTAAAAGTCGGCAGCATCGTAGGGGTATTTGACGAAACAGTATCAGTTACAGTGAAAGTAAAAGTGGCTGTCGCGCTTGCCGTCGGGGTGGCGGTAAATGTAGGGCTTGGCGAAGCGGTTCTTGTAGGAGTGGCTGTAGGCGTGGACGAAAAAGTGGGCGTTGACGTAGATGTAAATGTGGCTGTGTTTACCGGAGTATTGGTGCGAGTAAGCGTGGGGCTCAGGGTCGCGCTCTGTGTTGCGCTCAGAGTGGCTGTCTGCGTGGCCGTTGCGGTTGCTGTTCTTGTCGCTGTCGGCGTGAATGTGGGGCTGTTTTGAACCGTATTTGTCTGCGTGGCCGTACGTGTATTTGACGGCGTTCCTGTTGATGTCTGTGTGGCTGAGCGTGTCGCCGTGGATGTAAATGTAGGCGTATTTGCCGTGGTATTTGTCATGGTGGCGGTTCTTGTTATGGTCATTGCAGCCGTTCTCGTTTGGGTAACCGTAAGTGTAGGCGCCACAGTTGACGAGCGTGTGGCAGATGGCGTAAGAGTAGGCACGCAGAAAATCCCGGTGTATACCGAATTTGAAAAAGAAGGCGGAGGCGAATCATCGGAATCAATGCCTGCTGTATTTGTTATTGTCTGCCCGCATGCGCCGGTCACCTGCCCCCACCATGATACTGCCTGCACTCCGCCGCATGTGCTCCCTACCGTCCAGTTAACTACGTCTCCCGGTTTGGAGCACGATGTGCCTCCGCCGCATCCGAGATAAGTGACCGCCGCAGGTACAGTGTCAAACAGCCTCGGATTTGAGGACGCAGTCAGGCTGAAAACTTTCAGGTTATCGTACATCTGCGGCCCTTCATTAGCCTGAAAACCAACCACGCCGTTTCCGGTTATTGACGCGTCAGTTACCGTTAAATCCCACTCAGGATATTCGTTGTCACCCTGGGGCCACACTTTCATTGATATGCTGCTGCCGCACACCTGGACTTTCAGAGTGTACCACCTGTCCTGAACAATATTAAGGCCGTGCGGCATAGCCACACTGGTCCCGCCTATGGTTGCAACTCCGCCTACAACTTTGTCAAGATAGAGCCTTTTGTCCGATGCATTTATCCTCGCCATGTAAAAATTGTTTGAGTCCACCTGTATGAAACGCATCACGCCGTCCATGTGGGCTGTATTTGAGGAAGGTATCAGCATATCGCAGATGTAAATCCCGTCATGAAGCGGCGTCATTCCGGTATTAATGTAAGCCGGATAGCCTGCCGTCATGACAGTCTGCTGAAGATACCCCGGCGCCGCGTTCCAGGTGCCGCCCGCGGGATTGTTTACCCAGCCTGCCGGTATTACGCCTGCGTCAAAGTTCTGAAACTCCACAAGTGTTGTGCCCTGATTTACATACTGCATGGTATAAGTAATCATGTCACCGGGGTTGAGATTAACCGCTGATACGCTTTTAGAGACGGCAAGCCCCGGCTGTCCGATAACAACATTTGCAGCATTTGAATTTGAACCTGCAATCTCGTTTGAAACTCCGACTGCCGTATTCGGTATTACCGTACCGGCGGCGCCGGAATTTATGGTCGCAAGAAATGACACCGACCCTTTTTGCGGCGATGTAATATGCCCTGTGTTCACCACCCAGGTTATGTTCTGCCCCGTGCGGGTTCCGCCGTTATACACTGCGTCTATTGTAAACCTCGGGTCAACGCTGTCGGCAATTCTTAAATTATTCACGTTTCCGGCGTCATAATGTATCGTAAACAAAACCTTTGTCCCGACGCTTCCCGTGGTTCCTTCAGAGGTCTTGCGCAGGTTTATGTAAGGCGCCGTAAGAGGAACTGTGAACGGAACACACGCCTGCTGTTCGGCCGTTATTCCGTTCCCCTGCAGGTATACGTTGTAACTGCCCATCGCCACGACGGCATAGTAGGTCTGTCCGGGTATGAGAGTTGCCGGAATCGCAAATGACTTGGAAAACGAATACGTACCGGCGCTCGGCGGCTGAGGTATTTCATCGCAGCCCGAGTTTGTTACACATGACAGGCAGCCATTGCTGTAGTTGGGCGTAGGCTGCGCGCAGGCGTCGCCCACCATGACATGCATGTCGGGGCTCGAGCCATATCCGGAAGTAATCGGACAGCTGTTGTATATGGCTATGAAATACTTCTCAGGTTCCGGCCCGTAACTGCTGGTAAAGTTCCAGCTTAAGTTTACAGTCTGGCCCGGAGCAGGCGATGTGTTGGAAAGTTGTGCATTTGATATAGCAGTTATGGCTGCTGAAACAAAAGATGGAATTACGAGCAGAATTATTATCATGAATTGTATCGTTTTACCAAGGGGCTGTAAAAATATACTTTTTCTCATGATATTATCCCCGTTTTACGATTAAAACAAACTAAATCGCTTTCGTCGATTATAGCTATTGAAAACGCCTCTGTCAAACTATTATTTTTGGAATATATCCAATGTTACTTGCGGGCGAGCTTGCTCTTAACCATCCGAATAAGCGTCTCCGCCTCCGACAGCTTGAAAAACTTAGAAAATATGAAATATATTATTGCGCCGGCAGTAATGCATCCAAAAACCAAAATCCCGTTCATCAACCTGCTTCCCTGCACATTAATAACCGGTCCGAGCAGCATAAAAATCCCCACAACACAAGCCGCCATGATTATAGATGCACCTGTCACTTTTGCAGAGAAAACAAGAAGCTGTTTTGTCATTATCGGGCCTGCGTACTTTTCCACATAAATATAAAGCAGGATGAAATGGACAATACCCGCGATTGACGTTGCCGCCGCGAGGCCGAGGTAATTAAATGGAAACATAAGCGCTATTGAAAGTATGATGTTTAAAATAACCGCCGCCACCGAAATTTTAACCGCAGCGGCGGCCTTGTCTATGGCGTAAAATACCTGAGTCAGTATTTTGATTCCGCTGAAGGCAAATATAGCGGAGGAATACACAATGGAAACAACCGCTGTCGCCGCCGCGTCCTCAGCGGTAAACCTGCCGTATCTGAAAAGCAGTGAGTTGATCGGCCCGCTGAGCGCTATTATACCGGCAGACGCGGGTATGACTATAAAAAACGCCTGTTTGAGCGAGGAATGAATGGTGGAACAAAGCCCTTCCCTGTCTCCGCGCGAGGCGCATTGAGCGATGTATGGAAATGATACGGTAGCGATAGCGACGCCGAACACCCCGAAAGGCAGCTGCATCAGCCTGTTGCCGTAGTAGAGGTATGTGACGGCGCCCTGCACGAGAAAAGAGGCAAGTATGGTATTAATCAGCAGGTTTACCTGCGTCACCGACTGCGCGATAACAGAGGGCGCCATCAGTTTCATTATCCGTTTCATCCCCTCTTCGGCAAGGTCAATTACCGGCTTAAAAGAAAACCCGCTTTTGGCGGCAGGAATCCACTGTATTACAATCTCAAGTACGGATCCAAACAGCGCGCCTATCACCCAGCCCCATACCTGTTTTTCGGGTGTGTCGCCGAGCGCCGGGCATATCACGACTCCCGCGAAAATCATGGAGACATTGAGCGCCACAGGCGCGAAAGCGGGCATTGAGAACTTTTTCATGGAATTCAGTATCCCCATGAAAAGCGCGGCTATGCTTACAAACAAAATGAATGGAAACAGCCAGCGGGTAAGCTCGACGGTAAGCCTGAATTTCTCGGGGTCATTGTGAAACCCCGGGGCCAGCACCCTGACTATGGGTTCTGCGAAAAGCACGCCTAAAAGAGTTATGAATACAAGCACCACGGACAGCATGGAGAGCACGTTTGAAACAAGACGCCATACCTCCTTTTTATCTTTTTTTTCAAGGTAATCGGTAAACACAGGCACAAAGGCTGTTGACAGCGCGCCCTCGGCAAGCAGGCTTCGCAGCATGTTTGGTATTCTGAATGCCACAAAAAAAGCGTCAGAAACCGCGCCCACTCCGAGCAGGGCCGCTGACACGGCGTCGCGTATGTAGCCCAACACTCTTGAGAGCATTGTGATTAAACTGACCTTTGCAGCTGACTTTGCAATTGAACCGTTCAATTTACCTGCCGCCTTTTTATCTTTTTTTCTTTCTTTATCTGCATTTTTTTCTGAGTATTACAAAAACAAGACGCTTCCCTCATCTGCCTTCATTTTCAGGTTTTTCTGCACCGCTTCCGGAAAAGCAGAAAGAAACTTAAGCCCTGTTATCCGTTCCACCTCGCCAATTGACACCAGATACTCCCCAAGCGGCTTGTCCGAGCTTCTGTTCTCAAACAAAAAAGCCGCCGCCACAAACTGATACTCCCGGTTCTGAAAAACCGCTATCTTGAAAAAATGGGTGGGTATTTCCATTCCCTTTGGCGATTTTTTAACACCCTTTTCCCTGTCGTATGCCGGGCCTGTTATCACCCAAATATCCTTGCCCTTTAATGCAAAATCCCTGATTTTATCCTCAAGTTCGGTCCATTTTCGCCTTAAGCCGTCGTGCCTTAACGCTATGTTTGTTATGTACTGCGCCGACTTCAAAATCTCGGGCGTTTCCATCATATCAAAAAGCGGCGCCATCCTTCCTTTGTAATAATTTCTTACGTTAAAATCAGACTCCACAGGCTGGGCCCTTCCCGCAATCAAAGGGTCTTTAAGATAAAGCGCCTTTACTTTTTTTATGTCCTGAAGTTTTGATTTATTAAGGTGGTAAGATACCCATATAGGGTGTTTTTTATGCAGATGGTAATTCATAACATAACCTTTTCGCGCGAGCAGCGTGCCCTTACCCCCGGGGCTGCCGAAGCGTATGTGAATATCCGGATTGGGGGTATAAGCGCATAAAAATAAAAGCAGCAGGAGTAAAAGCGCGGGTACAGCCGCCTTTTTCATTTTTTCCGGCCGGCTCTTTTGGGTTTCAATAATTCAGGTTCTTCCGCAGGAGTTTCATCCAAAACAGCCGCAGCAGGCGCCTGATGATTTTTAAGCTGCCTGTATATAAAATAAACCGAAACTATAAGCCACGGAAAGACGGCGGTTCCCAGTACATTACCCGAGAGCTCCGCTATATATTGTGTTTCATCCGCAAATAAACCGGCAACCCTCATAACGAGCTCGGGCAGGCTTGTAAGCAGCGTTATTGCGAGCACCGCAAGAAACATAGTTACAAGCAGCGTCATCATGCTTCCTTTTGAGAGTTTTGAGCTCTCTGTAAAAGGATTGGCCCCCTTTTCGCCGAAAAGAGATTCAAACTGAACAAACATATATTTTGTCCACAGATAAAACCCGGGTATGACAAACGCTATAAAACCCGCCAAAAGCACCAGCGCGTACAACAAAGAATAAAAAATGAACCGTGGAAGTTTCATAAGCGCCGCGTCAAAAGACTCCGTGACTTTGAGAACGCCTCCGGCGCTCTTTTTTTCAGCAACCAAAAGCACTGCAGCCATTGCCCATAACTCCACAATCACCGCCAGAAAAAGAAAAGTATTCTTATAAGCCCCCTCGGGGGTGACATTTGAAAAGAAAGAAGGAATGCTTCCCGTAAATGTGATAAGCAGAAGCAGCGGTAAATTATCCAGATAAAACCTGCGGCCTTCGGAAAAAGCCTTTCCGGTATCAACCGCCATCATTAAAACCTGATGCCGTTGTATGTAAGTATGAAGCTCGCGTCAATAAGCGATGACTTTTCCGAGCTGCCCCAGTCCCTTACCCCGCCCGGGTCTGACGCCACCGCGAGGTTTACGCCGTCAAATATGGCCAGCACGGCTGAATTAATCATCAACCCTGCACCGTGCCCTTTGTAAGGCATATCGCCCCATACCACCATGCAGGTGCCGGCGGTAAATACCGCAAGCTCAAGCCACAGCCTGAAACCCGCGAAATCAATTATCTCCTGCCTTGCCTTTTCAGGGTCTCTTTGCTTATTATCACGGTTTTTGTCAAATATGGCTATTGCGGTTTCAACTATGCCCCAGGAGGCCATCTGTATCCCGACATTGCGGTTTATCTCATTTGCGCCCGCAGCCGCCGCAACTGCAATCCCGGTACCGAGCGAAACTCCGCCAATTGCAAGAAAGGCATTTTCCGAGTTATTGCGGTGTTTGAATACGTCGTAAACTATTATAACCTTTTCAGCCGGCTCACCCTCTGCCGAGATGTCGTCAGAATAGGCGTATACAGGGAGCAATAGCATCATAAGAATAAGTAATTTTTTCATAAATCCTCCTTTTTTTTATTCATTATATATCAAGCGCTGTTTTTTTCAAGGGCTATCATTTTTATGCGGTTAAAGACCGGTTTATTTTTTCTTTTTCGGTCTCGGCTGTTTGTCAAGAAAACGCGCCCTCTGCTCCAAAAATTCCCGGGCCATTCTTTCCGCCGCTTTTATGTTAGGGTGGTAATCGCATCCCCAGTCCGTTTGGCCCATCATCGCCATGTCTATCCTTCCTAATTTTTTATCCCTGTTCTTTTTAAAGAACTCCTCCATATATTCAAAAAACGGCTCCTGCTGTGCCGGCCCCCTACAGCAGAAAATATAGGCATTAGGGTAATTTTTCCTTATCTGTTTTATAAGATTATTGTACCCCGTAAGAAAATCTTTTTTTGAGGGCTTTGGCTCCGTCGAAAAATCATTTGTCCCGAGATTTACCACCACTTCATCAGGCTGCCACGACTTATGATCCCATTTGAGCTTGTCATCGTTAAACAGCACATTGTCAAAGTATGATGGTAAAGGTCTTTCAGACACGGTTTTTGGGTCATTGTAGTTTCTTACAATTCCCCTTCCGGATACCGCGATGACGTGGTAATCCGCAAAGAGCTCAAGCGCCGCCACAGAAGCAAACGAGAGCCTGTTATTTTTGTATTTTCTTTCGCTGTCACACTCCACTTTTTTACCCTCAACACCGTACCCGACGCTTAATGAATCGCCGATAAAAAGTATCCTGCCCGGCCTTGCCTCCGGAACCATATTGCTGACCGAGTTTTCATCAATTACAAACCCTCTGAATACCGCAAGACCGTCATACCCTTCGGTTCTTTTTGCGATTGAGAGCGTATGCATGCCGTGATGCAGCCCTTTAACCGCTTTATACCTCGTAACCCCCTTTTGGGTTTCTATCACGCCGTAATGCTTCCTGTCCACTATTACGTTGTAATCATTTCCGCCGTCTTCCAAAAGCACGTCAACCCACGACCCCGTGAAATTTACCGAAATCTCAATCCCCGGCCAGTCAAACCTCGGCGCTTTAGGGTCGGTAAAATCAACCCTGCCCATATAACGTATCTTTTCCGAATCAGGGCTCACGACAATTTCAGCCATTGCTAAACCTCCCATTAACATTATCAAGACCGCAGCCAACAACCTTTTCATGCTATCCCACCTGTTTTTTTCGGGGGAACCACGCTGATAAGCGCCTCCCCTTCTTTTGGCTCCCTAAAACCGTCCTTTGACATTACGGAGAGTTCTTTTGCTTTTGATATTATAAAAAGATTTATTATGTCATTACCATACATATCAACATGCCTGGCGTATGTAAACTCCTTTGTAATTACGCTCTTTTTTACCTGCCACCCCTGTGATATCCTGTTTTCAAGTATTGAGTGCGAGGCATTCGCCCCGAAAAGCAGCCTCCCCTTCACCTTTACCCCCGGCCCTTTTGATAAATTAACCGTTTCTTTATCGGAAAAAAGCCTGTAAACATTTTCCGACCCGAACTGCGGGGAAAAAGCCGAGCACGCGAGCATGTTGACCTCGTCATTGGATGTCATCGCGATAAGCCTTCCTGTATCTTCAGTATTAATCCTGTCCGTTATATGCGCGTCAAGTATGTTCCCGTAAACCGCTTCAAAACCTTCTACCTTTGCCGTCGTTACATTGGCGCTGTTTGAATCCACCAGTATTACCCTGAATTTTTCATCCCTTAAAGGCTTAATTATCTCCCTGATCCACCGCGAAGCCCCGGCCACAAGCAGCCCCTGGGGATTCAGCCTTGCCACCCCTGTTTTTTTCGCGAGAGGCACGGCAATCAGCCCGTAAAAAACTATCGTGACAGCTATCGCGAGAAACGCGGTGTTTAGAAAACCCGCTGTTTGAAACCCGGCTTCGCTTAAGCGCATTTCAAAAACAGAAGCAACAGCCGCGGCTATTATGCCCCTTGGCGCGAGCGCGGCAAGAAAGAACTTTTCGCCGGTTTTCATCGGCGCAAAGAGCGTGGAAATAAATACCGAAGCCGGCCTGGCAGCAAATATCAAAACGCCGAGAAAAATCAACTGCCCGCCGGAAATATCCATAACCGCCTCCATCGGCAGCCTTGCCGAGAGGATGATAAGCAGGCAGGATATCAGCAAAAGGCGCAGGTTATCCTTGAACTCGGCGATCTGCCTTATGTCAACTATTTTTTGTGATGAAAGTATGACTCCCATCACCACCGCCGCGAGAAGCCCGGAATCGCTCTGAAAGTAATTTGCCGCGGCAAACGCGGCAAGCAGCAGCGCGAGAGATACAGGGTTCTGCAGGAAATCAGGGACCCAGTACTTTTTTATTATAAGGACAAGTATGTAAGCAGCCGCCGCACCGGCAGCCGCGCCCGCCGCAATAGTCTGAATAATTTCCTCAAAGATTATCGAATTAAGCGGCCTGTCACCGTGTGCCATTATCACTTCAAATACAAGCACCGCAAGCGAGGCTCCGATAGGCCCTATGAGTATTCCCTCCCACTTCAGCATCTTTCCGGCCATGCCCGACGGCCTGATCTGCGCTATTATAGGCATAATTACTGTCGGCCCGGTAACAACAAGCATGGCACCGAATAAAACAGCTACCTTTAGTTCGAACCCCAACAGTGCATAGGCAGCCCAGGAGATTATCCCCCATGATATGATGCTTCCGAGAAAAACGTACGAAAGCATGGAAAGGCCTATGTTTCTGAGTTCCCGGATATTGAGATTGAGCCCTCCGGAATAAAGAATAATCGCGAGCGAAAACGAGACAAGCGGAAGCAGTATAGGCCCCAAGAGTTCGTCAGGTTTCAGTACTCCGGTGACAGGCCCCATCAAAAAACCGATCAAAATCAGCATTATTATGGAAGGGGCTTTGGTCCTCCACGCAATCCACTGCGCGGCTATCCCGAAAAATAGTATGACGGCAAGCTGAAGAGCAGCGCTCTCATTCATTTAAAATCACATCTAATCAGAGTTTCTCGTCGAGGCCCGAGGGTTTCTTGAACTTTACCCCGTGCTTTTGGCTTATCATGTTCGCGGCTATCCTGCCTGATTCATAAATCGTAGGCAGCCCGCTTCCCGGGTGGGTGCCGCCGCCCGTCAGGTACATGTTGTCAAAGCACTCAAACTTATTGCGCGGCCGGAAGTAGAGCATCTGCATGAGATTGTGCCCGAGGTTAAACGTCGCACCGTAATAGACGTTCAGGTCGTCGCGCCACGTCTCAGGCGTATAAACCTTTTCACACTCAATATTTTCCATCAGGTCTTTCATTTCCGTGCGTTTTACAACCTCTTCAAGCACTCTTTTCTTAAAAGCGTCCTTTTCTTTTACCCAGTCAATATCCGCTTTTAAGTTTGCAACCGGCACAAGTATGTATATTGCCGATTTCCCTTCAGGCGCCAGGGTCGGGTCTATTATGGAAGCGTTTTGAACATAAAAAGATATCTGGTCGGAGAGCGTAAGCCTGGTGAATATATCCTCAACGTTGCGCCTGTAATCTTTCGCGAAGAAAACATTATGGTGCGGAATATCCTCATATTTTTTCTTAACCCCCAGATAAATCATGAATATTGAACAGGAGTATTTTCTTTTTGCCAGTTTTTTGGGCTCGTATTTTTTTACATATTTTTTATCCATCAGCGAGGTTGCGGCATAGGAAAAATCCGCGTTAACCACAACTTCGCCGGCATCAACCACAGTACCGTCAGCGAGTTCCACGCCTGTTGCCTTTTTTCCTTTATTAATTATTCTCTTTACGGGGGTATTAAGTTTCAATGTACCGCCCTCTTCCTGAAACACCTTTGCCATTGCGTCTGATATCTTATTTAACCCGCCTGTGACGTGGTATATCCCCCACTTGTGTTCAATATACGCCACCATCGCAAAAGCCGCCGGGCACTCCCACGCAGACATGCCCAGATACTTGGACTGAAATGTGAATGTGAACTTCAGATTGTCGCTTTTAAAATATTTACTCAGCGCGTTATATACGCTTTTATCCAGGTCAAGGTGCGGTATTGCCTTTAAAAGCGGGTTTCTCATCATATCAAATATGGAAGAGTACGGCTTTTGAAGGCAGGGGAAAAGATATTTAAGCCTTTTTTCCTCTTTTTTCAGATATTCTTTTAATTTTTTCTCCTGCCCCGGGAATTCGCGCGCTATTTCTTTTTCCATTTTGTCGTGGTCGTCAGACACGCGGATTTCATTTTCCGCAAATTTCAAACGGTACATCGGGTCCAGCCTGTGGACTTTCAAATAGTCTTCGGCTTTTCTGCCGGTCTCCTCAAACATCTCCTGCAGCACAAAATACATCATTAGGAAGGTCGGGCCGGTGTCAAAAGTATAGCCGTTCATCTCAATAGGAGCGTTCCTGCCGCCCACCCTGTCGGCCTTTTCATAAATAGTCACATCAAACCCGCGGTGCTGAAGTATCATCCCCGCAGTAAGCCCGCCCGGCCCCGCTCCAACTATAGCAATCTTCGTTTTGTCCATCACTGCCTCCTGTATTATATTAATGTAGTAAAATCATTTTAACAGATTTTGTCAAATAGGCAAACCTCAAAAATCAGTTTATACCGTGTATAACAGAGTGTAATTTAGTTCTTTATGTAACACCCCGCCCCCTTCGGGGGAGAGGCTTTGGTGAGGGGTCATGTTTTTAGCCTTTTAGTACGGCCTCATCCCTCCCTTCTGCCCTTTAAGAAGGGTAAAAGGAGAATCGGCTGTTATTACATTTTTTCAATTACACAAAATTCCTGACAGCATCAAATCAGTTGCCTTTGTAAATTAAGGGTTTTTTTGATGTATGCTTCCATGTCAAACTTTCTTTCCAGCCCTTTTGCGTTCATGTATCTTACTTTTCCGAATATTTCCCTCTCACCCCACGGCCTGTCGTGTTTGCCGAAACACCATGCTGCTCCTGCGTAACCGTTTGGGTCCCGGCCGTCAAGCTCATATTTATCATTGAGGTAAACGAGGTATTCGTATGCCTTGCGGGCAGAGGGGCTCCACTCGAGCACTTTTTTGCCCCAGTACATCCTCATGTAGTTGTGCATCTTGCCTGTTATCACCATTTCCATCTGCGCCGCGTTCCAGTACTTATCATGCGTTTTACCCTGCTCCAGCTGCAGCAGTGAATACGCATGCTCCCTCGGGTCGTTTTCATGGTCTTCAAGGGACTTTTTTGCCCAAGCAGGCAGGCAATTATAGTTGTCATAATCTTTGTTGAAGTTCACAAAGTTACATGCAAGCTCACGCCTCACTATCAACTCTTCAAGAAAAGAAGCGTTTATCTTCCCGCCTGCTTTCAGGGTTTTTGCCGCGATTTCCTGCGCCGCTATCTGCCCGAAATGCAGGTACGGGCTTAAGTTTGACTGAATGTCTTTGGAAGGCTCGTTTCTCAAACTGCCGTATTGTTTTAATTTTGACTTTAAGAATTCAGAGAGTCTTTTTTTAGCCTCAGAGTACCCGCCTGTAAAAAACGCTGACGGCTTTACCAAAGTATCGAATTTTATTTTTTTTAGAATATTCTCAGCATCAAACACCTCTGCTTTACCTTTATAAAAGTATTTGGGTTTCAGGGTTTTAACTTCCCTCATAAAAACAGAAATCTGCCTGTGTATTTTTTTTCTTATTGTCGCTGCCGCGTATTCCTCTTTGATTGACGCTGCCTCAACAGGCACTATGACATCAGACTCAATTTCAAAAAAAGCGCACTTAATACTTTTGGCGGCTTTTTTTCTCCACTCTTTCTGTACGCGGGTGTATCCCCTGTCTGTTACTGCTGCAGCGGCTTTTTCAGAGTGTTTTATGGCAGCCTCATAGGGTTCCATTATTTCAAGCTTAGCACCCGTGCCGAGGCGCTGCAAAGATTCAAATGTCTCTTTCAGCCCTTGGAGCATGAATGTATAGTGGCGCAGGTTTGCGCCGGGATAACGGGGGGTAAGCCCGAATACTGCGAGCACAGGGAGTTTCAGCCTGTTTGCCGTTTCAACAGCATAGTTTAAAGCGTGGTTGTATGATACGCGCTGCGATGCCTGCATCCAGTAAAGCACATAAGAGCCCTTTGCCTCAGGCGCATCATTCAGCCTGCGGATGCGCTCCTTTTCAATCATAAAAGCAGTTCCTCCGGGTAAGGCTCAAACAACGACTGCCCCGACAGGTATTTTTCGTCAAACCTGATTATGTAGGATTTAAGCAGTGTAATTACCGCGGCAGGGCCGGTCTTTCCTGATGCGTACTTTTTGAGGCAGGACAAAAAATGAACCTTTTCAGGCGCCGAAAGCCCCTCTTTGAAATACCCAAAAGCATGCTCATAGCTGTTTATCAAATTTGATTTTTTGTATGGATTTGACATAATCTTACCCAGCAGCGCGCCGTACTCATTGCAAGCCTTCTCAAACCCGTTGTTTTTAGCGCCTGCAGTTATCCTTCCCAACTTTCTCATAACCTCCTGGTTGTAAGACATCAACAGCAGTTTGTTTTTTTCCTGAAACTTTACCATGCTGCTTATCTTCCCGCTCAGCCTTACCCCGCGGAATGCCGCGGACAAGAATATGCACTTTAAAAAATTATCTTTTAACACTTCATCATTCAGCCTGCCGTCGTCTTCCACTACCGTCTCGGGAAACCGCCTGAGTACTTCGCCGCCGAAAAAACCCGCACCTCTTTTTGTAAGAGGCGCGCCTTTGGGATTCTTTGGGTAAATTTTTACGTCCCGCGCGCCCGAGCTTGGTGATTTTGATTTGAGGATGAAACCGTCGATTTCGCCCAGCGCAGACAGGGTCTTATCGGTGTATTTTTTCATCTGTTCGGTGAAATCAAGCCCTGTCGCCGGCTGTACCAGCCTCAAATCCTTCATCTCTTTATCAAGCGCTATTATGCGCAGGGTGTCCCGCGGTGTACCGAGCCCTATTTCCGCCTCAGGGCAGTGCGTCACAGGCTCTATGAAAGGTTTCAGCTTGTCAACAAACTCGGACGGAACCACCTGCCCGTTGTAACGCACAGCCGCAAAAGTGATGCATTTACTTATATATACCCGTGGTTTCATGATTACTCCTAAATTACAAAATTTTTTAACTGCAATCCCTCCCCTTAAGGGGGCGGTGTTTGGTGAAGGGGAACGCCTCAGCCTTTCAAAAACGCCCTCATCCCGGCCTCCCGCGCAGGCG
>CAYGHG010000041.1:0-20935 GCA_964349515.1 uncultured Spirochaetia bacterium
CCATGGAACAGGCAATGAAAAGAGGCGGGGTAAAAAAAGGAGTTTCTTTTATGTCAGGCCAAGGAGTAATATCAGTCAGGCCGGCAGTAAGGGCGAATTAAAGTAAAAAGTATTTTTGAGCCGGTGTCTCAAATCTCAAATTAGTATTTCTACAGTATTAACCAAGCGTCCAAGCCTCTGTCTTATACTATCGTTCGATCTCAACAAGATAATTAAAATGCCTTGAGTCATTGTCTGTCTTTACCACCAGCCTGCTGCCTGATACGCTGAAATTTTTGTATTCTTCTTTTTTATAACCGTTAATATCAAGTGCGAAAACCTTTATTGATTTAAAGGGTTTAAGTGTGAGGGTTGTGTCAGAGAGCACCGGCTCTATCAGTATCGGCGCGTGGCCGCCGTATATTACGGAAGTTCTTGAAGGGCTGTATTCTGCGCCCGAGTTTTCAATGCTGCCCACCGCGCTCACTACAATCTTTGAAGAAGAGTCAATCGGGTTGTTGTCAAGGGATACGGCGAAGACAGAGGCGTATTTTGAAGCAGAGGCCAGTTTTATATTTTTAAATGAAAATTCTTTTTCTGCAGAAAGAAAACCGGCGGCGCCTTGAAGTTTCGGCGCGTTTATCTGAAATACCCCTTTGTTAAAATTCCAGTAAAGCTCTCCCGACATTGAAAGCACGGAGTTTTTTGTTTCGCGCGGGTTAAAGGGCTTGCTTTCTTTTGTACTGTCAAATGTTTTTTCCGCCCTCAGCATCAGCGGGGAGGTGAGGTTTGAATTTATATAAGAAAAAGAGCCGGAAACAGAGTTCAGGGAATCGGCCTCTGAGACATAATGCACTGCTTTTTCCCTTGAAGCCGAGACGTAACCGAATCTGTTTATAAGCACGGCTATAAACCACTGCGACAGCGTGTCGGGCCAGCGTGAAAAGTCGGCGAAGTGCTCAAGCTCGTTTTTCCATTCATAAGAGGCAAAGTTAAACTGCATCATGGCGTCCCAGCCCTGAAGCGCCGCGTATGATGCAATTATGACGGCCGAGCCTGCACGGTATTGGTTGGGCAGGAGCAGGTTCCACTCGCTTACCGTGAAAGGCTTTCCGTTCACGCGCGCGTGGCCGAGCTCTGTTACGCTGTTTGCCCGGTTTTTCAGCATGGGCGTATTTCTGAAAGAGATATTCTCCTGCATAGTCCAGCCGCCTGAGGGGTGGTCCCAGTAGGTGTGCCTGTCTATGAAATCAAAAGCTGCGTTTGCTTTGAGAGATTCGTCCCATAGTTCCCAGTGGTTGCTGCCCGCGATCAGGGCTTTTACCCCGGCTTTTTTAAGCCTTTCATACATCATTGTGAAAAATCTGCTCTCAAGTTTCGCGTAAAACTCCTTTGTATCAGCGCCCCTGCCGGCGCATTTGGGGGCGGAGAATTTATCCCAGCTGTCCCAGTTTAAGGTGAAGGGTTCGCGGGCAACCGTTCCTTTATCAAAATCTTCGCTTTCAGCCAGGTTGATGCTGCCCTTGAGCTGCCAGGCGGATTTTAGTTTGTCCATTGTGCCGTATTTTGATTTGAGAAAGGAGTTGAACTGACTGTCGGCTTCTTTTACATATTTTTCAGAGACTTCCTTGTTTCTGTCAAAGTAAAACATGGAGGACTCGTTTATGGCTTCGGTAAATACAACTGCCGGGTCCTCGGCGTAAGTTAAGCCCGTGTATTTGTTTCTGTGAGAAAAGAGCTTTACCGAAAATTCTGCGGCGAGTTCCTGCAGTTTTTTGTCAAGGAAGATTACCTCTTTTAAGCCGTTGGGTATTTTTTCCCAGCCTTCAACCCCGTCGCCTGCTTTGAGTTTCCTGTGCACCAGCCCGTCGAGAAATATATATATACCGGCTTCTTTTAATTTGTGTACCAGGTAGTCAAGCCTGTCCATTGATTCGGCTGAAAATTCCCGCGTGTCATTGCGCGAGGGGTCAAAAATATTGGGCTCTGCCCAGGGAGCGTCCATGTGATGAAGCCTTACAAGGTTTACCCCGAGTTTGGCGAGCCGTTTTACCATCAGGTCGGATTTATCTTTTGTAAGAAAACAGTCTGCGCCTACCAGGTTGGTGCCCCAGAACAGAGCTTTTGTGCCGTTTTCAAAAACAGTTGAGCCGTCTTTGCCGACGGTGATGTATCCGTGCTTTCCCGCGGGCGCATCAAGGGTAAAGGACATATCAAGGGCCGCGCCCTCGGCATAAGAGTCCTGTTCAAATTCAAAAGCATACCAGCCTTTGTAAAGGCCTTCCTTTTTTTCGTCAGGCAGTACAGCCTTGCCTGCGGCTGATTTCGCTGTGAGTTTCAGGCTGTCAATCCACACGGTGCCCGAGGCATTTAAAAGCCCTGCCTGCACTATCACGGAAGTGGCGCCTGCGGGTACGGTGTAATCGCGCGTCATTTCAACCCAGCCTTCGGAGGTGCCTGTGAGCTCGCCTGTTACCGGAGGGTAGCCGCCGACCCTGCCTTTGTCGTCGTGGAACTCTATTGATATGCGTGCCTGTTCCCAGCTGTTTACACCCGGCTGAACGTTTTCGGTTTTAAGGGCGCCTGAAACGGTTATCGCCGCAATTTTTGAAGCATCAAGCGGCACCTGCTGGGTAATCATTGAGAAGATTTTGGCAGGCGAGGTTATCCGGAAAGACACAGGCGATTTGTGGCCGGGCGAATCAAAGGAGGTCTCCCCGCTCACCCAACCGCCCCAGTAGAGTGGAAGTGTTGAGCCTGTTTCAAGAGATCCGTTTATGAGAAAATTACCCGGTTCGCGTTTTAAATCAACAGAAGCCCCCGAAACAACAGAAATATCGTCTATTATCATTTCACCCGTGCAGTTTGAAAGTTCCGGTTTTATCTCAACAGTCCGCGCTGCGGGAGGCACGTTGATTATAGCAAGTTTTTCCGCCCGGTCAAAAGAGCCCTGCCAGCGGCCGAGCTCGGGCCAGCCGCCGGTTTGTACGCCGTTGGCGTCAAAGAACAGCACCATGACGCGCGCCATCTCCCATTCCTGCGGCCCTTTTACGATGTCCTTAATTTTCACATTTGCTTTTACTGTCAAGCGGCCGTCGCGCTTCTCGGGCAGAAGTATAATCTGGCTGATTGACTTATACTCGGGTGTTGAGTTGGAGAGTTTTACAAAACGGTTTGCACCGTCTTTGATAAGCTCAACGCCCTGCTGATGGCTGCGCGACCAGGAATCAGGCACGCCGTCCGAGTTTTCGTCAAGTTCAAAAGAGCCGTTTTTGAGCATTTCCGAGGAAAAGGCCGGTACGGAAAGAAGTATTAATAATGAAAGAAGGGCAAAAATTTTTTTCATAAGAACCTCCGGTTATTTGGTAAGAAACATAATAACCTGAACGGCGATTAATTACAATTGACATATCAATACGGATCCCGTACACAATTGTGTGTAATTGAGAAAATATCTGTAATAACAGGCGATTCTCCTTCTCCCGCTTGCGGGACTATTTTCAGTACCCCCTCGCGGGGTAGAAGGCCGGGATGAGGGCGTATTTATAGGCTTAAAAACACCCCCCTCACCAAAGCCTCTCCCCCAAAGGGGGCGAGGTATTACATCAAAAACTAAATTACACATTTTTCAAACAGTATCCAAAATACAATTGCGCTTTACAAACAGCCTGCTTTCTAATATCATTGATGAAAATGGTTTTGGAGGAAAAAATTGGATACAAACACAAGGCTTCTTGCTTTAATAACAGAATTCATACTCGTGCCTTCCCCGATTGAGGACAAAAAAATGAGGGCCGTGTTTGACAGGGTCTCAGACTCGCACGGGATAGTTTCTTTTGCTTCCTCGGGCCCCGGCGCGGTGGTCTTGTCATCAAAGGAAGAAAAAAACGACCTGGTAAAATACAGGGTGATGCCTGACAGGATTTTGCTCTCCTATGAATTCTGTTCAAAATCAATGCAGTACTACCTTGACCTTGCCGATGATTTTTTAAAGGTGTTTTCGTCGGTGAGCGGAATACAGGTTTCAATCGCCCACAGCATCATAATAAGAAAGCTTGTAAACATACCGGGCGTGCGCGACGCGAGGGAGTTTATGCTTAAAAGTGCTTTTGGCGTTTCCGAAGAGCGGCTTAAAGCTTTCGGCAGGCCCCTGCATATGTTCGGGACGAGGTTCTTTTTCCCGCCCCTTGACCAGAAAATGCCCTTATACGAGGCAAAGGTGGAGTCTGCGATGGACGACCCATCCACTCTGTTTATTGAGTGCAAAGGCACGATAGCGGGCCAGATGCCGCTAAAGGATGGAATCGCAGGGGCGCAGGAAGGGGTAAAAATGACCGGGGAATTTATGGACAAAAACATAACCGGATTTTTCACGCAGTTTCTCGGAGGAGAAAAATGAAAATCACATTCTCGGCAAAAAAACCGCAAGATACAGGGGCTGATATTTACATAGGCGCGGCTTCAAAGGGCGCCGCGGTAAAAGGCGCAAATAACGAATACATGAAAAAGACCTTTGGCGCGCTGAAAAACGGGATGAAGGCGCTTTACGCCGGCGCGGGCGCTGAAAAGGATTTAAACCCCGAAAAAATACGCAGGCTCTCCGGGTTTGCATCCCGCGAGGCGGCGGCTTTTGGCGCGAAAAAAATATGCATGCAGCCGTGGAGCGGGGAAAAAAACTCCGTAAGGGCGCAGATTGAGGGCGCTGCACTGGCGCTTTATAAATATGATGCGCCGCGTGAAAAAAAAGAAAAGAGTGAAACAGAACTTATATTCTGCGGCAGGCCCTCTGATAAGGGCTTATTTGAAGAGGTCAAAATAACCGTTGAAGCGGTTTTTGACACGAGGGCAATGATGAATATGCCGGGAAACACCGCGACGCCTTCGTATATAGCGGCAAAGGCAAAGTCGTTTGCAAAACCGAAATCCCTGAACGTAAAGGTGCTGAGTTTTGCAGAGGCGAAAAAAATGGGGATGGGTGCGTTCTGCGGTGTCGCGCAGGGTTCTGAAGAACCGGCCAAGATAGTTGTAATGGAGTATATGAAAGGAAAAAAAGGGGAGAACCCCGTTGTATTCATAGGCAAGGGAATAACATTTGACTCCGGCGGGATATCTCTCAAACCCCAGGCAAGCCCGCTTTCAAAAATAGAGGATATGCGCTTTGATATGTCGGGCGCGGCTGTAGTGATACATTTTATGAGGGCAATAGCAAAGCTCGGCATAAAAAAGAATGTGGTTGCGATAACGCCCCTGACCGAAAACCTGCCTGACGGCCGTGCTTTTAAACCCGGCGATGTGGTGCGCTCGATGTCGGGAAAAACAGTGGAAATTATTTCAACAGACGCGGAAGGCAGGCTGGTACTCGCGGATGCAATTACTTACGCCCGCAAGAAATACAATCCCGCCGCGATAGTGGATATAGCGACTCTGACCGGCGCGTGCTCAATTGCGCTTGGAAAAGAGGCCGCCGGCCTTATGGGCAACGCGCCTCTTCTTATTAATAAGGTAAAGGAAGCCGCGGAAGAAACCGGAGAGAGGGTGTGGGAGCTGCCGCTTTGGGAAGAGTATCTTGAAGCGATGAAAACCCCAAATGCCGACCTCAAAAACGCAGCAAGCGGCGAAGCAGGGACCATAACAGCGGGAATGTTCCTAAAAGAATTCGCAGGCACTACGCCGTGGGCGCACGTGGACATAGCAGGCACGGCCTACAATATAAGAAACAAAAGCTACATGCCGGACGGGGTATCAGCAATAGGCGTAAGGCTGTTTTTAAGCCTTATAAAAAAACTATAGGAGGGAAAGGATGAGGAAATTAGTTATTGTGGTTCTTGCTGTTGTTTTTGCGTGTTCTTCTGTACTTGCTTCTTCCAAAGCAAAAAAGGAGGCGGATTCGTATAAAGACAAAATATCAGCGGGGTTTGACGTTGCCAATACGGGCGTTGATGTCAGGCTGTGGGCGAGTGATTCTTTAGGGATTGAAGCCACTGCAGGGATGTTTGTTAATGACGGGTTTGGACTGAATCTTGGATTCGGGGTTTTGCTGCCTTTGAGCGAGGAAGATGTTTCATTTTATCTCGCGCCGCGGCTGAATATAGGCTTTACGGGCAGTTCAATCGATGGTGAGCTGATAAAGACAGAATATTCCGCTGTTATGCTTGGCGCGGGTGTTGCGATTAAAGCCGAAGTGTTCTTAAAAAACATCAGCAAAAATCTCAGCATAGGCGCAGGCGCGGGACTGGGTTTGAACATAACTATCAACAGCATAAAGACTACCCTAAAAGCCACAAATCAGATAAGTACGGATTCGGACACGGATGTCAGTTTCAGCATAATAAACGGGTGGGTAAGCCCGCTTGTAATCAGATACTATTTCTAAACTGATATAATAAAAAAGGCTGCGCGGTGTACTATGCCGGGCAGCCTTTTTTATTTGGAAAAAAGCAATAACTTAAATCAATAAAGGAAGAAAAACAGGAAACCCTTTGAAACAGACCATATATGCCTTGACCTGTCAGATTCTTTGTGATATTATTAAATAAAATACTTCTTTTAAGGAGGGCTTTTTGAGCGCCTATTCAAAAAGATTTTTTCTGAAGTTTTCATTAATTTCGTTTTTACTTGTTTTTATTCCTGTTGCGGCGCACAGCGCCTATCTCATTTCATCACTTGATTTCAGGATAAACCCGACTGCCCAGACCGCCAAAATCGGCGACACCATACATTTTAATATGGCGGTTATAGACGCGTCGCAGACTTATCTTAACGTGACAAGCGTAGTCAGCGTGAGCACAACTTCAATAGTAATAAGCAGCATGCTTTTCCCGGCCGCCGAGCCGACAGTCGCCAACCCGCTTTATATCTATGACGGCGCGAGGACGTGGAGGGTGACAAACTATACCAATTCGGCAATAAGGTCTGTTACACTAAACAACTCAAACCTGATTGCGGGTTTCACTCTTTCAAATTATGGAACCCTTGAGTATGCGGATTTCGCGGGTGCTACAGGCGTTATGGCGTCGGGGGGGAGCGCAAATATTGCCATAGGCAGTGTATTGACGGCGGTTGAGCTATATGATGACGGAAATCCCCTGAACAACGACGTGACCGCAGGTGACGGAATATATAACTGCAGTTTTACAGTGCTTGAGGCATATAAATTTAATATATTCAGCGGCAAAGTGGAGGGGTTTTTTAGAAAAAACAATGTTTCCGCCACAAATAATCAGTTTATGTCTCCCACGCCGATAAGCATAGACGGTGTGAGGCCTTTTGTACTCGGGGCTTTTGCTGAACCCAGTGTTTTTAATCCAAATAAGGATGTGCTTCAGCTTTTCTACGGATTGTCGGAGTCGGCGGACGTGACGCTTAAAGTATTTTATAACAATGTTACGGTAAGGGTGCTTACAGCATCAGGGAACTACCAGTATAATAATTTCCCGTTTATTTGGGACGGCAGGGATTTGTCAGGCAGCATACAGACTGACGGCAGGTATGTGTATGAGTTCAGTCTTAATGATAAAGCGGGCAACTCCGGTCAGAAGTATACCGGGATAATAATACTGACAACCATAGAAATAAATGTGGAACTTGAAGTAATAGACCCTGATTTTACCCACGGCGGGTATGAAGAAATGTTTGTTTATTTGAAGGCAAAGCAGACTATGAAAAACGCCACCAGAGAAAATCTTGTAAATGTGGGTTTTGATTATTTTTACGACAATTCCGTAACCTATTCCGCGAGTTACAAAAACTATCCGTTTTTTATGACGCAGGTCAGAATTTTTGACGCATTTGGAGAACAGTTTAGGCTTGTTCCCTATGAACATTCGCCTTCTGTGGACATGGACAGGATATATGTAAATACCATGCTGGACCCGGGGTTATATGATGAGGCAACCGGACTCACGCTTAACGTTCATGCAGCAAATCTTTACATGGAAGAAGATATCTGCGGCGCTACAAATACAGTCGTATATGTTTCAGGTGACGGTGTGGATGAAAATGATTATGACAGTGTTTTTGGCACCCCGCCTGTATATAAAGGGGGCGGTGTATATTACGCTGAGTATGAACTGCGTCTTTATGGAGAAGAACTTGAACCGGGTATGTACTATCTGGGTGTTCTGTCGAAGCTGTGCGGCAAAGCTCTGGAATTGGCGGGTGATCTTGTAGCGGGTGAAACTATTTGCGGTGAAGAATATTATGCATATTCTACCCACGCATATCCGGATTTTTTGTCGGGAATGGGAATACGGTCTCCTATAGCTTACATGGGATTCAGGGTTGAACCCAGGCCGGGTGGAATACCTGTAGACACAATACCTCCGGTGGTTATTGCCAACTCGGAATATCCGTCCAATAATACTATTTTGGATTTAGGTGAAATAAACACCGCGAATTTTATTAAGGTTACCCTGAAAGATACAGGTGTAGGACCAGGTTCTACGAATTTAAGCACGATAGAACTCTATGACCCCAACGGCAGTGCCGTACCCGGCAAAAAAGCCTGGAACGGCGGTACTGCGGGCTCAACTACGTGGGAGCTATACTATATTCCAGACAATCCGCTAACTCTCGGCGGACAGTACACCTGTAAAGTAACGCCTGTTGATGGAATGAACAATATCGGAACAGAATTCTCATTTACCTTCTCTGTGCTTGACCCGAATATTCCCGTGTCTGACGTAACTGTTGTATCCGCGTCCGGCGGGTTTGTAAAACTTTCCCAGTCAACCACGAGCCAGGTTTCGTTCCTGGTGAGCAGAATCAAGGCCACTCTTGTAAAGGGAAGTTCTGTTGAAGTGGACTGGCAGAATTCCACGGTAACAGTCAGAAATGAAGCGGGAGCGCTCGTGAGCGGCACTGCGGTATATCTGACCGGCACCAATATTATAGAATTCAGGCCTTCTGTTTCAATAAAAGACGGTAAGTACACAGTGTATGTAAATGCAGTCTCGCTGCCTTTTGGAGGCAAGTCATATACGGCGGTTTATTCATATAAGTTCTACGTCACCACAGCGGGTAACTACTATGTAAACCTCTCAGGTACGGGTGAGAACACGACCACTTATATGCGTATTGCGAGCTTCTCTGATACTGTTTCGGGTATTTATGCCTCGGGGGTTGAAATCGCGCCGGCGGATTTAACGGTAAATTCAGTAACCTCGGCGTCAATTTATGCTCCTCCTACCGGCTATACACAGGTAGGGAACGTGGTTGCCTTCAGCGCGCCGGGCTACAGCCTGCCGCTGACGTTCAATTCAAATTACTGCGAAGCGGCGATAAGGATGCATTACACTCAGGAGCAGAGGAACGGCCTTGCCGTGCTGAACTTAACGGAGAAAGACCTGACGCTCTGGAGATGGAACGGTACATCCGCTTGGGTTCAGATACAGACTATCAGCGATCCTGTAAACAGCGGCACTGATAATTATCTGGAAACAGTCATTACAGAAATACCGGCCATGAACCAGTTTGCGATTATGAGGCCCTTTACCCCATCTACTGGCGGCGGAGGCACCGGTGGAACTGTTATTGAGCCGGTTGTTCGTTTTGACAACACAAAACTCTTTAACCCTGATACAGGGTATGCAAAAGTTTATTATACCGGGAACTTAACCGGTGACATCGGGCCGGTAGGGGGCTCGGGAAACGTAGAGGTGAGCATATACTCGGTTTCCGGGCAGAAGGTCAGGTCATTTGATTACCAAAACCCGGCTGAGACATATCTGTTTACAGGAAGCGACGCAAACCCCTTTAACGCGCTTGAGGAAAGGTTCTACATAATGTGGGACGGCAAAAATGACAGGGGCGCGCTTGTCAGGAACGGGATGTATATGTTTAAGATAAAAATAAAGAAAGCCTCGGGTGAGACGGAGACAATATCAAGGCTTATGGCGGTGGTGAAATGATGAAAAAAGCGGCGGCAGTAATAGCGGCAATAATGATATGTGTTCCTGTTTTTGGCGAGGATTCGTCCTTTTTAGGCGGCGCCTTCACAGGAAGCGCGCAGTCGGCAAGAATAGCGGCGTTAGGCGGTGCGTTCACTGCGGTAGCGAACGACGCAAATGCCTCCTGGTGGAACCCGGCGGGCATGGCACTGCTTGACAAAAAGAAAAGCTTCAGCTTCACTTATGCGCCTACCGTGCTCGGGCTGACCACGGGGGATGCCTCTGACCTTGTCGCAGGCTATTCACAGGGGGATGCCGAGGGCTACGGCGCTATAGGAGCAAGCGTGAGTTATAAAAGCCTGAGTATGGGCTCTGATTATGTAGGGGACCCGGAATACAAGTGGCAGGAATATACGGCGCTGGTTTCTTACGCGCTTGTACTTAACAGGTTTATGGGAATGAGCAACTTTAAATACCCGAAATACGCCGCGGGTATAAATGTAAAATACACGGGCGTAAGCAGTGACATTCCTTCCGGTTCTTCGCAGGTATCGGCCTCGGGATTTGGCGCGGACGCCGCTTTTATGATTGCGTTTAAGGACAACCTTAACATAGGGCTGATGGCAAGGGATGTGTTTACATCTGTTTCGTGGCAGAATGCTTCGACAGAGAGGATTCCTTACTCTCTCAATGCAGGCATATTTTACGGGCTCACAAGCGAAGTATTGTTAACAGGAGAGGTAAAAGCATACGAGGGCCAGGAAGGAATGCCCGTGCTTGCCGAGTACTGCGCGGGCGCTGAGTATATACTGCTTTTCGGAAAAACAGCCCAGGTGCAGAGCCTGTCTATAAGAGCGGGCGCGGCAATTGACGCTTCAGAGGATGTTTATACGGTTTCTGCGGGGCTCGGAGTGAACGTGGATAACTTCCTGATAGATTATGCTTATCAGTATTACATAAACAGCAGTCTAAATACCCAGGGGCACAGAATAGGCGGGACTTTCTTTTTCTGACCCTGCGGCCAAAGGGTGAATGAAGTGAATCTAAACGACCTGCTCCACATAATGGTGGACAAAAAAGCTTCCGACATGCATTTAAAAGAAGGGCGCCCGCCGTTACTCCGAATAGACGGAAAAATAGCGCCCCTGGATATGCCTATTCTATCCCCCGCTGACACGCAAGAGCTGATAAATGCCTTAACAGACGAAAAACTAAGGAAAAAATTTCAAGAAACTAACGAGATGGATTTGGCGTATAACCTTGAAGGGGTGGCCAGGTTCAGGGCAAATGCTTTTAAACAGATGGGAAAGACTGAGATAGTTTTAAGGGCTATTCCCATTAAAATACCCTCGCTTGAGGAACTTAACCTTCCTACTATACTTTCCGAAATCGCGCTTTATCCCAGGGGGCTCGTGCTTGTAACAGGCACCACAGGGAGCGGAAAATCAACAACCCTTGCAGCTATGATAAGCAAAATAAATGAAAACTACAGCGACCACATAGTCACTATTGAAGACCCGATAGAGTTTGTGCATACGGACAGAAAAAGCAGCGTGTCGCAGCGTGAGGTAGGGCTTGATACGGATAGTTTTGCTTCCGCCCTTAAATATGTTTTAAGGCAGGATCCTGACGTTATACTAATAGGCGAAATGAGGGACCCCATAACAGTAGGCACGGCAATTTCCGCCGCGGAAACCGGGCACATGGTGTTTTCAACCATGCATACGATGGATACCACCCAGACTATAAACAGGATACTGGATTTTTTCCCGAAGGAACAGCAGGTGCAGATGAGGCAGCAGCTTGCTGAGGCGCTGCGTGCCGTGGTTTCTTTAAGGCTTGTAAGAAGGGCTGACGACAAGGGCATGGTGCCGGCGGTTGAAATACTTGTGGTTTCGCAGACGGTCAAAGGGTATATAGAAGAGGGAAAACTCGGACAAATACGGGACCTCATAAAAGACGGTGCTCAGTATGGAATGCAGACTTTTGACCAGTCTCTGATTAATCTTTACAGGCAGGGGCATATAACATTTGATGAAGCAAAGAAAAATGCCACTTCTGAGCAGGAAATAGATCTTGCCATGAAGGGCATAACCTCGAGCAAGGCTTCGGCGCAGTCAATACTCGGCAATATGTTAAAAGAGCAGAATAAAAAAGATTTTGAAGCTGCGATAAGCAGGGTAAAGGAACTTCTTTCTTCAAATAAAAGTAAAGAAGCCTACGAAATGTGCGAAAAACTCGGGGTCAAATATCCCGACGACAAACTGATAGCCGAGCTGATGCAGTCCGCCAAGATGTCCCTAAACAAAGAAGAATACACAAAGAACATAAAAACAATTATTACCGACGGAATGGGGATATTTAAAAGCGGCAACTTAAAAGGCGCAGTACTGAAGTGGCAGGAGGGGCTGAATTTTGACCCGAATAACGCGCAGTTAAAACAGTACATACGAAGCGCGGAAGAACGGATAGCCGCCGCTGAAAATATTCCCGCAATTCTCGCGCAGGGTGTTGAATTGTATAAGAAGATGCAGTTTGACGATGCCATAGACAGGTGGAAAGAGGTGCTTGCGCTTGAGCCGGGCAACCAGAATGCCCTGTCCTACATAGAAACCGCGGAGCAAAAGAAGCGGGAGTTCAGGATAAAAAAAGAGGCTGATGAACTTTTTAACAGGGCAAAAGAAGAGTCTGAAAGGGGCAATGACTTGGAGGCCCTGATAATTATGAAACGAGCGATGCTTGTGAGGCCGGCAGAAGAGGTAAAGGCTGCTTTTGAAGAGGTGCACAAGAAACTTCTCTCTGAAAATTTCGGGGATGATACGGAGGCCGAAATTATTGCCGAGGCATT
Source organism: uncultured Spirochaetia bacterium (assembly GCA_964349515.1). Lineage (GTDB taxonomy): Bacteria > Oederibacteriota > PGYV01 > PGYV01 > CAYGHG01 > CAYGHG01. The sequence continues at coordinate 12,715 of CAYGHG010000041.1, forward strand.
CAGAAAGGGCGTTGAGAAACTGCTTGAAGAGGACTATTTCACTGCGATTAAAGAGTGGAAAAAAGCCATAGAGAAAAGGCCGCTTGAAAAGAAACTCAAGGACTACATAGACAGGGTAAAGCAGCTGCTGAAAATCAGGCTTGAAGAGCTGATACAAAAAGCTGATGAAGCTTACAGGTCAAGGAATATTCCGGATGCTATGGGGTATATTAACAAATTGCTTTTAATGGACCCTTTAAATGAACAGGCGCTTAAATACCAGCGGGACTTGAAACCTCTGGCCGAGGAACAGGCGCAGAAACTCTATTCTGAAGGCATAGACATGATGAATTCTGGGCGCCTTGCCGAGGCAAAAACAAAAATGTTTATGGTAATGAAAATCGCTCCGGACCATATGACCGCGAAAAAGAGGCTGGAAGAGATAAACGAAAGCTTAGACAGGCTAAAGGGCAATAAGAACGTCTGATGAAAAAGATATTGTTCCCGGTTTTTGGGGTGGTGTTTGTTTTTCTCTCCGTATCAGGCATAGCCGAATTTTCAAGAATGCTGTCGGGTTTTTCCATAGAATCAAAAATCGAACTTTTTTTTATGATAGGGTTTGTGGCCTACCTGATTGTCCATATGGTTTTTTATAAGCCTGTCTTTATACACGTTATGGCCCATGAACTGACCCACGCTCTGTGGGCTTTTTTGTTCGGCGGCAAAACAAAAAAACTTGAGGTCTCAAGCGGCGGCGGGCGCGTGCTGATCAGCAAAACAAATTTTCTTATAACTCTTGCGCCATATTTTTTCCCCCTGTACACTTTTCTTTTTTCCATAGTATTTGCCATAGCCCAGGACCGCTACAGGCCTTATGTGGCGTTCTTTGTCGGAGCCAGCCTGTCATTTCATATTGCCCTTACTCTTTATTCGCTTCGTTCCAGCCAGTCCGACCTGAGGGAGGACTCTGATATATTCTTTTCGCTTTCGTTTGTGACGTTTATGAACCTGGTTGTTCTTGCAATGATACTGTCGCTGATATCAGATAAGATTTCATTTGGGGATTTTATGAAAGAAATGTTTACAGGTACGGTCAGGATAACTGCGGGATTCTTTGGGTGGATAAACAGGGTAATCAGCTGAAGAAGTTATGGCAATATTTGGGGTCGAACCCAAATATTGCCATAACTTTTAGTATCTTGACTTTTTCGGGTTAAATGCTATATTCACTAAAGCGCTTTAGTAAAAATACTTTTCAGGGGTGAAACATGCGTTATGGACGTTTTTCTGAGGACAAAAAAGAATATATCATAGAAAGGCCCGATACTCCGTGGCCGTGGATAAACTACATTTCTAATATGCACGGTTACTGCGGGATAGTGAGCCAGACCGGCGGCGGTTTCTCGTTTAACGGTGACCCGCGCGACCGCAGGATAACAAAATACAGGTACAACAACGTGCCTGTGGACAGGCCGGGGCGCTACATATACCTGCGTGACGAGTCAACCGGCGAATACTGGTCGCCGACATGGCAGCCTGTGCAGGTTAAGCCTGATTCATTTGAATGCAGGCACGGCATGGGTTACACAAGGATAAAATCATCAAATTTTGGAATAAACAGCGAGATGCTCTACTTCGTGCCTGCGGATGATACCTGTGAAGTGTGGAAATTGTCCCTTCATAACAGCACAAAAAAGAAGAGAAAAATATCAGTCATTCCTTACAGTGAATTCACCATGTGGTGCGAGCCTGAGTCACGCAACATCCAGTGGTCGCTGCACCTGACGCGCTGTTCGTTTTCCGGCGGAATGGTGCTGTATGATTTTATTGAGCCGCACCCTGCGTTTGACATGAAGGCAAACATAAACTATGTGGCGGACAGGCAGGGGTACGCATTTATGGGTATGAGTATGCCGGTTATTGATTTTGACTGCGTGAGGGACAGGTTCATCGGCATGTATAATTCGGAGTCAAATCCTGCGGCGGTAAAGGAAGGGCTGCTTTCAAAGTCAATCTTACGCGGAGGAGTCGGCTGCGCGGCGCTCAGGACATCAATCGAGCTTCCTCCCGGGGCCTCTGTTGACATAAATGTGGTGCTTGGCTTTGCCGAAAATGAGGAACAGGCAGCGGCCTTGAGGGATAAATACAGCCACACTGAAGATGTTGAAAGAGAGTTCGGCAGGGTGAGGGCTGCATGGACAAACTACATATCCTCTTTCTCGGCTGAAACAGGCATAGAGGGGCTTGATACAATGGTGAATGTGTGGAACCAATATCAGTGTAAAACAACATTTGACTGGTCACGGTATATATCATTTTTTGAAAACGGCGAAGGCCGCGGCATGGGTACGAGGGATTCGTGCCAGGATACGCTTGCCGTGTGCTCGCAGCTGCCGGACAGGGTAAAGAAACGGATACATCAGATATTTTCCACCTGCCAGTTTGAAACCGGGGATACATACCACCAGTTTTTCCCGCTCGGACATAAGGGTGACCTGAAAGGTTTTTCCGATGACCACCTGTGGCTCTCCCAGATGGTGCATGCGTATATATGCGAGACAGGGGACTCTGAAATACTTTTTGATGAGTTGAAATATGCCGGGAGCGAAAAGAAAGGAAGTATTTACAGCCATTTAAAAGCCGCTCTTGACTACACGGAGCGCATGAAGGGCCCGAACGGGCTTCCGCTTATTTTAACCGCTGACTGGAATGACACGCTGCATCTTTGGATGGAGTGTGAAAACCCGGAATCCGTTCTCACCGCAGAGTTGTACGTGCACGCGCTTAACCTCACAGCAGAGTTAAGCCATCTTGCCGGGAAGCCCGAGGATGCGAAGGATTTCAGGGAACGCTCTGAAGCCATGAAAAAAATAATAAATGAAAAGTGCTGGGACGGCGAGTGGTATATACGCGGTTTTGGAAGCGAAGTAATAGGCACGTCAAAGAGCCCTTATGCAAAGATATTCTTAAACTCGCAGGTATGGGCGGTAATCTCCGGGGTGGCGGAAGGTGAGCGCGCCAAAAAGTGCATGGACAGCGTGCGCAAATACCTGTTCTGCGATGAGGGTGTCAAAAAAGTCTGGCCTGCCTTTGAAAAATATGACCAGACTTATGGCCTCATATCCCGCTACAATACCGGCAGGAAAGAAAACGGGATATTTGCCCACACAAACGCCTGGGTGGTGGTGGCTGAGTGCATGCTCGGAAGGGCTGATTACGCTTATGAGTATTACAATGCCATACTGCCGTTAAACAGGAATGAAAGGGCTGAAATCCTGAAAACCGAACCTTACATATTCTGCCAGACAATCTGCTCCGATGACGCACAGGATAAAGGCGAGGGAGCAAACTCCTGGCTGACAGGCACCGCCTCGTGGATGTATGTGGCCGCGACGCAGTATCTGCTGGGGCTAAAGCCGTCGCTTTCGGGGATGAATATAAACCCGAACCTGCCGTCAGGCGTTGATTCCATGAAAATAAAAAGGCGCTTCAGAGGTAATGACATAGAAGTTGAAGTCGTGCGCTCGCAAGACAAATACCTTAAAGCGCACGGCGGGGGTGAAACCTCAGGCCATCTTCTTGTTATAAAAGGAAGCGGCAGCGTTATAAAAGTTACCGCCGGAGCCTGATACTACCAGACCACCCTGCGAAGCTGCATTTCCTTATATTCCCGGGTCACTTTATCAAGGATTTTCTTTGCTTCCTCGTTTGCAGGGTCTAATTCAAGCAAATCCCTCCAGGCGTTTATTGATTCTTCGAATTTTCCCTGTGAGTGAAGCAGAGCGGCCCTGTTATACAGCGCTGAAAGTTTTTCTTTTTTATCAGTTGCAGCTTTGACGGCTGTATCCTTTTTCTCGGTGATTTTGGCCTGTGCGCTTTGTATAAAAGAGTAAACCTGCCGTTGCAGGGGCGAGGCCTTAATAACCTTGTCCCATTCTTTTACAGCCTCTTCGAATTTTCCTTCCGAGTAATTTGAGAGGCCTTTGTCAAAATGGGTGCGGATAAATGTTTCATTTTTTGCCTCGGCAATGATATTTTCTTCCGCGCTTTTTTGTATATTTGACTGCATGGAACGGAATTTTTCCCACAGGTTTTTATCGGCGGGAGAAATATCAAGAGCGCTCTTTATTTTCACCAGGGCGTCTATATGGCGCCCCTTTGCCGCGAGGTCGTCTGCATCTTTTATAAGTATTGATACGCCTTTGCCTTTAAGAAGCTCTTCGGCATCTTTCTTTTTTGCCAGCATCTTAAGGTTTCCGGAATCCCATGCGAGAGCTTTGCTTATTGAAACGAGGGCCCTGTCATACTCGCCGTAAAACATCAAATCCTCAATCTCTTCCGCCAGCTGTTCCAAAGCTTCATTTTTTACTTTGTTTATAAGGTCGTAACGTATTTTATCCTCTTTGGTTTTTGTATTGCTTTCAAGAAGCCTCATGTCCTCCCCAAATGAATAAGAAACCGAGAACCTGTGAAGGAAATCAAGGGGCTTGCGCTGCAGCGCGTAGTGTACCGACACCCCGCTATAGGAGGCGGAGCATCCTGCGGTGAAGCCTGTATCTGATACTCCTGCGCGCAGATATACGGTGTTATAAAAGGAGTATTCTGCGCCGGCGTGCCAGCCGGAGTTTTCTGCGTGTTCTTCTTTTGAAATACCTGCGGCCACCCTCAGCACCCCTTCAAAAGCTCCGGGAAAAGCAGCCTCATACCCGCCTGTAGCCCTGAAAAACATCGGTATTACCGAACTTCCGGAGTCTTCAAAATCAAATACAGGTTTTATGAGGTTTTCGGTGTAAAGCGATAAGGAGAGGCCGTAAGGCAGGCTTGCAACCAAGCCTGCATCAGCGCCGTACGCGGAAGCGTTTAAGGTATAAAAGTTATGGTTGAGAAATTTCAGCGCAAACCCTGCATCTATGAATGATGCAGGGGAGAACCCGTATGACGCTGCGAGCATGGCATATGAGTCTGAATATTTGTAGCCGGTAGGAAGGCTGGTTTCCGACAGTTCCTCTATATCGGAAATTCTGAGGTAACTGAATGATGCCGCAAAAGTGCCGATTGAGTAAACAGGATGGCTGTATGAAAAAGCGGTAAAGGAAGCCCCTTCAAAAAGGCCGTGATACAGCAAGGAAGCCTCCTGCATACCCGCTGAAGCAAGCCCTGCGGGGTTTACAAACGCGGAGAATGAATCGCCCTTGAAAGGCGCTGAAGCGCCTGACATCCCGGCATCCCGTATGCTGATGTCGTGTGCGAAAGGCAGGTTGTTTGCGTTCAGGCAGAACGGTATAAAGATAAATGCCGCAGCCGTAAATAAGATTTTTTTCATAGCGTTCTCCTATTTAATAAATGTTATTTTTCTTGTCATGTTGCCGCTGCCTGCTGAAATTCTTACTACGTAAGTCCCTGAGTTTACAGCCCTGCCTCTGTTGTCTGTTCCGTCCCAGAAATCCTCCGCCCGCGAGCCTGCGGCCCTCGGAGAATTATTTGTTACGGTTTTAATGAGATTGCCCATTATGTCGTAGATTTCAATTGAAACACTGCCGGGCTGTGAAAGATAGTATGAAACAACTGCAGAAGAGCCTGATCTAAAGGGGTTCGGGTATGCTGATAGCGAGAGGCCGGCGGCCGCGCCTCCTATGTATGCTTTTCCCGATGCCATAGGGAAACCGCCGGCAGCGGCTATGAATATCTCTCTCGCGGGGTCATTATCCTGATATCTTGAAATATCGTAAGCCGACTCAAGGGAAACCTGAAAACTTTTTGCCGGGGTTTCTGGTTTTATCGCGCCTGTTATTTCAATTACAGGGCCTGAAGCGGTTATTGTTACAGGAACCGCGAATTCTGCATAGAAAGAAGATGACGAAGGCAGGGCGCTAAATGAATGCGAAACGCCGGATATTGACATATTAATAGAAGAGAAGATGGAATTAAAATTCAATGAGAGCCCGTCTGCATCCTTGCAGGCAAGAGTCAGGCCCGAGGCCAGCAGATTTCCGCCGCCAAATGACTGCGGCGAGCTGAAACTGAATGATATTACAGGAACAGAGCCGCTTCCTTTATAAACTATGGGGGGCAGCTGCGGAGTGTGGCTGAGTAAGCAGGAACTTGTAAGCAGCGCAAGGGGCGACCACGAGGGAAGTGAGCCCTGAAACGTTACGGCCGCAGGAGCAAACGAGTTTCTGTCACGTGAGAGAATATCACTTGTGGAGGCCAGCCCGATTTTAAAACCGGTGGCCGTGGTAAGCGGATTAATGTCAGCTCTTACTGTTAGGGTTGCGGCCCCGCCTGCGGGTATGGGTATCATTGCCGAGAGGGGAAAGACCGCGAAACCTCCGGAGGCCTCGATAGAAGAGCCTTCCTTGATGCCGTAAATAATTGAGCCGGTGGGGTCTGTGACAGATAATCTGGAAAACAGGTGAGCCGGCGTCAAGGGCTCTGATGCGCTGTCTGCGAAATGAAATGTCAGGTTATAGGTTTCGGCTGAAGCTGTGAGTGTATCGCCCGGGTTGGAAAGTACAAGCCCGGCAAGGGCAACATTTAGCTGTCCTTTGTTTATGTTTGCAGGTATGAGGTTTGTCAATGAGGCGGTTATTGTCACAGCTCTTTTTTGTATGGAGGCAAAGTTGGAATCCATCGGAAACCCGGTGGGGTCAAAAGGCGCTGCGTTCACACTAACAGATTTCAGGGAGTAATAATCATATGCAATAACGGAAGCACTGTCTTCGATTGATATTACGAAATTAGACCCTGCAGAAGAATTGTCTTCAGTGCAGGTAATCAGGATGTTTGCGGTTATTGTAAGGCCCGCGGGAATGTTGAGAAGTGAAAGAGGGACTGAAAAAGGCGCGGCTGTTGAAGGCATCGCAGAGGCGCTGACCTGCCCGTATATGGTCCCGAAATTTTTGTCCTGTATTTTCAGCGAGCGTATTACGGAAGAGGGAGGGATAACCGTGCCGTAGGGGTTGTATGTTTTTACCGTAAGGGTTATTGAACTGATTACGGCGGACGCAGAGCCTGATGAAGAGTTATTAAGAAATCTGAATTCTCCGGCGTTTATGTTTTCCTGTGCGGTGGAAATATATGGCTGCATTGACCCGCCTGTGTGTGAGACGGCTATTTCCTCTACGGGCTTTGCCTGTGTCAGAATCATAACAGGGGGTTGTGAGGGCAGGCCCAGGCCGGACAGGGCCGTGCCTGATTCAAACTGTATATCTGCAAATTGGAATTCGCATGTGCCGCCGGCAGGGTATTCATCAATATCAGCAGTTATCCATATACCGGAGCCGTTTGTGACCGGAAGGCTGAATGTGTTATCCCACCAGTTGGAGCCGGTCACTGCGAGGTGCGTCACATACTGTGCCGAGGCCGGGCTGAAAACCGGGGTGTCAACGGGATAGTACCATACTTTGATTCCGTTTTCCATGATGGAGGCGGTTTCTTCGGCAGAGCCTACGTACCAGCTGTCGAGGTAGTTTTCAACGCTTATATAGGTCAGCGTGTCCCCCTGTGCGTCTGCGTTAATTTTGAAATGCGCCACGGGGTTGTTTGCGGTATCTGCCTGAATGTATTTGCCCTGATAACCGGTATTAAAAATCTGGACAGACGCGGCGGCTGACAGAGAGGCGCATAAAAGAAGAAACAAGGATGCAGTCACTGTTATTTTTTTCATTTTCCCACCCTTCCTTATATGTTTAAATTCATTATATCAAAGATGTTTCAGTATTGAGAGTATTCTTTTTTTCTCGGTCAGATTTTTAGAAGATATTAACTTCATTATCTCCAGTGTGACCGTGTTTTCCTCCGGCAAATAAGTCAGTGACAGTTTGTCTGAAAACACAGTGGCGGTGCCTATTCCGAGGGCATTTGCTATTTTTTCAATTGTCTCAAGAGTGGGTTTTCTTGAGCCTTTTTCTATGTTACTCAGGAAAGAAGTGCTTATGCCTGACTTTTTTGCCAGTTCTTCGAGGTTAAGTTTCTCCTTTTTTCTGAACATCCTGATATTGATGCCTGCTTTTTTATAAATGTCGGTTTTACCGGGTGTCATATGTGCCTCCGTATTTTTTAGTAGTTAAAATATACACAATAAAACAAGGTTTGTCAAGATTAAGCATAAAAAAACTTGACTATTGGCATAGCGAAGGCTATACTATTTTTGTAAGAAAAACACTAATGTCAGGGTGGCTGATGGGTACTGAAAAAACAAAGAGGAAAGTCAAAGTGCTCATAATTGAAGACAACAAAGAAT
>CAYGHG010000042.1:0-2825 GCA_964349515.1 uncultured Spirochaetia bacterium
AATATAAACATATAATACATCATAAAGGAGCTTATTTCAACGGTGAAGCGCATTTAGGCAGTATTCACATTAGTGTGTAATATGATTTCCTCTCCACCTTGAAGGGGGAGAGGTTAGGTGAGGGGGTGTAGTTTTATGCTTTAAATACGCCCTCACCCTGCCCTCTCCCGGAGGGAGAGGCTAAATTACAATATATTATCATTTTTAATTACACACAATTCCTGACAGTATCGCGCATTTGTTAGTGTTCACATTAGTTTGTAATATAATTCCTCGCCCCCAAAGGGGGTGAGGATAGAGGTTTATATGAAGTTATTTACTGTTAATTACAGTATTGAAGTTTTTGCTTTTGTCTTAGGGCTTATGTCTTGAAAACTTTTTTTATATTTGACATTACAACTTTGCAGGCTTATAATGAAACGTGGTTTCAAATAATATCTAAAGGTGAAAAAAATGGGAGACGGATTCACGCTTTTGAGGGAAACGCTGAAAAAAGTTGACTTCTTTTATTCGCTTAGTATGGGCGACCTTGACCAGCTGGTACAGGTTTTAAAGAAAAGAAAGGCCGCAAAAAAAGAGGAAATAATAAAGCAGGGCGAAATAGGAGACAAGTTTTACCTCATAGCCTCAGGAGAATTCTCAGTTTACGTTAAAAAGGGCGGCATGGGCTCCGGCCAGAAGGTCGCCTCCCTCGGCCAGGCTGATTTTTTCGGTGAAATGGCTCTTGTAACAGAACTGCCGAGGACAGCCACGGTAATCTGTGAGGAGGCCGGAGAACTTTTTGTTCTTTATAAAAAGGATTTTAAAAAAATACTCCTGCAAAACCCGAGAATTGCGGCAATCATAAATGAAGTTCTATCCAAGAGACGCGCGCAGAACAGATAAAGGAATTTTTTCGGATTTATAAACGAAAAAACACATCGTAGAGATGCTTTTTTATTTTTTGCGTTTTTACGGCAAGGAGGATTAAGATGGCGGAAGCGGGAATAATCGCGAACGGTGAGGCAATTAACAAAACGTTTGAAGGCGTTGACCCCCAGGTAAAGGAAGCGGTATTAACGGCGCTTGAGTTTTATTCGAGGGAGAAGTCTGAGAATGGAAACAAAATAGAGGATGTGGTAAAGGTCAACAAACTCAAAACAGCTTTTAATACGCTGGTGACATCCCTTATAAATGACAGGATGAACAAGCTCAACCTCAATCAGCAGCTTTTCCTCACGACAGGCGCCCTGGCCGATTACTGCGAAATTAACGGCACGAGGATTGAACTTCTGGATGCCGGCGTTTATAACGGGCTTCTTGAAACATTCAACAAAAGGGAGGCAGCCTGTGTTTTCAACCCTTTTGTCTATTCCACGCTTGACAAGATGAAGGCCCTCGCGGAGGGCAAGCTTGAGCTGATAGACACCTCGGGCAAGAAAAAGCGAGCAAAGACAGATAATGTAGACCCGCGCAAAAAGAAAGCAGAACTTGAGTGGAAGAGAAACGACGCGGTAAAAGCCGGCGCAAACTTAACAAGGACGCTTACGTCCTATGTCGAAAAAATAGCGGCTGTGGACCCCAATAAACTAAAATCAATAAAGATGAACTACGACGCCGTTGTAAAATATTTTGCCGTACTGCAGAAAGGTTCAAAAATCACCCCGGAAGAAAAAAAGATGAGGGATTTAATCGCCCCGAAAATAGACCCTGTCTTTAAGATGATACAGGATTTTTTAAAGGTTTACGCCGAGATTTTCCAGCGCACCGGCGAAGGACTCGGCACTCTGAAGGAAAAAATAGACGAGATAAACGACAAGGATGCCGAACTGCAGAAAGTGGGGCTGGCTGTCGCCGCGGAGGAAAACAGCGCCGTTGATTCGTTTAATTCGGAGCATGCTGACGTAATAAAGCGCGATATTTCAATAATCAACAGTTTCATTGTAAGCGCTTCTGAAAAATCGTCGAACAGGGTGCCTTACTCCGGCGCGAGGTTCATGCTCACAAACCAGCTGCCGGACGTCGGAACAGCGCTTGAAAATTTTGTATGCACCCCGGCGACAATAACCGCTTCGCTTCAGAAAATATTGGCATACCACGTAAACGCTTTTCCGAAAGACGACGACGGATTGTACAACATACCGCCGATACTGCTGGAGCCTATAAGGAACTACTGTGATTTTCTTGAAGACAGGTTCATAATGGGGACCATATCAGGCGAGCCTGCGAAAAAAGGCGCTTATGTTTCTTTCACCCCCATAGACATGCAGGTTTTGAAGGCCATAGGAATGTATCTTGCAAAAGACCCCGTGTATGACTACAGAGGCGAGATAAATGAAGGCACCTTTATGGGCGACTATACGGGAAAAATTGAAAAAACCGCGCAGGTAAAGTGGACGGGCCAGGACAAGAAAATGAACATGGTTATGTCAGCCGAGCTCGTGGACGCGGCTTCGCGCGACGATGCCGTTAATGATTACATCAACTTTCTTTTTAACGCCCTAAACGGCCAGAACCCGCCGCCCAAGATGTCAAAGAGAAAAATAAACGTGCTTTTAAGATACGCTACGATACAGTCAATAGAAAACAACGTAAAGCTGTTGCTGCAGTATGTGGCGCAGTCAGAACCCACCGAAGTGCGGGACACCATTCTTAAATACACAAACAGAAGCTATGACACGGCCAAAGAGATGGTGAGAAAAATAGTAAAAGAAGACCAGATGGTCGCCAGGGTGTTAGGTTCCAACCCGGAGATGGTAATAGCCAAGATATTTGTGTAATAATAACGTAATTGTAGGCGGGCTCTTTCAAGGGCCCGCGTTTTGTTTGTGGGTGTAAAGCTTTGT
>CAYGHG010000042.1:2925-20883 GCA_964349515.1 uncultured Spirochaetia bacterium
TTGTGGGTTTAAAAACAAAAGGCCCGCCCCCCGTAAAGGGAGGCGGCTACGCGGACATTGATGTTTTATTGTGTGGTTTCTCTGAAGTCCAGGACTGTGTTCATCATGTCAAAATCAAAATAAGCGCTTGATTTTTTTGCCTGTGAAAAATAATAGAGCCCTTTTTCCTCTTCGCCCCTGTCTATGTAAAGTTTGCCGAGCGTCATATTGGCCTCCGGAAAATAGGGGTAAAGATTTATTGCGCTAAGCAGCGCCGCCTCCGCCTCATCAGCCCTGCCTGCGGAGCGCAGGTTTGCGCCGAGATTGTAGAGCATATCCGCGGAGTTAGGCCGCAGTTCAAGAGCCTTTTCATACCACGAGGCCGCTTCCTCATACCTGTCAATCTTTGAATATGAAAAGCCGAGAAGCGCCTGCGTGTAGTAGTTGTTTTTGTTAATTTCGTAAGCTTTTGAGAGATAGTCAATTTCAAAGTTGGTTCTTTTTGAGTGTTCTATGAAACCTTTTTTCATCCAGAAATTTGAGGCGAGTTCGCGCGGCATTGCCCACAGTGCGGGCAGGATTAAGAGCAGAAGCAAAACAGCGGCAGCTTTAGAGGGAATTGACAGCCCTAACAGCCGGCCGGGACCGCAGGAAAAAGCGATTATTCCCGCGAGTATCCAAAAAAGCGCGGCAGAGGGAAGCACATAGAGGGGAAAGTTAAAAAAAGCTTCAGTGCAAAGCAGTAAAAAGGAAGAAATAACACCGAGGGTAAAAATGTATTTTTCTTTTGCAAATGCGGCTGAAGATGCGTCAAACGCGCGGAAAACCAAAAACACAAATGAAACGAGCAATACAAAGCCTATAAGCCCGAATTCCGCGAGGGTATGCACCCAGTCGTTGTGGACGTATGAAGTCTTTACGAATTTCAAACCCGGGTTATCTGCCAGGTAAGGCGCCTGGTGTTTCTGATACAGATAAGAAACCGCGCCTGCGCCTGCGCCCGTAACAGGCGAAGTTTTAAAAATATCAAGGGAGGCGCGCGACATTAACAGCCTGTTTTCCACGGCTTCGGATTTCATTGAGGCAAATTCTGCAAGCCTTGAGGCGTTGCTTTTCAGTTTGTGGGAAAAACCCGGCGCCGCGAGAACAAGCACGCATAATATGGCGAGCGCCGGCAGGTATTTTTTAAAAAAAGGCTTAAGCCCGGCAAAAGCGCCGGCTCTTGCGGCAAAAAAAGAAAAGAAGGCCAGTGACACTCCGAACGAAATAAAAGCGCCGCGTGAAGATGCGGTTAAAAGCGCGGCAAGCGCGAGTATTATGTTAGCCGCAATCAGCGGCCGCTGCTTTTCATAGAGAAAAAAAGAGGCAAGCGCCAAAGGCAGGCAGGCTGCGGTAAACTCCGCGAAAAAAATCGGGTTGCCGAAAAAAGAGTAGGGCCTGTAGAGGCCGGTTATAAACTGTGTTATGCCGAAAGCGGAGGAGAGCAAAAGCGCCGCATTAACTGATGTTAAAAAAAGCCCGGTATTTACCCCGAACCTGCTTACAAAAATAAATAAAAGAGGGCAGAGCAGGGTCAAGGTGTAAAAAAACCCGGGTTTATAGGGGGTGAAAAAAGAACTGAATAAGGTGTAAGCGCAAAGAAAAAACGCAGCGGCAGAAAGAGGGGTTATCTCATAGCGGCCGGGCGACAGAAAAAGAGCTGCGCATAAAACAAGCAGGCATAAAACAAGTGCCGTGGCTTTTGCAAGCTGGTAGGAGTCGTATATAAATCCGAAGTACGCGAGCGAAGAGATAAAGGCCGCCAAAACCCCGAAAGCCGCAAGAGTGGTGCCCGGTTTTTCCATGTTAAACCTGTATTAAAAAGAGGGGTAGCGCGGCGCGGGAGTAGGCACGAGAAACGAGAGCTCGCTGAATGAAAGCACTATGACATTGCTTCCCATAGAGGCAAAGGAATTGGCGTTTTGGTTGTAGTAGATATAAAGTTTAGGGCAGTCAGTTAAAGTGTCTATGGTGAGCGAAGCGTGCTCGTCAAGGAAAACAGTGCCGTAAATACATATGTCTGAGAGCGGCAGAGAGCCCGAACCGCCTCCGCAGTTTTTAGTCTGCACAGAGCATGACGGGTTCATGGTGGGAGTTCCTGCAGGAGTAGGAGTGGAAACAGGAGTAGTGCCTGGAACAGGGGTATCTGTATCTTTTGGTTTAGGCCCTGAAGCAGCGTAAACAGCAGAAGGTCCGAAAATAGAGTTATTTATCTGTGCAAAGGAAGGCTCTCTTAAATTTATAGAAGCAAGTTTAACGGGCTCCGGCGAGGTATTATTTTCACATATACAGCCGGTTGTACACCTCGGCCCGCCTATGCGCAGTTCTGCAGCGCAATAAAGGAATCCTGCATGTTTTATGTTGTCCATCCTGTTCTGGTGGGCTTTACCTCCCGCGCTTCCGCTGAAATGAGCGCCGTCGCTTGACTGAGGGTAGTAGAAATTATCAGGGGGCCACAGGCCTATCTTTGACGGCCAATAATCTAAAAGGGGGTCAACCTGGCCGGCGCCGCTTGGCGCTTCGGGTCCGGGGTCGTCGCCTTTTAGTACAAGGGGCCCCATTACAAGCAGGGCGCCCACAGTGTTAAACTGTTGTGCGTCATTTTGATAGACTGCAAGAGTTGTTGAACTCACAAAAGTAGTGCCGCAGTAAGTATTTGTAGGCGTTGATGCGTTGCCCGGTATTCTGAGCGGCAGGCCGTCTGTGGTGTCTATGAACATAACGTTTGAGGTCATGCTGAGTTTTTGCGGAAACAAGTGAGGCACAAGGTCGCTCAAGTCGTGTACCCCGTCGTTTATATAGTAGGGGTTTGCGTCTCCCGAGCCGCCTATAAACTGAGGGCCGTAGTAGGCGCCGTTGTCTTTAGCGAGTTTCTTGTACATATCAAGTGCGAGCGACGGCGCTTTTGCAAATGAAGAGTAGGGGTGGCATTTCGCGGTGGGGCTCATGTCGTCATAGGTTTCGCCGAAAACATAGCTTGAGCCGCTCCTGCCGAGAGCCGTATATATGGAGGCGCGCGCGTAAACCGCCGGCCCCCAGGGCTGTGGAGCCGAAGCGCCTATGCCTACGGGGATATAAGGTATCCTGCAGTAGCCGTCTTTTGTGCTGGCAGAGTATATATCGCCCCAGTAAAAATTGTATCGTGCTGCCGTGATAGCCGCGTCGTTGCAGGGCAGGTCTATCTTTCCCTTGGATATAAGCGGGCCGCCGTAGCCTACTTTTTTGACAACACCATAATAGGAGTGCTCCATCTCGGTGTTTGTAACTTTTACTTTTACTCCTATGGTCCTGAACTCAGAGGCACCCTGGCGTTCTGCCGTGCCTGCTTTGAACAGGTTTCCCTCCATTATATAAACAGTGTATTTTCCCAGGTGCGGGATTGTGTACTCCCTGTCATATTCAAACCCGCCTATGGGCAGGTTATACCAGTTGTTGCCTGACTGAAGTTTGTAGCGCGCGTGCTCAAGGCCGATGCCTGCTAACTCCTGTTTTTTTGAAATTGATATGGAAGTCACCATAAGACGCGTCTCTGTCCTGAAGAGAAACAGCAGGGAGTATGATATGACCGCGAGTATGGCGCCGACTATCATAACAGAGGGCAGTGTCTGGCCGCGGCTGTTTTCTTTTGGCTCTGTATTTTTATTTTCCGTATCTTTCATAAACTCCTCCTCTATCTGTCCGCGTAGTAGCCTGCGGCGTGATGCCTTTTTATGACCAGTGACTTTTTTAAAAACATTGTGGCCGGAGGTATCATATCATTTATATACCTCTTAAACCTCGCGCCTATGTGTATGGTGGAGTCTTCAAGCGCGCTGTCATATACTATCATAAGGGACTCAAGATTAGCGGATAAAGTGACATAACTGTATGTGAACTGAATTGAGGAAGGGCTTGAGTATGCGGGAGCGGCGGGCCTGGTAAAAGACCTTGCCACGAGATAACGGCCGTCTTGATATATTTCCACCTCTGCTCCTGAGGAGCCCAGAGTGGTCATTCCCGTCGTAAAAGAGCAGCCTCCGGGGCTGTTTGTCGCGATAAAAGCTGTTTCTGCGAGTTTCGCGGAAATATAGCTGTATGCCGGCTGGGAGGAGTTGAGCCTTGAAATTGATATTGAGGCTCCCTGGGCATTGTGGACAAATTTTGTAAGCGCGTCCATGGCTGTTCTCGCTTCTGTGTGCAGCGCCATTCTTGCCGAACCTACCCGCCACTGATAGAGGCCGTTTTTTAGTATCTGCCCTATGCCTGCAACTACAATTCCGAGAATCGCGATGGTCATCATCGCCTCCATGAGGGTAAAGCCTCTGCTGCTTTTAAATAATTTACGCGTAATCATAAGCCCGCCTTCAGTATGATGTCCAGCCTGACGTAAAGTCCTGGCCGGTGGTATCAGGAGTGACGTTGTTTAAGACTTTGTAAAAATTCTGCAGCGTGCAGGCAGAGCAGGTAACCGCGCTGTAGTAGGCAAAGACGTCATAGTTTGAGCCGAGAGGCACCATTACCTTGTATGTGGCGCTGCGCTTTCCTATGATGCCCTGATAGGAGCGCAGTTTTCTGTCCATAGTGTTCTGTTTTTTCAGGTAGTTGGAGCCGGAGGTTATGGTGTAAGCGTGCGGGGTAACCGTGTTTGAGATGGGCTGTGCCACTATCAGCACGCCCTCTACAAGATCCAGCGAATCAAAACCGAGCGAGCCTGATATGGGCTTTGAGGCGCGCTTGATGGTAAAGTCCTGATTGGGGGTTGTGGTGCCTATGTTTACCGTGACGTTGGAGATATAAGGTTCTGCAGGCGCCGCAGGCTCCCAAACGTTTCCGAGCCCTATCAGCACTGTGTTAAGCCCTCCTACAGGGACGTTATTTATTATGTAATATCCTGTCAAGGTGTCTGAAAGAGCCTCTCCCCATATTTTTGAAAATTTCTTTACCTGCAGATTCATTCCGCCGACCGGTTGATTGGTGACCTCGTCTATCACAGAGCCTGATACAGCGCCGACGGGATAGAGATATATGGTCTTTGGAGAGGTAAATGCCGCGACCGCGGTTGTTATTGCCTGTTCGAGCCTGTAGTTGGAGAGGGTGCCTTGTATCACATAACTTCCCGAGAGAGGGGTGAGGGTGCAAAGCCCGCTGCCGTCTGTGATGCCTGAGTATGTGGTGTTGGTGTTTCCAACATTGACCGCGGTAATTGCCACTCCTCCTAAAGGCGTAGTCCTGTCTGAAGCGTCTTTGGCATAAATTCTGAGTATGCTGGAACCCGTGACCGGCTGAAGAGTTATGTTTCTGCCTGTTATAACCGAGTTGTTTCCGACATTAATTCTCGTGGGAAAAGCGCCGTAAAAAGTCTCGCCTGTTATTTTTTTGGTGAATATGGCGGTGACGGATACGCTGCCCGCATCAGGAGAGATGTTTGATATCGTATATTGCCCGAATGTGTTTACGGTTGTAGTGGAAGATACTCCGTCGTCAGCGCGTACTTCGCGTCCGACGTTTTCAAAATCATCAGGGTTAACAGTCGTGCCGTCGGGCATATATACTGTGCCTGATATGGAAGCCGGCTGTATGTCCTCACATATAAAGTTTACACCTGTTATCTCGCCGACATTTGGCGGCACCACGAGCGGGTTTCCGTCATACCAGTCAAGATCATAGCCCTGGCCCACGGCGTAGAGCCTGTATGTTCCGGGCATCATGTTATATATTCTAAAGTAGCCTCTGTTGTCTCCGTCTGAGTCGTTTGTCGCAACGACTGCCGTGTACTCGGGGTGCCCCTCAACAAAAACAGTCACGCGCGCGGTCAAGCCGGGAGGGTCAACCCGCCCGTTTGATTTGTCCTTTCTCATTACACGGCCGCGGATGGTCGTGCCGCCCAGGTTTGAGTCGCTGTTTGAAACTATCGCTGTGAGTTCTGTGTGTTTGATGACAGGCGTTGTGGAGCCGGGTATTTTGTCGGTGTATTCCACCACGACTTTCATCATTTTTAAGTCAGATGTGGGCAGGTCCTGCTGTGTGCGCGCGACGAGGTTGCCGTCATCGTCCTCTTCCGCGTTCTGAACCCATTTATAAACTTTCATCGTGTTGGAGCCGATGTTTTCCACATTCTCCGCGTCAGAGGGGTTTCCCCAGGGGTTTGTTTCGTTTTCAAGATTGGTAAGCGGCTGAGGCAGAAGATTGTCAGGGGTTACAGGGATGGATCTAAAAGGAAAATGTTTCATATACTCTATGTTTTCAGAGGCGATGTTGTGGGATATTGTTTTGAGTTTTGTGGACTGGATGGACATATAAATCCTGCTTATTAACTGCATTGAACCCATCACAAGAAGTACAACCACCATGGAGGTTACTATGGTCTCTATGAATGTGAGGCCTTTTTGTTCCTTTAAAAATTTCATATTCACCGGCCTTTCGGGCATAGCTCATCTATCTATAATTATATACATATATTAACATGTTGTCAAATATTTTGGCAGTTTTTAGAGAGGGGGCAATAATGAAAAACAAGTTTTATTATGAAAAACAGATAAAATGTCCGGTATTATTTATATGTGGGAGTTAATGCAGAAGCCCTGTTAAATGACAACACCAGTATTCTGGACCCTGACATTCCGAACATATTCAGGCTTCTGTCATAATAAACGTGGAGCGAGGGTTTTCCCGAGGAAGTGTGGGCGCTTATAGAGCCGTGTTCGCCGATATAGATAGTGCCGTAAATTCCTATATCCGTAGCAGGATCCTCGTCGTTGCAGGAATAATAAACTAAAGGAGGAGGCCAGAGACGTATTTTCCAGGAGCATATTCTGACAGGGCCGCCTATTTTTAACTCGCCGCCCGAGTATATGAACCCGTGATGTTTCATATCTTTTAAGTACGAAGAAGATACCGGGTTTTGCAGGACATAGTGCTCGTTGCTGACCCGCGGGAAATAATAATTGTCCGGGTATGGGACATTGCTGATTCTGTCGCAGTTTGCGGCGCAGCCCATTCCTTTTTCCGGGTTGTTGCCCATATATGAAAAAGGCCCCATTATGAATACAGAGCCCTTTGTAAAATACTGCTTGTCAGCGCCTTCGTAAAAGCGGAATGTGGAAGCGCTCATCGTGACGTGCAGGTAGCCTGTGTATGTGTTCCACTTACCCGTAGAGGTGTCAAAAGAAACAGGCAGGCCGTCTGTAGTATCCACAAAAAGAACGTCTGTGAGTTTCTGAAGCCTGTCAACCACAGCCTTTACGTTTGAAGTGGAAAAATCCTCAATATCATGTTCCCCGTCGTTTATGTAGTAGGGGTTGGGGCCTCCCTCTATCTCCGCAGGGCCGTAATAGGCGTTGTTCCGCGAGGCCTGCATCTTGAAATACTCAAAGTCAATGTCAGGCGCCTGCGCAAATTCCGAGTAGGGGTGGCTGTGCGCGGTAGGGGACATGTCGTCGTAAAAATACCTGAAGTTGAAATCATCGTCTGCGAGAGTGTAGATGTTTCCCGCGGCATAGACGTGGGGCAGCCACGGTTCGTGATGGGTGCCGCCGGTGCCTACAAGCACCTGCGGGATCCTGCAGTAACCGTCGGCGGGGTTTGCTGAGTACACGTCGCCCCAGTAAAAACCGTAATGAAAGAAAAGTTTTTTGGTGAGCAGTGTTTTTGTAAATGATTTTGATTCCGAACAGGGCAGGTCTATTTTGCCGCGCGATATCAGAGGCCCGCCGTAGCCGGCATTTTTAACCACCGCGTAATACTCTCCGTCGCATTTGACGGGCTCGGTAAGGACGCGGATAAAAATTGTCCTGTAGTCTGTTTTGTCCTGGCGGGAATCAGGGTCAGAGGGGTTGGTGAGAAACAGGTTGCCTTTTTCCACAGAGAGGCTGTATGTGCCGAGTTTTGTGGAAAACTGTTTTGAGTGGCCGGTCATCCCGGGCAGCGATGAAAAGTCCTCCCAGGCAGAGCCCTGCTGCAGCCTGTAGAGCGCGTGTTCAAGAGCTATTATTGAGAGCTCCTCTTTTTTCATCATGCAGTCGTTTATTACCGCGAGTTTATTTCCCTGCTCAAAAATTTTAAGAAGCCCCATTGCCGCGAGAGAGAGCACCGCAGCGAGGATAAGGACAAAAAATAAAGACTGGCCTTTCTGCCCGCGCAGGAGTTTAGTTTCCATAGTAGCCTGCCGAGTGAAAGTGTTTTAATACGGCTGTTTTTTTCAGGAAAATTTCCACAGGGGGCCTGTCGTCCCACACCTTTTTTGAAAAAGAGGCGCCCATGGAAAGAGCACCGCCCTTTGCCGAGTCTTCAAAAGCAAACATCAGCGAATCCGCGTTTGCGGATATGGTGGCTGTTTTGTAGTATGCCTTTTCCCGTACATCCTCCGGGTCTGATATGTCGGTACCCGGCGGTATGACGGGGTATTTTGCGAGAATCAGCGAATTTTTTCTCTGCGCGTCGTAATAGTGGAATATTTCAACGTGGTTAAGCGACGGGTCGTTGGAGTCGCCTATAGTTATTTTGTCCGAGCCGCTGCGGCAGCCGCAGCCGCCGAGCTTGTCCTGAGAAGTGGTCACATAAATTGTTTCACCGAGGCGCGCCGATATGTAACTGTTGGCGGGAGAGTTGGAGTCATATCTTGAAACCCTGACGGTTGAGGCCTGGCAGGAGTTTATGAATTTTGTAAGAAGAGACATTGTGAGCCTCGCTTCCGCCGCGAGCGCCAGCCGCGTCATCCCTGTTTTCCACATATACATGCCGTCCCCGAAAAGCCGGAAAAGCCCTATGCTGACTATTCCGATTATGGCTGTTGTCATCATTATCTCCATAAGGGTAAAACCCGAAGAATTATTTTTTCCCGCAATCATCAAAGCCTCCTGTTTTCAGTAGTCAGTCCAGGGCCCCGCGATAACAACATCTTCATCGCCGGGAATCACCCCTGTTTTTACGGTGTAGCGTTTTATGACTGTTTTACCCGCTGCTGTGAGTGAAACGCCGGTGTAATAGGCGTAAACCGAGTATGAGGGCCCAAGCGGAAGTGCGAGTATAAAAGCGCCTGTCTCATCGGCCACACAGCCGTAGTGGGGGGCGGTTCTGCGCTCCCGCAGGCTCTCTGCTTTTGGGTCGGCAGAGGCCGATGACAGGCTGAACTGGTGCGGAAGCAGCCCGGAAAAACCCAAAGGGTGAGCTGAAATGAAGACCCTGTTTTTTTCAAAAGGCCCGCTGACAGTGCCTGAAATAAAACCCGAAACCCGTTTGAGCTTGAAATTTTTATTCGGCGTCATAGCGCCCTTGGATACGGTTATGTTTGAGTGATATTTAAGCGAAGGTGATTCCACGGTGAATACGGAAGAGTCGGGTTCCGCTGAGAGGAGATAGCCGCTGCCTGCGGGGACGTCTTCTATTACGAAATACCCGTCGCTTCCGCTTGAGCCGCTGAAGCGGTCAAACCCCGCACCGAGTGAAGGCTTGGCTGTCACCATTACCCCGTGAAGAGGCGCGTCAGTGCCTGTTTCTGTCACGCGGCCGCCTATCCTGCCGGTTTCATAGACATATACCGGAGGCGCTTCATTAATACCCTGTGAGAGAAAAAGTGATTTTGGCGGGCCGGCAGATTTGTAGCCGCCTGCTTCTGCAGATAGAAAAGAGTGCCCTGTAGAGGCGCCTGAAATAATATATGTCCCGTCAGCGGCGGTAACAGCGGTGAGCGGCGGGTTTTGAGAGAGGAGCACCGTGACTCCCGGGACGCCTGTGAGCCTGTCGTTGTTGTCTAAAACTTTTCCCGTGATATATGCTTCGCCTGCTTTTGTCTCGGAGAGAATTATATCCTGAAGCGTTGTTGTTCCGGCAGATACGGCAACGCCTGTCATTGAACCGTAATATGTTTTAGACCCTTTTTTGCAGAGCGCGCAGGCTGACACGGGGGAAATATCAGCGTTTATGTTATTAATAGAATAAGACGAGTTGCCGGGTGAAGTGACAGCGCCCGTGGTGGACCTGTCAGACCACACGCGCGCGGCGCAGCTTAAGGGTTGTTTTTTTGATTTGGATTCAATCACTATTGCGGCGTATTCAATATAGAAAGTCCCGAATGAAGGGGGGTTGGCACCTGTGGAGGAGTAAGAGCGCAGTACTGCGTTTAGTGCGTTTGCCCTGTCCCAGGTCCATTGATCGGCAGGGTAAAGGGAAGTAAGGTCAACGCTGTCTGTTTTATAAGAGGTTGATGCGGCCAGGGATTCGTAAACAGTTGAAGCGTTTCCGGCCCACGGGTTGGTGGGCGCTGCTGTTTTTTCAGAAGCCCACACCTCGGGGGGCCTCCTGAATACCTGCACGTTTAGGGCGTTGCCGGGGGCGGCGGACGCGGACCTGTGCCTGACCAGAAGCCTGACTGAAACGATTTCTTCATTCGGCCTCTGGGCGTTAGAAAACGAGGTGTAAAGCGCCGCGTTATGAAGTGAAGAGCGGGCGCTGTTGGAGTTGTCTGAGTTTATGTGCGAAGGAAAGAGCCATCCGGAAACATAACCCGGGACTGAGCCGTTTGCGGTTTTGGTCACGCCGCGCAAGCCGTCAAAATCAACGAAATAAAGCGTTCCTGAAATCACCGCGGGTATGATGCGGGTTACCGTGATGTTTATGTTTTTATAATCAGAGGCGGTGTCGCTTACGTGAAGCGGATTAAGCGCGTATTCGCCGGGAATAAACTCTGCGCCCTCTGCATAGAGGTTGAATATGCCCGGCATTACGTTTCTTATAATATAGGTTCCGTCAGAGGCGGCAGAGGCACTGTACTCGGGCCTGTTTATGACCGAGACTCTCGCTGACGAGGGGCTGCCGGAAGAGGAAAAAACCACTCTGCCTGATATGACAGAGCCGGAGACAGGCACCTCCCTGTCGGAGACCAGGGAGGTTATTTCCGTGAGTTTGTCAATATTATTGTCGCGGTATGAGACTATTACTGTTATCTGCTTGGCATGGGTGGAGATGACCTGTGACTGGAGCAGGGGCGCAATATTCCCTGTTTCGTCCTCAGAGGCGTACTGAACCGATTTATAAATTTTCATCTGCCTGCCGCCTGCAGTTATGATTTCGGGCGGGTACGGGTTTGAAGGGCAGGGTGAAGGGTAGTCAAGATTTGTTACCGGGTAAGGCAGGCAGGAGTCAGGGGTAACCGGCAGGGATGAAAACCCCCTCGCGCGGAGTGCTTCACTGTGCTCGCGCGCTATTTCAAGAGAATGGGTTTTTAGGGTGTTGGATATGGTTCCTTTATATATGTAAGAGATGAGATTGACAGACCCCAGCACCATAAAAGAGATGACAGCAGAAGCGATTAATGCCTCTATCAGTGTAAAACCTTTGGATTGTGAGAGATTCAAGCAGATTAACCCCTATAATTTAGTGAAGAGCAAAAAATGAAAAAAGTGAAAAAGTTAAATTTCCTATTTTTAAGTATATCATTAATTAAGCGAAAATCAAGGAAACAGTAAAAAATTGATTATGTAAAATAACGATTATTTGAGTATAAAATAGAGTAAAGAAGTATATTATATTAGATTATTTTGTCTTTAATTGTCTGAAAAGCAATAAAATTACAGCAATAAACAGTGCAGCCGATACGAACTGGCCGGTTGTCAGGGGAAAAGAGCCGTCGTTATACCTTGAAAACTCGGCAATAAACCTAAGCGGCAGATAGATTGAGGCAATAATCAGCATGTGCAGGCCTGTTAAAAGTTTTTTTCTGCGAAGTATTAATAGGAAGAAGAAAATAAAAAGCCAGATTAAAGATTCAAAAAGCTGGTAAGGATAAAATGCGGAACTGCCTGAGACTGTGTCGGCGTATGAGCCGTAGGGGTAGTAAACAGGCGCGATAAAGGTTTCCGGAGCCGGCTTTCCTATGCAGCAGCCGTTGAAAAGGCACCCTAACCTCGTAAAAAAAAGAGCAATACTAAGCGAGACGGCGATAATGTCCGATGCCGGTTTGAACTCTGTTTTTGTAAGCTTTGCGAGAAACGGCGCGCACGCAGCGCTGAGCATAAGCCCCCAAAGCAGGGAGGCCCCTGACTTGTCGGGAAAAGCCTGCCTGCCCGATAATGCCGCATCTATGAAAAAGCCTGCTTTTGCGCCGGCTATGAAAGGAATAAAAAGAAGCAGGATGAAAACAAAAAAGCGCGGCACTGATTTGAAACCCGGCTGCCGCGACATGATCAATGCGCAGAGCAGCCCGGCAATAATCCCGGCTGACGCAAACAGATAATATGAGTGGAGCTCAAAAGCTGATATATAAATTATGGGGTACAGGGCGCGCCTCCTTTTTTTACTATTATAACAGAGAGAGCAATATTAATAAATTGAGTTTTTACGTTGAAACGGGTATAATTATTTTTACAGCAAGGAAGAGAGCAAAAATATAAAGGAAACGGGATAAATGGCAAAAAAACTTTTTTCCGCTTTTAAGGCACTTATATTTTCCGCATTAATAGTTTTTCCATTCAGCCTGCATTCTGCCGTAAACAGCGTCGGCATAGTAAGCATAACACCCTCAAGCCCCGGCCCCGGAGATATGGTGGCGGTAAACTTTACCTACTGTGTGGGGCCGTGGGAAGAATCAAGGCTGATGCTCGCGGTGTCAGACACCTCCGCGTTCAGGCCCAATAACACGCCTGGGCAGACTTTTCTTGTAAGCGAGTCGGGAATAAACTTTGCAGTGCCTTCTGTAAACGGCGGGTTCAATATGGGCGACAGCCAGGGTGTCAACCACTGTGAAAACGTTACGTGGAACATAAATGTCCCCGCAAGCTTGGGCGAGGGCGGGACTTTTTACATAATAGTAGGCGGCAGGGCATATCACACAGACCCGGGACAGGTGGAGTCGCAGGCAAGCACTTCTTTTACCATACCTTACCCGCCTGCCTCGTGCACGCTTACAAAAATTGCCGAGCCTGCCGTCGTGGCGCCGGGCTCTTATGTGCTCTACACGATGAATTACAACTACATAAATGCAAACAATCTTGTCATAACAGATGTGGTGCCTCCAAACACCACTCTTATTTCGCAAAGCACAGGCGGCACAAACTCAGGCACTACGCCGGGCTCCACGCTTACCTGGAACATAGGAAGCACGCTCGCGAGAAAAACCGGAAGCGTATGGTTTATAGCGCAGGTAAATCCTGCCGCGCCCTACTCAACCCCTATATCAAACACAGCGCACTGGGTTGTTGACGAAATACCCGCAGGAGGAGACAGCAATACCGCGTCTGTAACAACAGCCGCACAGCAGGTATTTGTAAAGAGCCAGTCTGTTTCAACCGCTGACATAGGCGACACCATAACATACACGCTTTCATTTAACAGCGGCACGCTTGGGTTTACATCTTTTGACCCTTTTGACACTGACATCACGACCGGATTTTTCAGCACGGGCGGCTCATGGATGTGGATGTCTGACGGCGCGGGCGGAGGCTCGCTTTACTCGCCCACACAGGCAGCCTACCCGCACTACCTGCGTTCTCAGCCTGCTGATTTTTGTTTCGGAGTAATACAGGGGGACGTCTGGATTGGAAATACAAACGACATGGACGCACTTATTGCTTTCAGGGATAACGGCCTCGCAGGAGCCGCGGGCAGGGCATACGGTGTGGGGCTCTCGGCCGACGGCATACCCTCCAATATGTATATTCAGGAGGTAAATCCCGCATACGCAAACAGGGCAAACTCAAATCCATTCGCAGTCAGCCCCCAGACTTGGTACACTGTCAAAATACTGGTAGAGGAAGCGGGAGTCAATCAGGTACGCATCAGGGCAAAGGCGTGGCTGCGCGGCGCTGTAGAGCCGGCGGTGTGGCAAATAGACTGGACAGACATGGACGGATCTGTGTGCGACTGCGGCTATGTGGGGTTTCAGGGCCACGCCACAAACGCGAACTACTATGACAACCTGAAAATATTTAAGTCTTCGCAGACCAGCCCCATAGTTTATGACACCATACCTTCGCAGATTTCGTATTTAGGAGGCACAGCGGCGGGTACAGGCCACGGTGCCGCAGTGAACGCGGGCGGTATGGTCAGTTGGAATATATTCACTCAGCTTGAAAACACGGCTTATTCTTTTACCTGGTGGGGCGAACTTATTGACTGCGGCAATATTTATAACAAGTTCTCATTTGACACCAGGGAAAACGACCCGATAATAGACTCAAACACCACGACCCTTACTGTCAACTGCCCCGGGACGCCGTCGGTTACGCCGACTGTGACGCCTACTTTTACAGCGACGCCTACACGGACTGCCACTCTGACACGTACTCCTACAATGACTGCGACTATTACCCCGACACAGACTCCTACGCCCCCGCATCTGACATTAACTTCCGTAACAAACTATCCAAATCCTTTTGCTGATCAGACTACGCTGGTCTATGACGTGACCGCGCCTGCGGATATCACGATAAAGTTCTACACCATATCAGGCGAGCTGATACGCACTATGCAGAGCCTGAACGGCGACATACCGTCAGCCAACATAGGAAGAAACTACGCAATCTGGGACGGCAAAAACCAGGCAGAACAGAGAGCCGCCTCGGGTGTTTATATTTACAGGATAGAGGCGGTTTCGCAGGTTTTACCTGACGAAAGGGAAAGTGTTTTTAACAGATGCGCAGTGATGAGATAGTCAGCCGTGCGCGAAGCTTTTAACGCACGCTGAAGCACTGAATACGCGCTGAGGTATTGTCGAAGCGCAGTATGAAGGGTACACGAAGTGTGACATTAATAGAATTATCGGGAGTGGGATTATAGTCAGAAAAACCTGTCCGCTAAGCTGTTCACTGCTGTAAGCACATGTAGTTACATTCTCAACGAACAACTTTTCAAAAAAAACAATTGATATTTTCCACATCCTTCCTGTATAATATATAAAATAAGAAAAAATCCGGCTAAAAGGAGTTCTCAATGCTAAAGAAAGCGTTTTCGCTGGTTACTGCTGGATTGTTTTGCTTATTAAGTTTACAAAATACCTACTCGGCTAATATCACTTCAATAACCTCTGTAACGATAACCCCTCCTGCTCCTGTTGAAAATTCTGTAGTACAGATAGACTGGGATTATCAGATTGATTCACCTTTTAACAACCCTCATTATTTTATAGTGATATCTGATACAAACACCATAAGGCCTGCCGGAACTGCGGGACAATGGGTCATGATAGGTAACGGATGTACAACTCCTGCAAGCCCTGCTTCGGCATTTGTTACAGGAGGATGCTCGCTCGGCGCGGGGGTTGTGGCGGGTGTCAATCACGCTTCCGTATCCTTTACTCTTCCCGCAGCGCTTTCCACAGGTGTGCCGTATTATGTAATCGTCGGAATGAAAGATTATAATGTTTATCTAAACCCGTCGGTTGATGTACAGCAGCAGGGGCATTCCGCGTCTTTTTCCCTGCCTCTGCCTCCGGCTTCCGCAGTTGTAAACAAAACCATAGAAGGCACAAATACAGCGGCAGGGTACAAAATTTTGTACACGATAGAATACAATGTTGTTAACACCTCCAATTTTGTAATATCAGACCCTGTGCCTGCAGAGGCCGGATTTTTAAAAGCTTATGACGGAGGCTCTCTTGTGGCAGGCAGTGTGGTATGGAATTTCGGGAATATCGGCGCGAGGCGGACGGGAAAAGTGTCATGGATGGCGGTTGTAAACGGGGGTGTAAGTGACGGGACGGTCATATCCAACACCGCCCTCTACTCTTCGGACGAGCTGGGTTCAAACAGCACAAACACCGTAAACATAACCGCAGGCAGAAACCCTGAGTTTGGTACGGTAAAATCAGCCGCAGTAACAAACGCAAATGCAGGGGACACTATTACCTTTACTGTTTCGGCTTCAAATAACGGGTTGACGGCAGAAGAGTATATTGATTTCAGTTCTGCTTCCGACATGGACGGCTGGACGGTGGAGACGCCGGGCGGCACGTGGACGGTGTCAGGTGGCGTGCTTATCGGCACAACCGCATCAGGTTGGCCGAAGATTGTAAAAAACACCCCGTCATTCAGGGATGCGATGTATATCGCTGACATGTATGTTCCCTCGTACAACGGGCCCGGGGACGCGGTACTGTTGTTTAACTATGTTGACATGAATAATATGTATCACGCGCGTTTCCAGGCTGACGCGCACGAAGTGTGCCTTGACAGGGTAGTGGGAGGGGCCGCGAACTGGAGTTCTATTCAGTGCGTGAGCAGGCCTGATATTATTTATGACAGGTGGTACACGGTAAAAGTGTTAAAAAGAGGGGTCAATATCAGGGTAAAAGTCTGGGAGCGGGGGACGCCGGAACCTGCCGGCTGGGATATAAACGTAAATGACAGTTCAATAACAGCGGGAGGCAGGGCGGGATTTCAGATAAATGAAGTGGAAGACAGGTTTGACAATCTGAAAATATTCGGGCCCGGCCCTGCGATGAATGCCGTTATTTATGACACGCTGCCTGCATGCACGACGCTGATTGGCGGAGACCCGGGGTACTCGGTTTCGGGAAATATTATCAGCTGGGATTTTCCGGGCAGGTTTGAAAACTATGTGCCTTCGGAAGCGTCCTCGCGCCGCAGTTTCAGCGTGAGGGTAGAATCCTGCGCCGCGGGGCAGAATATTACAAACACAGCCTGCGCTGACAGCGATGAAAGCTCTCCGCCGGCATGTTCAAATGAGGTTTACGTGACAATAAGCGGGCTGCCTGTGACACCTACAGTCACCCCGACTGTTTCCGTGACGCCTACGGGGACGCCGACGCTCACGCCTACCATCACCGCCACTCCTACGGCGGTACCACCGCACCTGACACTGACTTCTGTTACCAATTATCCGAATCCCTTTGCCGACCTGACAACTTTTGTTTATGACGTGACAGCGCCATCGGATGTCACAATAAAGATTTATACAATATCAGGGGAGCTCATCCGTACGATGAGAAGCTCAGACGGCAGCATAGCTTCGGCTGTTATCGGAAGAAACTACGCAGTCTGGGACGGCAAAAATAAAGCAGGCCAGAGGGCCGCCTCGGGTGTTTACATCTACAGGATTGAGGCGGTTTCAAGGGTGATTCCGGATGAAAAGGAAAGTGTCTTTAACAGATGCGCGGTGATGCGCTGAGGCATTACCGCAAGCGGTAAGATTTCCTCTCCCTTTGAAACTCTTTTTAGTACCCTCTTGCGGGGTAGAGGGTTAAGGTGGGGGAAGTTTTTATATGTAAACTTTTATAAACACCTCCCCGTCAAAATGCTATAATTCATAAAAGGATATGAAATAAAAAACCGGAGGAAAAAATGAAGAAATTACTCGCAATTGTAATGGCAGTGGTTTTTGTAACCCCGCTTTTTGCGCACGACGCCGTGAAAATCAGGGATCTTGAAAGGGAAATACTTAACCTCAAGAAAGCGGTGGTGGAGCTTGAAGAACAGAACATGGAGCTTGAAGACGCGCTGATAAAACTGGAAAGAAAGGTTTATGGAAAACAGGTAAAGAAAAGATTTTATGCCGCAAAAGTCCGGCCAACCCCGGTTCCAACAGCCACGCCTGTGCCTGCAATATCGGTAACTGATGTAAAAGCAAGGCCGGAAAAAATGGCGGGTAGAAACAGGACTGTCTCATATACTGTTTCGGCGGTCAACAACACAAACTCAAGGGAAAGCAACATATCTATAGATCTTATTTTTAAAGATGCTTCAGACAGGGTGCTTCACATAGAGGCGCTAAAGGGCTTGGATTTTAACCGCAGGGAGGAAAAGAAAATTTCAGGTGAAATACGGATGAGGCCGGAAAAAGCAGCAGCTATAACGGCGGTAACGGCTGAGATAAAATAGTCTGTTAAATAAAAAAGCGGGCGGATTTTACGCCCGCTTTTTTATTTTTTATATAATTACAGGCGGGCTCTTTCAAGAGCCCGCGTTTTGTTGTGGTTGTAAAGGCCCGCCCCCCGTAAAGGGAGGCGGCTAC
>CAYGHG010000043.1:0-20231 GCA_964349515.1 uncultured Spirochaetia bacterium
CGGCCATGATGTCCGGTGCAAGCCCTAATCCTGTATTATTCTCTGCGCCTGAGTAAGAGCAACTTCATTTTACTCCAAAACATCATCCTCATAAATCTCCGTTTCCTCATCCAAATCCGCTATCGTTGAATTAAACTCGTACTCAAAAAATTCACAAAACTTCTCCCACGACCTGTCTTTGGGCCACATCGCGTCATCCCTCATCCAGCTCCACAGTTCTGCTTCAAAAATCTTTTTATATACCCTCTTCAGCTCGCCTTCCCACTCATCAATCATATCAACAGCTTGCAG
This sequence comes from uncultured Spirochaetia bacterium, assembly GCA_964349515.1. GTDB lineage: Bacteria > Oederibacteriota > PGYV01 > PGYV01 > CAYGHG01 > CAYGHG01. The sequence continues at coordinate 292 of CAYGHG010000043.1, forward strand.
CAAATACACTGTTCCGCTGTCGTCCCTGTCCTTGTCCGGGTCTACCGCGTTTTTGGGGTCTGCATTGTTCAGCCAGTCATAGAGAGCCCTCTTGGGGCGTATTACAACAGCCGTTCTGTTCAGATGCGGCCACATATCCAGGTATTCATCACGCATTGCCATCTATTTAGCCACACTCCTTCCTTTTTCCGTAGTAATATACCGCTGTTTTGAACTGTTCGGTTTCCCGGGTATTGTCATATTCAACAATTTTAATTTTAACAACGGCTTGATATATTTGTTTTTGAATTTTGTCTTATTCTGCCGGTTAAACAACGCCATAATATCAGTGGCTGCCTTTCCGGTCTCACAAAACATAAGTATTTTTACGGCTTCATCTCTGCTTAGTCCCGACTTGGTCCCGACTTGGTCCCAACTTAACCCCTGCATAATCCCGGCTTGGGACAAATCCGGAACAGCCGCCTTCCCGGAATGCATGAAACTCCGATGCGCCTTTAATATTGCCAAAAAATACATCCTGTTTTTATCCGTCTTAAATTCGGCTGCAGGAGAACCGTTAAATTTCAACACCCGTCTTATTTCAGGAAATCCTGTGCCTCTTCCCTCTGTCAGGTGAATTTCCTTTAAAAAATCACCTATCCTTCTGTTCCTGTATTCCCGGGCAAGCACCCTGGCTTTTTTTAAGTCCTTGTTGTCTGTCGGCGGCACCGGCCCCGGCTTTGACACCACCTCTATTCTGTCAGGGAATACGTTAAATTCAACAGGGTCCCTCAGCTCATAACTGCGGTGATAAACAGCATTTGCAAGTATTTCCTCAATTGCCTGATATGGATAATTAAAAAACCTGTCAGCTTTTGCCTCTCCCGGGATCTTTTGCACCCTTTCCGTTATAACAACATTTTTTATATAAGCCAGCGCGTCTTTCAGCTGCCTGAAAAGCGGCCCGGTAAATATCTTTTCACTGAATTCGCCGCTGCCGTCCTTATTCTTAAAAACAACAACTTCAATCCTGGCTCCTGGGAAATATTTTTCCGGGTCATCGGAAAACATCAATAGTCCGGCGTTTACCGGCCTGAAGTTTTCCTTCGGCCCGCGAGCTATCTGCATTGCCCTGCACAGCGCTTCAACATTCATACTTTTTGCTTCAGAATAAAGGCCGCTTCCGGTTTCTTTCAAAAAAGACATTATTATCTCTCTGTTTACAGCATCAATTCCTGCGCTATGATTGACCCTGTCGTCAAACGGTATCCTCGAAGCAGATTCCATCAGACGCCGTTCTTCCGTATTATTTGCCCTGGCGGTTGTGGAGTGCCTGCGTATATAATAAGCTTTATTTTTACCCGTGTAAGAAACGGGGGCTTTATACGGACGGTTTTCACCGCCGGGAACCCATATCACCAATATGTTTTTTCCCTCAAAATTTTCCGGCGACACAACAACCTGCGGGAATGGTTCTACTTTATGTTGAACTTCAATTATCTTTTTCTGGAACGCCTCTATCTGCGATTTTTCAAGGCCCGCCGGCGGCAATTTTGGAACGCCGTCCTTTGATTCCACTCCAATTACAAGATACCCGCCGCTGATATTGTTTATATCATTGGCAAAAGCGCAGACAGTATGCGCTATTTTTTCCGGGTCAAACCCTTCCTTATAATCCAGCCTGTCAGATTCGACAATCTGCCCTCTGAGCAATTCTTCTATGTTTATAGACAGTGTTATTTTACTCACCCGCCTTTATCAGCTGTTCAACGCTGTTTTTGTAATACTTTTTTTTCAGCTCCCTTAACTCCATTTCCAGTTCATCTTCCCTGGCGATTAAACCCCCGAGTTCGGCCAGGGTTTTTTGTTTATCAACCGGCAGGAGTTCTACTATCAGTTCCTTTAACGACCCGGCGGTAACAAAAGGTATATGCGAACCCGACGCGCACTGCTCAAAATAATCCATGGCAGGTTTCTGCCTCAGATAAAACGCAACATAACCCGGCATAACCTTGTCCTTATATTCTTCCTTGATCCTTATAATAAGATAGTGATTTGATGCTGTTGTTGCTTTCAGTTCTTTTTCAATAACACCTGCGCTGCGTTTGCTACCTTTGGCTGTAAAAATCACATCACCAATATACAGCTCCGGGTATCTGTCCTTGCTGCTGATTTCCTGTTCCTTTATGTTTTTATAATCTATCGTTCCGTTGACATCAATATCCCTAAGCTGTATAATTGATATATGTTTAGGTTCAGCAGGTTTCTTTGAAATACGCTCTATGTACCCTGTCTGAACATCTGTTATTTGACCAAGCTTTAATTTCATAAGGCTTCTCCTTTTGCAGATTACTGCCTTCGCTACTATTATATATTAGCAAAATTTATGTGCTATGTCAAGTCAGATTTTATTAAAAACTTCACTTTTTTTATACCACTTGGTTTGGATTATTTATTTCCGTTATTATACTTTCCCAGCTAAAGTTATAATAAAGAATCTTTAATACCTTTTTACAATAGTATTATACGACAGAAAATAGAATATGATTGTAGATTTGATTAGAAAACATAGTGTTTCCAGGGAATTTGAAGTTTTATACCAATCCGATTTTTACCAGATTATAATTTCTCCTTCTTGACTAATGTAATTACTTTTTCCGCTGCAGAATCTCTATTAATAAGTTCCGCCTCTTTTTCGCCTCTTAACTTCACTTCCACATTCCCGTCCTTAAAGTTCTTTTCCCCGACCACTACGCGCACGGGGAACCCTATCAGGTCGGCGTCTTTGAACTTTATGCCCGGCGAGAGGTCGCGGTCGTCGAGGATAACGTCAACTCCCGCGGCTTTCAGCTTCTCATAGAGCTCAACCGCATAGTCAAAGCCTTCCTTATATTTGAGGTTAACGGCTGATACCACCACTTCGTAAGGCGCGATTGCCATGGGCCAGATGATGCCGTTTTCGTCATTATTCTGTTCTATGGCGGCGGCCACCACCCTGGTGACCCCTATACCGTAGCACCCCATAACCATAAGCTGCGATTTTCCTGTCTCATCAAGGTATGAGGCTTTCATTGATTTTGAATACTTTGTGCCGAGGTAAAACACATGTCCCATCTCAATGCCGCGCTGTTCGTTTAATGCCCCCCCGCATTTGGCGCACTTGTCGCCTTTTCCGGCCTTTGCGAAATCAGCAATCAGATTTTCGGTGTAATCCCTGCCGCGGTTTACGCCGGTGTAGTGATAATCCTGCTCGTTTCCGCCTGTGACCGTGTTTTTGAGTGCAGCCACAGTTTCATCTACCGCGAGCCTTATTCCTTTTTCGCGTATGTTCACCGGCCCTGCGAACCCCACAGGCGCGCCTGTCTTTTCCAGTATCTCCTCCGGGGTGGCGAGCCTTATCTCATTGGCTCCAAGCGCATTTTTTAGTTTTATTTCATTAATTTCCCTGTCGCCGCGCATCATGGCAGCCGCCATTTTTTTGCCGTCAACTATGTAAAGGATTGTCTTTGCCGTGTCTTCGGGCTTTTTTCCCAAAAACGCAGCAAGCTCTTCTACTGTTTTAATATTCGGGGTGTGCACTTTCGTAAGTGCTTCTTCCGACGCACTCTGCGTTTCGGGTTTTGCGCTCACAGCCTTTTCCATGTTGGCAGCGTAGCCGCATGACTCGTTTTCGCAGTAAATAATCGTGTCTTCGCCGGTTTCAGCGAGCACCATAAACTCAGCCGACATGCTGCCGCCTATGGCGCCGGAATCCGCCTCAACAGGCCGGTACTTGAAGCCTATCCTTTTGCATATTCTGTTATATGCTTCAAGCATCACCTTGTAGCTTTCCATTGCCGCGGCCTCGTCGCGGTCAAACGAATAGGCGTCTTTCATTATGAATTCCCTGGAACGCATAACTCCGAAACGCGGCCTTATCTCGTCGCGGAACTTGACCTGTATCTGGTAAAGGTTTATAGGAAGCTGTTTGTAGGAATTTACCTCGCGCCTGACTAAATCCGTTATTACCTCTTCGTGCGTCGGCCCGAGCGCAAACTCATTGCCGTGACGGTCTGTTATTCTCATCATCTCTTTTCCATAAGCCGCCCACCTGCCGGTTTCTTTCCACAACTCAGCCGGCGAGAGCACAGGCAGATGCACCTCCTGCGCGCCCGCTGCGTTCATTTCTTCACGTATTATATTCATAACCTTCATTACCGACCTGTAGCCTAAAGGCAGATAATCATAAATACCCGCGCCTATTTTTTTTATCATTGCCGCGCGTATCATAAGCTTGTGGCTCGCCGTTTCCGCCTCTTTGGGTATTTCTCGTACTGTGTTTATAAGAGCTTTTGACCATTTCACTGTAAGTTTACCTCCTGATAAAAGTTAAAAAGCCATGAGACACAAGACAAAAAATATGGGGTTTACTTCTATACTTCGGGAAACATCTTTGCAATATCCAGCCTTATTCTCTCAGCCTTTACCGTATCGCCCTTGCCGGCGTAAATTTTCATTACTTTTTCATACAGCTCTTTTGCCGCGAATTTATTTCCGGTTTCGTAGTACGATTTTGCCAGCGGCTCGGCAATATACGGGTCATCAGGAAAATCCGCATACAGGACTTTATACTCGGCAAGCGCTTTGTCCCAGCTTTTAATGCTGATGTAAACCCTCGCACATTTTAGCAGCACGCTTTTTGTCTTGTCATCCAAAAGTTTTTATCCTTTTGCTTTCAGCGCGCGGCTAAGCTCTTTTTTAAACTCTGTAAAAAGCAGCCTTTTCGGGACTTTTTTTATTATTTTACCCTTAACAAAAATCAGGCCTATTTTTTTTCCGCCGGATACCCCGAGATCCGCGTGAGCAGCCTCGCCCGGCCCGTTTACGGCGCAGCCCATGACCGCTATTTTAATGGGCTTGGCTATGTGCATGGTCATGTTTTCTATGTCCCGCGCCATTTTTATGACATTTACTTCCGTTCTCGCGCAGGTCGGGCAGGATATTATTTCAACCCCGCGCTTTCTCAAGCCCAGATTGTCAAGCAGCCTGTACGCGACATAAACCTCTTTTTCAGGCTCGGCGGTAAGGGAGACCCTCATGGTGTCGCCCAATCCTTCATATAAAAGTATCCCAAGGCCTGCGGCTGACTTTATGGCGCCAGAGAGTTCGGTGCCGGCTTCAGTTACCCCTATGTGCAGCGGGTAATTACGCAGTTTTGAAAACAGCCTGTAAGCTTCAATTGTCGCCGGCACATCCGACGCCTTAAGCGACACCACAAGATTTTCAAAGTCGTGCATTTCAAAAAACTCCGTATATTCAATCAGGCTTGATACCATCTCATTTGCGGCATTGTTTTTTGATTTAAGCTTCAGCCCTTCCACATTCCCTTTTTTAAGCGAGCCGGCGTTAACCCCTATCCTTATGGCGCAGCCGTGCTTTTTTGCCGCTTCTATCACGGCAGTTACTTTTTCAGCCGTGCCTATGTTACCCGGGTTTATCCTTATCTTGTCCGCACCCGCTTTCATGGATTCTATGGCAAGGCGGTAGTCAAAATGAATGTCCGCCACAAGCGGTATTTTTGTTTTTTTTCTTATTTTCTTAAATGCCTCTGCAGACTCCGCATCAGGTACCGATACCCTCACTATTTCACATCCTGCATCCTCAAGCCTTTCTATCTGGCTCAAAGTCCCCTTTACATCGCGGGTATCGGTATTTGTCATTGACTGCACTGCCACAGGCATCCCGCCGCCTATCGTTATCCTTCCTATCCTGACCTTCCGGGTTTCCATCTCAAATCCCCCTAAAGTATTTATGGCCTTTATCTGTTTTTATCTGCCATTATCATCCGTCATCAGTCTTTATCTGTAGTTATCTGTCTTCATCTGTCTTTATTTCCCAAAAAATATCCGCAATATGTCCTTGTAGGTAAAAAACACCAGCAGGAATATAAGAAACGCCCAGCCTATCTGCATTAAGACTTCCTGCACCTTAAGCGGCACGCTCTTTCCGGTTATCCATTCTATAAGAAACATCAGCGTCAACCCGCCGTCAAAAGGGAGCAGGGGCAGAAAATTCACAAGCGCGAGGTTTATGTTAATTATCGCAAAAAGCATAATCAGAGGTATTATCCCCTCCTGCGCGACTTTGTAGGTGATGTGCAGCACGCCAATCGGCCCCGCCACGTCAGGCTCTATCTGCCTTGCTATCATTTTGTAAATGGCGCGCATTGTAAGCTGTGTGTAATACAGAGTCCTGTCAACAGCCAGCCCCACAGCCTCAAACGGCCCGTATCTTTCTTTCACGGTATTTGCTTTGGGCGAGATACCGGTTATATACCTGTCGGGGTCGCCTTCTTTTTTGGAGGGTTCACTCTTTGGGGTTATGTTTAACGAAACTCCCGCCCCTCCTCTTTTTACGGCAAGTACATAGGGTTTTATGCCGTTATCGGATGTAAAAGAGACAAACTCCTCCCAGTCATTTATTTTTACGCCGTTCACTGATTCTATAATGTCGCCTTTGAGAACACCCGCGTCTTCAGCCGGAAAACCTTTTTCCACGGTGTCCACTTCGTTTAAAAACACAAGCGGCGAAATTCCTATCATTGGTTTTTTCTTTATGTCTTTTATTATGTCTTCCGTCTCTTCTATTACGGGTTTTAAGACAAGGTCAGTCTGTGCGCCGTCCCTTAAAAGAGACAGCCTCAATTCCGGTGACTTTGATTTTGCTATGGCTTCGGTTAAGTCGTTCCAGTGCCTTATTTTTTTTCCGTTTATGGCAGTTACCGTGTCGCCCTTGCGTACTCCCGCCTCATAGGCGGGCATTCCCTCTTTTACGCTTCCTATCTGGGCCTTTAGAGCCTCACTGCCGCTAATGAGCACCACCCACATCAGTGCTATGGCAAGAAGAAAGTTCAGCGTAACCCCGGAAACGGTAACGGCAATTCTTTTATATGGCGGCTGGTTTAAAAAAGCCCTGTTTCCAAGCTTTGCGACCTCTTCCGGGTTTTCACCCGCGAGTTTTACATAACCTCCGAGCATAAAAAACAGCGAAATCAGATACTCGGTTTCACCCCTTTTGAAACCTATTATTTTCGGCCCAAGCCCTATGGAAAAACGCTCCACAGCCATTCCCATTTTTTTCGCCGTGTAAAAATGGCCGAATTCGTGGACCAGTATTGTCAGCCCCAGCGCGATAAAAATCATAAGTATTTCAACCATAAATAATTCTCCTTGTTGTTTCCCTTGCCTGCGAGTCAGCTCTCAGTATGTCTTCAAGCTCGGGGTTTTTTATAAGCGTATGAAGCTTCATCATTTTTTCCGTCAGTTTCGGTATCATATCAAAAGTAATGTCGTTTTTAAGAAAAGCCGCCACAGCCTCCTCGTTTGCCGCGTTCATACAGGCCGGCATTGTGCCCCCTGTTTTTCCGGCTTTAAGGGCGAGCGAAAAAGCCGGGAATTTTTTGAAATCAACAGGCCCGAATTCAAGCACCCCTTTTTTCGCCAGGTTGAGCGGTTCTATCACGCCCTGTTTTCTCTCCGGATAAGTAAGGGCAAACATTATCGGCAGCCTCATGTCGGGGCTTGACATCTGCGCCATGACCGAGCAGTCCGTGTATTCAACCATCGAATGCACTATGGACTGCGGGTGTATGACCACTTCAATTTTTTCATAGGGCATCCCGAACAGGTAGTGCGCCTCTATCACCTCAAGCCCTTTGTTCATAAGGGTGGCGGAATCTATGGTGATTTTTTTGCCCATCTTCCACGTGGGGTGCTTAAGCGCGTGCGCCGCGGTAATTGTTTTCAGTTTTGCCGCAGGCATGTTTCTAAAAGGCCCGCCCGAGGCCGTAATGATAAGTTTCCTGACCGATTTTTTTTCGTTTCCCATAAGCGCCTGAAACACTGCATTGTGTTCCGAATCAACGGGGAGAATCTGTGCCCCGTATTTTTTCGCCTCTGACATTACTATGCCGCCGGCTATTACCAGCGATTCTTTGTTTGCAAGAGCCACCCTCTTGCCGGAACGCACCGCGTAGAGCAGCGGTATTATCCCCGCGGCGCCGACGACTGACAAAAGCACCGTGTCCGCTTCTTTAAGTGAGGCCAGCTCGCACAGCCCTTCAATACCGGTGAGTACCTTTGCCTTGCACCCTTTGAGGAGGCGGGCTTTTTTTTCATCAGCTATGCAAAGATATTTAGGCCTGTATTTTTCAGCCTGAGCCCTGAGAGCCTGCGCGTCAGAACCGGCGCTTAAGGCGAGAACCCTGTATCCGTTTTTTAAAGGCCCGTCAAACAGGTCAAGGGCTGATTTTCCTATTGAGCCTGTGGAGCCGAGTATTACTATGTTTTTTGTTTTCATAATCACCCGAACAAAGGCACGAAATAAACAGCGTAGAGGTAAAGTGCCGGCGCGTTGAACATGGAAGAGTCTATTTTGTCAAGAGCTCCTCCGTGTTCCGGAAGCAGGTTTGAAGAATTTTTTGCCCCTGTAAAGCGTTTAAAAACAGAGGCCGCTATGTCGCCTGCCTGGCCGACAACAGACATCAGAAAGGAGAGTGCGATAAGGTGAATCAGCGTATTAGGCCCGAGAATGTCCTTGGGAAGCAGCGTGAAATATATGATGACCGTGGCTATAACCGCCACCACAACGCCTCCTGCAGCGCCTTCCACTGTCTTTGCGGGCGAAATCTCCGGTATCAGTTTTCTTTTTCCTATGGCAGAACCTACAAAATAGGCGCCGGCATCGCATATGATGGTCATAAACAACAGCATAAAAATAAAATATGAGCCGTGTTCAAGCAGCCTAAGCTTTATGCCGAACACACCCAGAAAAGTTATGTACATGGCCGGAGCCGCGGTGTAGAAAAACCTGTTTATTGCATTGACATCTTTTTCGGATATTACGGCTGTAAGGCAGGCAAGTATAAAAAATGCCGAAGCTGCCGTTATGAAAATCTCATTAAAGCCCAGAGAGGCCGCAGCTAACACGGCCACGATGAAAATATTCCCCAATACCCTGTAGGCTTTCATCTTTTTAACGGCGAGCATTGAGTAAATCTCGTTTAATGACATCACAAGAGCGGCAAAAGCTATCGCTATATAAAACCACGGGCTCTCGGCGAATATTAAGAAAACCACAACAGGCACGACAAACGCCGCCACGATAATCCTCTTTACCATCTTATTCAACTAAACACCTCCGTAACGGCGCTCGCGCCCGTTGTATTCTTTTACCGCTTCAATCAGCGCTTTTTCCCTGAAGTCTGGCCACAACACGGTCGTAACGTAAAGCTCGCTGTAGGCTATCTGCCACAGCAGGTAATTGCTTATCCTCATCTCCCCGCTGGTCCTGATAAGAAGGTCGGGGTCGGGTATTCCCGCGGTGTCAAGGCACCCGCTTATTTTTTCCTGCGTTATTTTTCCGGGGGCAAGTTTTCCTTTTTTGACTTCAGCCGCTATTTTTCTGACCGCCCGGGTTATCTCATCCCTGCTCCCGTAGTTTAGGGCGACTGTCATGGTGAGCCCGGTGTTTGAACCGGTGGTTTTTTTCATCCGCGCTATTCTCAGCCTTGCTTCCTTTGGCAGTTTTGAAATATCGCCTATGGTATTAAAACGCACGTTATTTTTCATAAGGGTGGGTGTCTCTTTGTCAAGGTATTCACAGAGGAGTTTCATGAGAAAGCTGACTTCTTTTTTCGGGCGTTTCCAGTTTTCAGTGGAAAAAGCGTAAAGGGTGAGAAATCTCACCCCGAGTTTGGCGCAGGATTCTGTTATTTCCCTCACGGAATTCGCGCCTTCCCTGTGGCCGAATATCCTCGGCAGCTTTTTACCGCGGGCCCACCTGCCGTTGCCGTCCATTATCACGGCTATGTGGGCGGGAATCTTGAGTGCCTTCTTCATTTAATCTCCGCCCTTAAAATCCCCGGCTTTCGGGATTTTCAGATAGTCATCAGGTCCTTTTCTTTTTCTTTCACTATGTGGTCTATTTCGGCTATGTTCTTATCGGTAAACTTCTGTACCTTTCCTTCTCCTATTTTAAGGTCATCTTCGGATATTTCCTTGTTCTTCTGCTTTTCCTTGAATTTTTCGTTTATGTCGCGGCGAATATTTCTTATGTCAACCTTTGATTCTTCCCCGATTTTTTTGACCTTTTTTACCATGTCTTTCCTTGTCTCTTCTGTCAATTCCGGGAACTTTATCTTAAGCGAATCGCCTGTATTGACTATTCCCAGCCCGAGGTTTGCCGCCTGTATGGCTTTTTCAATTTCAAGAATGCACGACCTGTCCCAGGGCTTTATGTCTATGGTCTTTGCCTCAATTACCGCGACGCTCGCCACCTGGTTTATCGGGCTCATGTTTCCGTAGTAGGAAACTTTTACGCCGTCAAGCACCGAGACATTTGCCCTTCCGGTCCTGATTAACGACAGTTCCTTCTGAAAATGGTCTATGGTTTTCTTCATCCTGCTTTCCGCTTCTACAAAAAGCTTTTCCATATGAAACCCTCCGTTTTTAGGAAACCAGTGTCCCGATTTTATTCCCTGTAATCGCCTTCCTGATATTTCCCTTTTTCATCATGCTGAAAATCTTTATAGGTATCCTGTTCTCCATGCACAGCGATATCGCAGTGGAGTCCATCACCTTGAGGTTTTTGTTAAGCACTTCTATGTAACTTATTTTATCATATCTCACGGCATTTTTGTCCTTCATAGGGTCGCCGCTGTACACGCCGTCAACCTTTGTCGCTTTCATGACCACTTCGGCGCCTATTTCGGTCGCTCGCAGCACCGCCGCGGTGTCTGTTGTAAAGTAGGGGTTTCCCGTGCCGCCCGCAAAAATAACCACGCGCCCTTTTTCAAGGTGGCGTATGGCCCTGCGCCTGATATAGGGCTCAGCGAGCTCCTGCATCTCAAAAGCGGAGAGCACGCGCGTCTGTACGCCCATCTGCTCGAGTATGTCCTGCACTGCCAGCGCGTTTATCACCGTCGCGAGCATCCCCATATAGTCGCCCACCACGCGGTCAATCTTGAAATCCTTGCCGCGGCCGCCGCGGAATATGTTTCCGCCGCCTATTACCACGCCTATCTCCACGCCGGCCTTTGCCGCTTCCTTGATTTCCGCGGCTATTGAAGTGACCGTATCATAATCAATGCCGGAAGCTTTCGCGCCTGCGAGCGCTTCGCCCGAAACTTTAAGCATTACCCTCTTATATGCGCCTGATTTCTTTCTGCCCATCCAAAGCCTCCGGTTGTACTTTTAGTTTTCCCCGAGTACGAACCTTACAAACCTTTTTAAGGTTATGTTCTCCCCGAGTTTTCCTATCTTTTCCTTTATAACCATCTCAATGGTCATCTTGTCATCTTTTACAAACTGCTGTTCCAGAAGGCAGTTTTCCTTGAAGAATTTGTCAAGCTTGCCTTCCACAATTTTTTCCACCACATTCGCGGGTTTGCCCGAGTCCGCCATCTGGGCGCGGTATATTTCTTTTTCCTTTTCGACAACTTCCGCAGGCACTTCGTCGCGTTTTAACCATCTCGGCGCCATAGCCGCGGCCTGCATTGCGACATCTTTGCAAAGGGTTTCAAAATCATCGGTTCTCGCGACAAAATCCGTTTCGCAGTTTATTTCAACCATTACCCCCACTTTGCCGTTTCCGTGTATGTAGGAGTAAACCAGCCCTTCCTTTGTGGCGCGGGCGCTTCTCTTGTCCGCGGAGGCTATGCCTTTTTCCCTTAAATACTCCATTGCTTTTTCAATATCGCCGGCCGTTTCAATAAGCGCCGTCCTGCAGTCGCCCATTCCGGCGCCTGATTTTTCCCTGAGTTCCTTTACAAGTTCTTTTGTGACTTCAGCCATTTTAATATTTCTCCTTTATTAAATATGTTTTGTTATTTTTTTTCTTCAGCCGCCGGCTCTTCCGCGGGAAGCTCTTCCTTAAATACATCCGAGTAGTCGTTTGAATCCTTGACCACAGCCTGCGCCTTTTCTCTTTCTTCCGTGGTTTCAGCCTGTGCTACCTGCGCTTCTTCCTCTTTTTTCCTGAGCTCTATTTCTTTTTCTTTTTCAATAGCCACTTTTTCTTCTATTATCGTGTCGGCCATTATTTTGCACATCAGGCGCACGGCGCGTATGGCGTCGTCGTTTGCGGGGATTATTTTGTCTATGCCGTCAGGGTCGCAGTTGGTGTCAACTATGGCGACAACCGGCACGCCCAGCCTGTTTGCTTCCTTAACCGCGTTTTCCTCGCGCTTTACGTCTATTACAAAAAGCGCGCCCGGCAGTTTTTCCATGTCTTTCAGCCCGTCAAGATGCTCTTTCAGTTTCTTGAGCTCCTTTTGCATGTTCATTCTTTCTTTTACGGGGTATTTCTCTATTGTGCCGCTTGCGACCATCTCCTCAAGTTCTTTTAAGCGGTCCACCCTCAGCCTGATGGTGACAAAATTGGTCATTGTGCCGCCGAGCCAGCGCGAGCTGACATAGGGCATTCCGCAGCGTATGGCCTCTTCTTTTACAGCTTCTTTTGCCTGCTTTTTAGTGCCGACAAATAGAACCGCCTGGTTGCTTCTGATGATTTCCTTAAGATAGACCACGGCTTCCTTGGTGTACTTTAGGGTTTTCTGAAGGTCAATGATGTAAATTCCGTTTCTTGCGGCAAAGATGTAAGGCTTCATTTTGGGGTTCCACCGCTTGGTCTGGTGGCCGAAATGTACTCCTGATTCGAGAAGTGCTTTCATGGAAATCTGAGGCATGATGGTATTTCCTCCTTTTGGTTTTTAGCCTCTGCTCCCTTTCTTTCTGCCGCGCCCTCAATTTTTTAAGGGACCCGCGGGGTATATCCGGGAAGCATGTGTTTTCCCCGTAAAACGGGGTTTTTAAATCTCTACAATAATAACAAAACAAGCCCTGTTTTTGCAACCATTATTTTAGCCATAACCCCCTTTCCAAAAGGGGGGACAGGGGGGATTTGCCTTTAGTCATAACCCCCTTTCCCAAAAGGGGGACAGGGGGGATTTGCCTTTAAGTCTTAATTAATCAAACCACAATTTGTAAGACAACCGGTCAACCTGCAAATTGTTAATTCTCACTGTCTTTACTCGGCCGGCAGTAGTTTTTTTAACCCCCTTTTCCACTCTTTGCAGTGCCCCCCTAAGTGAGGCGAGGGCTATTTTCCGTTACGTTTCCTGCAGCCCTAAGCTTCCCGCTAATAGTTCAAACCCCAACGTTCAAGGTTTAACCACACTCATCTCGTCAAAAAATTTATTTTATAGCAATAACAAGCGCGCCTGCGGTAATCAGCACTCCGCCTATTATTGTCTTCAGATCCGCTTTTTCACCCAAAAACATAAAAGCCAGCAGCATGGCAAACACCACGCCGAGTTTGTCAACAGGCGCGACTTTTGATGCAGGCCCGAGCTGCAGGGCTCTGTAGTAGCAAAGCCATGAGGCGCCGGTTGCGAGCGCGGAGAGTACAAGAAACGTAAGTGTTTTAGCCGGAATCTCAAGCGGGTTTTTCCATTCTTTTGTGGCAAAAACTATTGCTCCCGCGAAAAGCACCACGACAAAAGTCCTTAAAAGCGTGGCGAGGTTTGAGTTAATTCCTGTCACTCCTATTTTCCCGAATATCGCAGTTAAGCCGGCAAAAAAAGCCGCGCCGAGCGCGTAGTAAACCCATTTTTCTACGGTCATTTGTCCGTCTCCTTATTTATAGTAGCAGATATACGAAGCGTCTTTGTCAGTTGCGCATTCAAACGCAACCCCTGCCGCAACGGTAAAGCTCTGCCCTTTTTTTGCATTAAGCCATTCGCCGCCGGGCAGCCTGTATTTCAGCTCCCCTTCTGTGACAGACATTATTTCTTCCGACGAAGTTGAAAAAGAATATGTGCCGGGCTCTATAACCCCGGCCGTCGCCCTGCCTTGCGGCGTATTAAAACTCAGGCTCTGGACTTTTCCTTCAAAATAGCTTGAATGTTTCACGAAAAACCTCCCGCTAAAGTTTAAAAGACATAAGACAAAAGACAAAAGTTAATGTTTTATCCGCTTGTGTCTTCTGCCTTATGCCTTATTTTATTATTTTTTCTTCTTTTCAATACCCTGTATCGCCCTCTGCTTGTTTCTTGCGTCTGTAATATAACGCTTTACCTTTACCAGATGCTCGCTTTTGGGGTCAAGCTGTTCAATGTTATTCCAGTAAACTATCGCCGCATCCAGGTTGCCGTTTGTGTACTGCTCTATTCCCTTGAAGTAATAATCCCGGGTTTTAAGCGCTATGAGTTCTTTCAGCGTGGAAAGTATGTTGTTTGCGTCCTGATAAGCCGGGCATACATCTGATATTGTCCTTAACCTTCTTATGCCGTCTATCACCGTCGCATCGTTTGCAACATCAGCCTTTGCCCTCATTAAACCCTCTTTCATCTCCTTTTGCTTCTGCTTTGTCCTGTCTATGTACTGGCCGATTTTTTTGTTTTTCGGGTCTTTTGCGAGCCCTTTTTCCCAGGAAGAAAGAGCCTTGTCATAGTCGCAAAGGTTGTAAGACTTTATGCCGTCACGGAAAAATTTCTCCGCCTCTTTTGACATTCCCTTGCTCGCCCTCAGTTCTTTTGCGTCATTGAGCCAGATATCCAGATCCTTATATGTCGGGTACATTTTTTTAAGCTCGGTCCACCTCTTCACTGCCGTGTCAAAATCAAACTTTTCATAGGCAGTCATCCCCTGCCTGAAAAGGGTTTCCACTTTTTTTATGCTGCCGCCCGAGGATATCAGCCTTTTGGCCTTGTCTATGGCCTCGTTTATGCCCTCGTATTTCGGGGCCATTGACTTGACCTCTTGCCAGTAAACAAGCGCTCTCTTATAATTGCCCTTGTCAAACTGCTCCTCACCGTCTTTGTAATTCTGGTAGGCCAGGAACTCTGTCAGTTTTTCGTAATTGCGCTTTTCCCTCTCTTCCGCGCCTTCATACAAAAAGCGCGCGCCGACAAGGTGAGTTGCGCCCAGGTCCCCGAGAGAGGTAAATGAATAGTCAATAGTGAACTTGTCTATGGTAAGCCCCGCGCCTGCCGAGAACCCCGCTATTGAACCCAAAACCGCGTTCCCGTCATTCAGACAGTAGCCTGCCCTGAGCGAGAGCATTTTGAACAGGTTGAATTCCGTCCCGAAAGAGTATGAAAGCCCGTTTTTGCCCGAATAATTAACATCAGCCGACGCGTACATGTTGTTGCCCTGTATGTTGAAAACCTTGATCCCAAGCCCGGCCTTTGCGCTGTAGCCGCCGCTTAATTCAATGTCAAAATTCTGCAAAGCCAGCCCGAATGAAAACATATCCCCGAGTTTATACTGGGCGCCGGCATCAAAAAGCACGCCAAAACGGTTTAAATCGTCTATCGTAAGCCCTGATAATTTCACGCCCGCGCCCACGTTAAAATCACCGAGCGGCATTCCGTAAGCGAGCATTCCTGTTATGTTGTATGCGTTTATCTCCGTGCCTGTAAGCACTCCGTAAATATCCCGTTTTTCAAACTTTCCGAAATTAACAAATGAAAACACGCCCGCTATTGTGCCTGTTCCTACAGGCACAGCCACGTACCCGTACTGAAGCGAGGAGTCTGATATCCATTTATTATAAGAGGCATAAAACTCTATCAGCCTTATTCCTGAAATTCCGGCGGGGTTGTAAAATACAGACAGCGCGTCGCCCTCAACTGCGGTAAAAGCGCCCGCCATGGCAGCCGGCCTCGCGCCCAGGTTTACCTCTTCCGCAGCGTAGCTCAGCGTCTCAAACTCATCCGCAAAAGATGCGGAAGAAACAAACGCCGCCAAAAACGCCGCCAATGCAATTTTTTTCATTTTATCCCTTTTATTTTTTTATAATAAACTTGCTGAGCCTGTATTTTTTAACCGTGCCTGAGGCGCCCTTTGTCTGCAGGGTGTAATAATAGACGCCGGCGCTGAACCTGGCGACGTCCTCGGTTTTCGAGCGCAGCCCGGCTTCCGCTTCAAATTCAACCGTCCTCACCCTGTTGCCCGCGAAATCAAATATTTGTATTGTAACCTCTGAATCCTCTTCAAGATTGAAAACAAAATGTATCGTATCCGTTGCCGGCACGGGATAAGCGTATGTTTCATTGCCGTCGGGCACAGGCGGCCCTATTGGTGTGGGCGTCACTGTCATTGTAGCCGTATAATCCGGGGTAGGCGTGGAAGTTTCAGTAACAGTCGGAGTTATGGTGGCGGTTATGAGGTAGCCTGACTCTGCGCAGAACGAAGCATAAACAGACCATACTCTGGGCTGTTCTGAAGCAGCAGCGCCAAACGGGTCGGGGAATGAGCCGAAGAAGTTTGAAACTGCCCTTCCGCTTCCCGCAGGCCCGGATGAATAATTTATCTGCACCCCTGTTTCCGCCTGCACCGCGAGCCAGTAGTTGCCCGGCTCCAGAGGGAATACGGGGATTTCCACTGCATTCCAGCCGGACGAGCACTCAACCGGTAATGAAGGCAGTATCAGATAGTCGGGGCTTCCGTTGTTGTCCGTATAAATACCGGCCATCACCTGGCCGCTGCCTGACTGCACTTTTACATACATAGAGGTCATAACGGCGTTCTGCAGCAGTTCAAACCTGCTCGCATAAAGCGTGGTTCCGCCGCTTATCTGCACCAGACTCCCTGCACTATTTCCGAGCTGTCCTCCCGCGCATATAGTAGGAGTAACCGTGGGAGTGAGAGTGTCTTCAGGCGTAAGTGTTATTGTATATGTTTCTGTCACTGTGTAAGAAGGCGTTTCCGTGACAGTGGCGGTATAGGTATCAGTATAAGTAGATGTCAGTGTAACTGTCACCGTATCTGTAACTGTGTCTGTGGGTGTCTGCGTCACCGTATGGGTTACAGTATCAGTCGCGGTAAGAGTAACCGTCGGGGTGTTAGTTACCGTCTCTGTTATTGTGTGCGACAGCGTGGCTGTGAAACTCGGCCTCGGAGTGGTTGAAGAAGTAAGCGTCGGTGTTGAAGTAAGAGTAGCCGTAGGCGTGGCGGTTCCTGTAACAGTTGCGGTAGCGGTGCGGGTAATAGTAGGCGTCGCGGTCATTGTAGCCGTCGCGGTAAGAGTAAAAGTCTGTGTCACCGTCTGCGTCACTGTCTGTGTGACAGTTTCGGTAATTGTTTCGGTTGCTGTATTCGTAACCGTCGGCGTTGAGGTCTCGGTTACCGTCGGCGTAAACGTAGGGGTTGAAGTGCTTGTAAGCGTAAACGAAGGCGTTGACGTAAAAGTCGGTGTTATGGAATGAGTCGGCGTAATAGTCGCGGAGTTTACTATCTGCGTGGGTGTTTCTGTTATTGTATGCGTCATTGTTATGGAGGGCGTTGCCGTGAAAGTGGCCGTTATGGTCTGAGTTACAGTCTGCGTCGCGGTCATAGTCGCGGTCCTTGTGGAAGTCCGCGTTACAGTCTGAGTGACAGTCCGTGTGGCTGTCCTTGTCCCTGTAGCAGTAGGCGTTACAGTCTGCGTAACGGTGCGGGTCATTGTAGGCGTAACGGTATTTGTGACCGTGGGCGTGTTCGTCCCTGTTATAGTCTGAGTCACGGTCATCGTAAATGTATGTGTGGGAGTAATTGTGGCAGTCGGCGTAAACGGCAGCCCTATGTAAACGTCATCAATATTCCAGCCGGACATGTGCCAGACGCCCGATATGTTTAAAACCGCATGGCCAAAACGCACTCTGAAATTGGAGTTTTTATAATCTGTTACATCATATACCATTTCATTCCAAAAAGTGTCAAATTCACCGTTTGAGCCGCTCATAAAAATATTATGCCAGGAAGTTCCGTCAAATACGTCAACTGTACAGGGAATATATGTGTTGTAGTCTGTATTAAGGTGCCTGTAAAAACGAAGCTGAAGTGCAGAAGCCGAATTGGCGTTGATATATGGTGATGTAAGATAATAATATGGATGAGTCGCAGAGACAGACATATTTCCGCCAAGCACCGTGCCTGCCATATAATTATCGGCAGTTAACGTATTATCCTTGTCAGGATCAGCGTTCCCCGTAGAAGGTGTATGAAAAGGCACCACCGCAGGGCCCCGTTCCCACTCAGGGCCATAAGCCCAGTTTTTATCAGTACTGAAATCATCAAAATAAGGGTATGCATAGACAGGTACCGGGGTTTCGGTAAACGTAGGTGTGGCGGTACGCGTAGGAGTCGCACTTGATGTCTGAGTAATTGTGGGTGTCGCGGTTCTTGTCGCGGTCCTTGTGGCAGTTCTTGTGGCAGTTCTTGTCGCAGTCCTTGTCGCGGTCCTTGTCGCGGTCCTTGTGGCGGTTCTTGTCGCCGTATGCGTGTACATCTCACGCGGGCACTCAAGCACCGCGCCGTAGCCGTGGGGCAGGCTTGAAACCCTTGCAAAACTTCCGCCGGTTATGACCTTGCTGTCTTGTGACGCTATCGCCCTCACAGTGCTTGAGTGAAAAGGATACCACGAGGAGACATTTCCGGTCGAAACATCAATTGCCGCCGCGTAATATCTGTAAATTGAATTAATTGTCAAAAAAGAACCTGCGGCAAGCAGGGTGCCGTAGTTATGGTCAAGCGCAAGCACGGTACCGCTGGCCGACGGCGCGAATGATGTCAAAGCCCCGCCTGAAGCGTATTCTGCTATTCTTGTGCGCGGGCTTCCTGACGCGCTGGTAAAAGCCCCCCCGATATAAAAATGACTCTCTGTTGAAGTCTTGGCCATTGCGTGAATAGCCGCGTCACACTGGGGGTTCCATGTCATGAGAGTGGCGGATAAATAACTAAGGCTGGCACCGTAGCCCCTTGCCGAACCTTTAGCTGTCGTGAAATCCCCGCCAAAGTATATCAGATTGCCCACTTCCTTTATCGCGCGGACAGTGCCGTTAAAATTGGCGTCCCAGCCCATATAAACAGACCCTGTTAAATGATCCACGCTTGCCGCGTAATTTCTTGTAATACCGTTAACAGTTGTAAAATCGCCCCCAAGATATATGAAATTATAGCTTCCTGTCTGGTAGTTTTCCAGCGCTCTTACAGTACTGTTGGTATTTGCCGTCCATGCCAGCGCCGTTGAATTTGTCAGCGCAAAAGCAGCTGCGTTTTGCCTGACAGTAGAGCCGTTCACAGTGCCAAAAGCGCCGCCCACATATAGTGTGTCATTTGCCAGAAGAAGCGCATAAATTGGCCCGTCAGGGCTTGGCCTGTAAGCTGAAATCACACCTCCGTAGCCGCCGTCAGAGTACATCAAAACCCTCGCGAGGTTGTCAATTTCATAGCTGTTGATAGCCCTGAAATTCCCGCCTATCAGTACGTCAGAACCTGCCCCCTGCCCCGGCAGTATGGCGTTTACAGGCCCGTCTGTATTGACCTGAAAACTGCTGTAATAATTTCCCGTTGATTTGTTAAAAGCCCCTGCGTGAAACCTTGTAATAGTACCGTTAACCCTTCTGAATGCTCCGCCTATGTAAATATAACTTGCATCGGCATTAATGCTGTAGCCCACATTGTCAAGATTGGGGTTAAAAGAAGTTGCGGAGCCGCTTGTAGTGTTAAAAGCAGCGGCGTAGTTTCTTGTAGTAGTCCCGTTTACAGTTGTAAAATCTCCCGTGGCGTAAAGCAGTGTTGAACCGGAATCATAGTGCATATCCCTGACTGTTGAATTGACATTCGGGTTAAATGTGGTGGAAATAGTGGAAGGGCTCAGATAATTTGGAAAATATGCTATTCTGTTTCTTGTATAAGCTCCGCCGCCAAACGAAGTAAAAGCTCCCCCTACGTACATTGAACCTGATGACGGGAAAACAATGGAATAAACCGGACCGTTCACACCATAGTCATATCCGGCATAACGAGACCCTGTGTTTTGATTGATAATTACAAGATAGGGCTGTGATACACCTGCAATTGTAGTAAATGCACCGCCTACCATCATAACCGTAGAGCTTACAGGGTGCATATCATAAACCGCACCGTTGAAATTTGCGT
>CAYGHG010000044.1:0-18023 GCA_964349515.1 uncultured Spirochaetia bacterium
GCGAAGGTGCGAAGGTGCGAAGTGCGAAGTGCGAAGTGCAAAGTGCGAAGTGCGAAGTGCGAAGTGCGAAGGTGCGAAGGTGCGAAGTGCAAAAGGCAAAGGTGCGGATTAGTTTTGGATGGGGATTTTTTTGTTAAAAAGACACTCCCCCTTACCTGTGTCCTCTCCCCCGGAGGGGGCGAGGATAATATTGTCAACCTGAAGGGTAAATTTGTTTTATCCTGCAGCTTTTTATGGTAATATTAATAATCGTGATTCCGGATTATTATTGATAAGACACAACTTGATAAAACAAAGAGCAAAAGAGATAATGAAAATAAACCCCGTGAATCCTGTGCGGGGTGCGGTTGACGGCACTGCGTGTTAGGGAAAGACTTTTTGCCGACGAGATTGCCGGGGCTGTATAAGCCCGTATAAATGAGTTTCGTGGAGGAAAATTTGGAAAACGGACGTGAAAGAATACAGACGACCTGCCTTGTTATTTTGAGCGTGGTTGCAGTGGCTTTTGCGCTTTACTGGCTGAGGCCCGTGCTGGTGCCTTTTGTTCTGGCGCTTTTTTTCTTCCTGATATTTCAGGCGATGATAGACATCCATTTAAAATACCTTAAAACACCTGTGCCTGTTGCTGTTTTATCAACTGTTGTGATAAGCGGGCTTTTTATTACTCTGATTGTGGTGTTGATTTCAACTTCTTTCGGGCAGATTGCCGCCAATACCGCATCATACCAGGCTAAACTAAAACAGCTTTTAAACGGGCCCGCTGCAGCGTTTCTTCTTGAGAGGTGGAATATTGATGTTTATGCCATGGCAAGGGGTTCTATAGACAACATAAGCAGCCAGGCCGGCAGGCTGATAGGCGCGACTGCAAACGCGGTTTTAGGCGTGGTATCGCAGGGCGTGATAGTTTTCATATTTTTTCTTTTTATGATTCTTGACAGCACCAAAAACAAGAAAACTACCGGCAAAATCTGGAAAAAAAGCGAACTTAAAATAAAGAAATACATAATGGCAAAGTTTTTCATTTCGCTTCTTCAGGGGGTAATTGTCGGGGCGATACTGACGGCTTTCAGGGTTGACATGGCTTTTATGTTCGGGTTTTTCGCCTTTGTGCTGAACTTCATACCGACTTTCGGCCCCATACTCGCGGGTCTGCTGCCTCTGCCTGTGATAATGGTGGCGCCTGGAATAACACCGACTTCGGGTGTGCTGGCTTTTGCACTGCCGGCGGCGGTGCTTTTTGTAATAGGCAATTTCATAGAGCCTAAAGCCTACGGGGATGTGCTGCGATTAAGGCCGATTGCCATACTGATGGCCCTCATATTCTGGGGGATGCTATGGGGTGTGACGGGGATGTTTTTAGCCGTGCCGCTGACCGCGGTGCTTGTACTGATATTTGAAGGCATTGAAATTACAAAACCTGTAGCGCGTTTTATGGCCGCGGGAAAATAGTAAACAGGAGGTTTTTATGAAAATGGCAAAGGTTTTTACAGCGTTTTTTTTGGGTTTAATCATGATGATTTATGCCGTTTCTTGTCAGGACAGCGCCAGAAGGAGCCCGGGCAGCGGAACGACAGTCGGTACGGCCTCCATATCGGGTTATGCCGAGCAGGATTATAATTACGGAGGGACATACAGTGCATTTTCCGGGGCGGGGGTATTTCTTTATGAGAACGGTACTGTATCTGAAGTAAAATCAACATCAACTAACGCGCAGGGATATTACTCGCTCACCGAGCTTGACGCGGGTACATATGATCTTGTGCTGAAGGTTTTTAATTATCAGGACAGTGCACAGGTAAGCATCAATAGCTCGGCATGGACAAACATAGATGATTTATATGTCAGTTCATATACCTATTTGACAAAGACAGCATTGACTCTTGCCGACTCGGAATCAATGAGTGTTGATTTCAGGTTTTCCGGCTACTAAAACCTAATTTAAAAGGGAGATATGATGAAAAACTATGTTTTTGTTTTAACGTTACTACTGGTTTTATGCCCGGTGTTTGTTGTTAGTTTACAGGCGCAAGGCGGTGCCTGGGATGTTCCGGAGTGGACTGAGGAAGCAGATGGTGAAGCCGAAGAAGCGGAATCAGAGGAGGCAGAGGCTGTTGAAGAGCCCGCAGTAGAAACAGCTGAGGCGGCGAAAACTGAAAAACCCTTTATCGGAAGCGAACTGATGCAGGGCATCGTAGTGTCTGCCGATGCCGTGCTCGTATGCTGGGCTATATACGCTTTTTTTGATTTTAAGTCAGGGGAAGCGGCGTATGACAAAAGATACTCAGCGCTTGACCCCGCGCTTTATGACACCGATGAAACACTGGCCCGGTTAAAAGATGAAAAGGATGCAAAAGGCCTTGTTTCAGGCGTGGCGGCGGGAATTGCCGCGGCCGCGATAGCCTACACCGTACTTGATTATTTACAGCTGCATATAGTATTTCCCGCGGAAGTAAAAGCCGCGGCTCTGCCTGGCGGTTTTGTCATGACGGCACAGATTGAATTCTAATTCTGCAGGGGGCGGGTTAAACATGCCGGACGAAATGCAGAATGCGGTAATTGCGGAGTTTCCTCTGCGGGGCATTTGGGAGGCCCCGAATACGCCGGGTAAGGTTATCCCAAGCCACGGCACAGACCAGCTGGGGCAGCGGTATGCCTATGATTTTTATCAGACAGTGCCCGGGAAAAAGGGAGTTTTCTACAAAGGGAGCGCTTTAAAATACTTTCTTTTGGGCGTCCGTCTTGATGAGTGCATGAGTTGGGGAAGCGTGATTCACTCCCCGTTGAGCGGCAGGGTTGTAACCGCGGATGACGGATACCCGGAGCGCCAAAGGGTGAATTTTTTTACAGACATGTTTGTTGTTTTAAAAAATGCAATTTTTTTTGACCCTGCCAAATCCGGTTTAAAACCCGTTGTGGGCAACCATGTAATAATGGATTGCGGCAGCGGTGTTTTTGCTTTTTTTGCCCATATGCAGCGTGGTTCTGTATGCGTGGCGGCAGGACAGGAAGTTAAAAAGGGGCAGGCAATAGGAAGGCTGGGGCACTCGGGAAATTCCACCGCGCCGCATCTTCATTTCCATCTGATGGACAGGGCTGACCTGATGACCGCAAAGGGGATTCCGTGCGCTTTTGAACGCTGTGATACGGACGACGGCACAGGATGGAAAACAGAAGAAAGATGCGTGCCAAACGACAAAGTAAAGATAAGATATGCAGGGATAAGCTGATAAGAACAGTTCTGCCGGTCAAGGAGGCACACGTGGGTATAAGTGAGACGGTTATCAAACAGAGGGAGTATTTCTCAAGCCAGGCGACAAAGCCGTATTCATTCAGGAGAAAACAGCTCAAAGAACTGCGCGCTGCAATAATCAAAAATGAGTCGAAAATCGCGGCGGCACTGCAGCAGGATCTGAACCGCTCTGACGCGCAGGCCTACATGACTGAGACAGGCATGATAATACAGGAACTTACGTACATAATAAGGCGGCTTAAAGGATGGATGAAAAGGAAAAAGCTGCCTTCGCCATTCATCCTGCCTTTTACAAAGTTTTATGTCAGCCCCGAGCCTTACGGCGTGGTGCTCATCATCTCCCCGTGGAACTACCCGTTTTTCCTGACTTTTCTGCCTCTTATGGCGGCGCTCGCCGCCGGCAACTGCGCGGTGGTAAAGCCTTCCAAAGCATCCGGGGCGTCGATGCGGGTGATAGATGAAATACTCACTGAATGCTTTCCTGAAGAGTATGCAGATGTTATAACTCCGGACTCGGGGAATGCTTATGATGTTCTTAACGAGAAGTTTGACTATATATTCTTTACCGGAGGGACGGAGACCGGCAGGAAAGTGCTGCATTCTGCGGCTGAAAACATAACCCCCGTGACACTTGAACTCGGAGGCAAATGCCCCTGCATAGTGCACGAGGACTGTGATTTTAAAAAAACTGTCGCGAGGATAACTGCCGGAAAGTTCCTAAACGCGGGGCAGACCTGCGTCGCGCCGGATTATATTCTCGCGCACAAGGGCATGAGGCTGATTATCGGTGATGCGATACGCGCAAAGACGGCGGCCATGTACGGAGAGGACGCCTACCTCAGCAAAGACTTCGGCAGGATAATAAATGAGCGCGAGCTTGACAGGATAGCACAGGCGGCAGGGCAGGATATAAAGGTATTTAAAGACAAAAAATATATTGAGCCGCTTGTGGTTGAAAACGCGGGGGAAAATACGGGGCTCATGCAGGAAGAGGTGTTCGGGCCCGTGCTTCCGATTGTCTATTATGACACGATAGAAGAGGCGATAGAATTTGTAAACAAAAGGGAAAAGCCTCTTGTGCTCTATCTTTTTACCAAAAGCAGGCAGATTATGAAAAAGGTTCTTGCGGAAACATCCTCGGGCAGCGCGTGCGTCAATGACACTGTTGTGCATATGAGCAATCCTGATATGCCGTTTGGCGGCACAGGCGGCAGCGGGTTCGGGCGCTACAGGGGAAAAGCCGGTTTTGACACATTTTCAAACATGAAGTCTGTCATGGAACAGACAAACCTTTTTGACATGAAATTGAGATACCCTCCCGTTACAAACGCGGTAAAGACACTGCTCAAGATGATTTTAAGGTGATGATTGTAAAGCTAAATCTTTATTTGACCGCTTTCAGGCATAAATGTATAATGCTTGTGAAAGGAAGTGTTTATGCCTGAAAACAGCAAAAGAGTATTAAAACAGGTTTTATGGGATATTGAACCCGGCTGCAGCGAAGAGGAGATTTACTTATTTATTAAAGGTGAAAAGGACATACAGGGGCTTGACAGAAATAAAATAACGGCCAGGATGCTGGGTGCCGTGCGGTGGTATGAAATTATTGATATTTTCGGGATTGATAAAGCGGTTTCATTTTTAAATCCGGTGACGCTTGGTTATCTCTGGCCGGAAACACTCAAAAAAAGGTTTGAAAATGTTTCAAAAATCCTCTCAGGAACACTATAACCAATTGTACAATCTGCAGGATGAAGTCCTGCGGATTGCGGAAAAAACATCTTTTTATCTTACCGGCGGCACGGCGCTTTCCCGCTTTTATCTTAATCACAGGTATTCGGATGACCCGGTTTTTTTTACAAATGACTCTGCTTCGTACAGAAAACAGGCGGATATCTTTCTGAAAGAATTAAAGAACAGTTATGAAATGAGAACTGCCGTGATTACTGATTCATTCGCACAGGTGTTTGTGTCGTCGGGAGGGATTGACCTCAAAATAGACACAGTACTTGATGTGCCGTACAGGGCGGAAACACCCGCTGCTTTTCCGGGATTTTCGAGGGTGGACAGCCTGAAAAACATTCTTTCAAATAAAATATGTGCGTTGTCAAGGCAGGCGGCGAAAGATGTCGCGGATATTGTTTTTATATGCCGGAGGCTTGATTTTGCCTGGGACGAAATTATAGGTTACGCGATGAAAAAAGAGATACTTGAAGAACTTTATGTAATGGACCTCTTGCGGACATTTCCGGTTGAAGAGCTAAAAACTATCAAATGGATCAGTGAGCCTGATTTTGGAATTTTTGAGCAGAACATAAAACAGATTGTCAGGGATATTGCCTCCAAATCTGTAAACAGCCTGTATGCCCCGGGTACGGAAGGAAACGCTTAATGGCTGATTCTACCGGGATACCCGGGCTTGACAGGATTCTCCACGGCATACTGCCGGGTGATAATATCGTATGGCAGACAGACTCCACCGATGATTTCGCGCCATATGTAAAACCATACGCCGGTTATGCCGTTGAAAACGGCAGGCGGCTCATATATTTCAGATTTGGGAAACACACGGCTTTTTTAGGCGCTGATTCGGGCGCTGAAATACACACGCTTGACCCTGAAGAGGGTTTTGAAAAGTTCATATCAAACATACACCATGTAATAACGTTAAACGGCTGCGGCGCTTACTATGTTTTTGATTCACTCTCGGAGCTGGCGGTTGACCACTTCAGCGAGTCCATGATTGAAAACTTTTTTGTTCTGACCTGCCCGCGCCTGCTCAAAATGGAGTGCATTGCGTACTTTGTAATAACAAGAAATTACAATCTCTACCACGCGACGCTGTTAATAACACAGACTACACAGCTCATACTTGATATCTATACGCATGAAGGCGCCAATTACGTCCAGCCTGTAAAAGTGGACGGCCGGTACTCGCCTACGATGTTTATGCTTCACCGCAGGGACGCTGAAGAGTTTGCGCCTGTTGCCGATTCGGCGCTGGCGTCTGAGGTTTTCCTGTCAGGCCCGTGGTACGGGCTGCAGTCCGCGCCATACAGGGCGCTCGGGCTTTGGGACAGGCTTTTTATAGAGTCCGAAGACATTATAGATTCGTGCAAACGGGGTGAGTGCTCGCTTGACACCGTGCACGAGGTTTTCTTGCGGCAGTTAAGGCAGATAATATCAACTGACGAGCGGATGCTTGAAATGGCCGTCAGGTATATGGACCTCCCGCGCCTGATACACGTGTGGAAGCGCACCATCGGCTCCGGTATGATCGGCGGAAAATCAGTCGGCATGCTGCTGGCGCATGACATACTAAAAAAACATTTTCCGCGCTACGATGAGGTTATTGAAAAACACGACTCTTTTTACATAGGTTCCGATGTTTTCTATTCTTTTCTTGTAAGAAACGGGTGCTGGCAGATAAGGCAGAAGCAAAAGAAAAAAGAGACGCTGTTTGACTCCATAGAAGAGGCTCGGGAAAAAATCATGAAGGGTACTTTTCCGGAGGAGATGAAGCAGCGTTTTTCGGATATGCTAAACTATTTCGGCCAGGCCCCGATAATTGTCCGCTCGTCAAGCCTGCTCGAAGACAATTTTGGAAACGCTTTCTCAGGCAAGTACGAGAGCGTATTCTGCGTCAACAACGGCTCGCACGAAAAAAGGCTGGAAGAATTCCTGCACGCTGTCAGGGTGATATACGCGAGCACCATGAGTAAAGAAGCGCTCGCCTACAGGGCGAGGCGCAATGTGCTGGATAAAGACGAGCAGATGGCGCTGCTCGTGCAGAGGGTGTCAGGCTCAAAGCACGGAAATGTTTTTCTGCCGCATCTGGCGGGAGTCGGATTTTCATACAATTCATATACATGGGACGAGACCATAGACCCTGAGGCGGGGCTGCTGAGGCTCGTTTACGGGCTCGGCACGCGCGCGGTTGACAGGCATGACGATGACTACACGAGGATAGTGGCGCTGAACGCCCCTGACAAAAGGCCGGAAGGAAACATGCGCGACTTAAAAAGATTTACCCAGAAAAGGGCTGATTACCTGAACCTTGACGATAATAAGTTTGATACCGGCTACTTTGTTGATCTGGCAAAGGCTGTAAAGGAACTCGGGGCAGAGATGTTCTCCGAGGAGGAAGAATACAGCGGCGTTTACTACAGGCACATTAATCTTGATCATGTATTAAAAAATGAAAAGCTGCTTTCGGATCTTTCCTCAATACTTTCCATATTAAGGGAGCATTACAGCAACAATGTGGACACTGAATTCACTGTCAATTTTTCCGCTGACGGAAGGTATCAAATCAACCTCCTGCAGTGCAGGCCGCAGCACATAAAGCGGGACACAGAGCTGTTAAAACCGCTGCCTGAGGCAAAAGATGAAAATATCATAATGAAGACAACCGGCGGAATAGTGGGCCAAAGCAGGTTTGTTCCTGTGGACAGGGTGATATATGTTGTGCCGGAAGTTTACGGAAGGCTGCCGGAGCAGGAGCGCTACGCCGCGGCTGCGGTGGTGGGGAAACTGGCAAAGCACGGAAACGCGGAGAACAAAACAATAATGCTGATAGGCCCCGGCAGGTGGGGGACAAAAATGCCGTCGCTCGGGGTGCCTGTGGCTTTTTCCGAGATTAACACAGCATCAATAATCTGCGAACTCGGCGTAATGCACGAAGGGCTTACTCCGGATTTGTCCATGGGCACACATTTTTTTAATGACATGGTGGAGATGAACATACTTTACATAGGGCATTTCAGCGGCAGGCAGGAAAACACATTCAATGAAAAAATGATTCTCAGCCTGCCCGACAGCTTTGAGGATTTTCTGCCCGAAGAGCACGCCTGGAAGGGCGCGATAAGGGCAATAGAAACAGAGCGCCTGCCCGGCGGAATGAAACTGTATTTAAGCGCAGATGCTGTAAAGCAGTCAAGCAGCCTTTATATGGCGGAAGAGACATGAAGATAACCTGCATAGATTTTGAGACTGCGAACCCGTTCTGGGGGAGCATATGCGCCGTCGGCCTGGCGGTAATTGATGACGGCAAAGTTGTTCACACCCTGAATACGCTTGTAAAACCCCATCCAAAGCATGCTGTTTTTAACCGCGACAACATAAGGGTGCACGGGATAAAACCGGAGATGGTAAAGGACGCGCCGGAGTTTGACGCGCTTTACCCGCAGTTAAAACCTTATATAGAAAACTGTGTAGTTGCCGCTCATAACACCGATTTTGACATATCCTGCCTGCGCGACGTAATGACGCTGTACTCCGTTAAAATACCCGATTTTGACTACTTTTGCACCTGCGAGCTTTCAAGAAAGATGTGGAAAGGGCTGTTAAATTACAAATTAAAGACCGTCAGCAGGCACCTTGACTTTAAATTCAAACACCATAACGCGGGTGAGGATTCTCTGGCGTCTGCAAACATTATTCTTAAGGCTTTTGAAGCCTCAGGCGCACGCAGCGCTGAGGAGCTGGCTGAAAAAGCGGGGATTAGTATCAAGCACATATCCTCTGCGGACAGTTATGAACTTAGTTCTGTCAGGCACGCGCGAAAAGCGGCTCTGAGGGTTGATGTAAAAGAGATAAAAGCCGCCGGCAAGGGGGATCCAACCAGTTTGTTTTACGGGAAAGAAGTGGTTTTTACCGGCGAGTTTCCGTCGGGGTTGGGCAGGAGGGAGGCAATGCAGATGGCGGCGGACGCGGGCGCCAAGCTTTGCAATTATGTCAGAGGGCTGACGGATTTTGTGGTTGCGGCGGACAACAGCACCGCGGGTAATTCCACGAAACTCAGAAAGGCAAGAAAAGTAATTGAAGAAGGGGGCAAAACAGTTATAATATCAGGAGATGAGTTCCTGGCAAATACAAACAAAACGGCAATAAAAGGAGGCTTTGAATGAATGAAGATTTTAAAGCAATGAGGGACGCGCTGAAGCGCGTGGATTTTCTGCATCATCTTAATTTTGCCCAGCTGGACGAGTTCTTAGGATCTATGAAACAGGAAAAGGCAAAAAAAGGGGAGACAATAATCAGGCAGGGTGAAGCCGGGGAAAAGTTTTATATTATAGCCTCGGGAGAAGTGTCGGTACACGTTAAAGAGGGGTTTGGCAAGCCGAAAAAAGTGGCTGTGTTGGGCGACGGTGATTTCTTCGGGGAAATAGCCCTGCTGACAGACCTGCCGAGAATAGCGACTGTAATTGCAGAAAAGAACTGCGAGCTGTTCGTCATGAGCAAGAGAAATTTCAAGAAAATAGTAGTGGCAAACCCGGGTATCAACAGGATTATACAGGAGACTATGTTCAGCAGAAAACGTAAGTGATTGAGTGTGGCTGTTTTAGGCAGATGGAGGGAAGAAAAAGAAGCGGCTTTAAAAAGGATTCTGATATATACCGTATTTTTGTTATTTGCCCTTGCCGCTGTTGCGGTGTTTGAAAAAAAGTTTAATGAGTCGGTTGAAAAAAGGGCGGCTGAAATGAAGAGTACTGCAGATTACAGCCCGGAATGAGTGAGTTACGGAGCGCAAAATGGAAAAAATCGAATGGACCAGGGAAATTGCCACGGGAATAGAAGAAATAGACAAACAGCACAAACTTTTTATTAAAACCTGTTCTGATATAACTTTATGTGCTGACAGATGCTTTGAATCAAACCGGGTAACAGCCGATATAAGAAAACTGGAAAAAATAGCAGCAGCGCATTTTTCCACTGAGGAAAAGATAATGGAAGAATCGCACTATGCCGACAAGGCGGGGCACTACAGGCTGCACATGCATTTTATGGATGAACTGAAACAAGTAAGAAGCAGGGCAGAGGCGGGGGAGACCGGCCGTGAGTTTGCGCTTGAGATTAAAGAAAGGCTCGCTGACTGGTTTATTATGCACATTAAAATGAACGACATGAAGTTAGTTTCTTATATTGTCAAAAAATAATTTTATTGGGGCGTGTTAAGTTGAACGAAAAAACAGTAACAATACTTCTTTGCGTGCTCGGTTTTTTGGGGCTGGCGGGAATACACAGGTTTTACAGGGGAAAAATACTCTCGGGGCTGCTTTGGCTGTTTACCGGAGGTTTGTTTCTGATAGGCACCATACTTGACATAGCGGCTCTTGGGACAAAAAACAAGCTTTGGCTTGAATAAAAAGGGGATGAAGATGAAAAAGTTTATTCTTACAGTTTTAATTGCTGCTGCCGTATTAATTGTGGGATGCGCGAAAGACACTCTTCAGGTTCCTACGGAACCGATAGAAACTGTAACTCCAAGGCCTACGTTTTCCCATACCATAACTCCGACATTTACTCATGGGGCTGAATCCCCCACGGTTACCCTGACGATTACCCCTGAACTGAGCGCTACGCCTACGGCGACAACGACGGCTACAGCTACTGTCACTCCGGCTCAGCCTGCCGTGACGGTTGAGATTAAATGCGCGGGAGAGCCCTCGGCCTGTACCGCAAAAGACACCATGATAATCAGCGCCGCGCCGACCACTAATTACGGTGCTTTTAGCGCCATGAATGTTGGGGCTTATGACGCCTCGCACAAGCGAAGAAGTATGTTTTATTTTGACTTGTCTTCTATTCCTTCGGGCGCGGTAATTGAAGACGCCAGGTTTATTTTTAACATTGAAACGTTTCTGCCGCAGGGCAGTTCTTTCGGTTTCTCTGCGTATGTATTAACCGCCGCGTGGGTTGAATCTGAGGAAACGTGGGAAACAAATTCCGGAGGGAGTTACAGCGGGCTCCTGGGGAGCGCAAACGTGATATCAACCGGGTCGTGGACCCTTTTTCTGAGCGCGGCTGTCGTGCAGCAGTGGGTCGGCGGCACGCTGCCTAATCACGGTTTTATACTGATAAGCGGAACTGAATCAACCGCAACCGCTGAAGACATAATTATTATCGGTTCAAAGGAGTCTGCGTCGGAAAGCGTAAGGCCGTATTTGCGCATCGTATACAGGCTGCCATGACAGGTAAACTGCTGGGTGTTATTGCGGTAACCGCGCTGATTTTTTTTTCTTGTGCGGCAGAAAAAAACCCTGAACCTGACGCAGTCAAGGCAAAAATTGCTTCTTTCGTGGGAGATGACCTTTTCTCGATTACGGCAAAATATGAAACAGGTTTTGAAAGCATTGATGACTTTGAGGGTTTTTACATAGTGCCGCAAAACCACATGTCAACCACTTCGCACAGCCTGACGGGTACGGTTAAAAAGAGCGGAGGCTTTTCTCATTACTCCTGGATTTACGGCGCCAATCCGGTTATTACAGGAACGAATACCAACCACAGGGGTTATCCGACGATACAGCTTCATAAAAGGCAGGACGGTGCGTTTCAGGGCCTGGTTTTCTGCGAGCTTGACGTAATGCTGAACATTACCATCACGGCTGAAGCGGATAAAAACTGGTTTTCTTTTGCCACCTTCTGCTCGTACAGCGATGATTACTGGTACAGGTCATATCTCATAAATCTTGACAGTAATTACAGGGTGCATGTGATGCATGTGCCGGGCCAGGGGCAGTCGGTACAGGACATATTTCAGGCAGATGATGTGTTTTTCCCGATGAACCAATGGGTAAGGATTTCAGTGCTGATTGATTATACTGCTTCCAATCAGTATGGTTCGCCTTACATAAAAGCATGGCAGGACGGAATACCTGTTTCATCGGCGCGTTTTAATCCGAGGGTTGATCCAAACACAGTGCCGCAGGAGCAGTGGCCTGACTGCCTCGATACATGGGACGGCAGTACTATTACGCAGGCAGAGAGCCTTTGCGGGCTTGTGTATGAGGGCGGCTTGAGCCAGGCGCATTTCGGGATGTATGCAGCTCCTCTTATTGATTCAGGCGAGGTGTGGAATGACAATCTGGTTATTTATGAACTGACGAGGCAATAACATGAAAACGAAAATACTCTGCGCGGGCACGCTGGTAGTTGATATTTTTTCAAGCAACATAAACGGCGTGATAGCGCCAAATACCGGATTTTCCACGGGTGTTGAACACCACCCGGGCGGTAATGTCCTGAACATGGCGGTAAATCTTTCAAAACTCGCGGGTAAATCTGCCGAGATACACTGCTGCGGCGTGACAGGGGACGATATATTTTCCGACATGCTGATAAGTTACATGAAAAAGCACGGGATAATATGCCATGTGCAGAAGATGAAAGGCAAGGAAACGGCCAAATGCCTGATAATAGGGTTCAAAGACAAGAGCAGGGCCTTTGTCGGCGATAAAGGCGCCAATGATTTTTATACCGCTTTTGAAATAATGCAGCAGCTTAAAAAAGTAAAGCCCGCTATTTTTTACGCGGGGGAGACTTCCTCGCTTCCGCTTGTTGACATGCATTTGGGGGCGATTCTGAAACAGGCAAAAAAACAGGGCGCCATAAATGTGGTTGATTACATAATAGCCGGCGGCAGGCCGAGAAAAACAATACTTCACTCCGGCCGCTTTATTGACGCGATGCATATCAATGACAGGGAAGCTGAAATGCTGACAGGCAAAAAAAAAGTATGGGACGCTTTGGATGTATTTGTAAAGGCGGGCATAAAACTGCCTGCGATAAGCTCGGGGGAAAAACCGCTTGTTTACGCGTGGAAGGGCAGAAAATACCGCGAGCAGGTATTTAAAGTAAAATGTGTTGACGCGACGGGCGCGGGTGACTCTTTTACGGCAGGGCTCATAAAAGGGTTAATCTCCTTAAAAGGAGCGGCTATAGAGGAAAAACTCGGCGCTGAAGGCAGGGCAGCAGATGTAATAAGAATGGCACAGGCTGCGGGTGCGGCAGCGGTTACAGCTACCGGGTGTACTGCAGGGGTTACGCTGAAAAAAGTACGGCAGATTTTAGGGGCGGTTGAGGCAAACCGTTAACATTTAACGGTTAACGATAATAATTATCAGGAGCATTTATGAAATTAGTTTTAAGGCTTTTGTTACTTTTCATTTTTTTTCCTGCTGTTTTATCCGCTTCATGGGTGGATGTTGACGGCACAGGTACGGCAGAGGTTCTTATCTATCCTTCGCTGACAATGTCATCAACATTTTCAATGAAATATGACAGCCTTGGATACCCTCATGTGCTTTGGAGCGATTCCGGACTGCTTTATTATCTGAAATACAACGGGACTGCCTGGGTGGATGCTGACGGCACCGGGCAGACAAACATGATGATAGGGAGCGGAGACCATGTAAAACTAAACCTCGACAGCGCTGACAGGGCGCATGTGGTCTGGATAGATTATGTGGCGGCTGCTTTAAATTACGACGTTTTTTACATGAAGTGGAACGGGAGTTCATGGGTGGATGCTGACGGGACGGGTACGGGAAACATAAACATCACAAACAGCCCCGGTAATAAATCAGAGGCTGTTTTTGCCCTTGATTCGGCAGGCCGGGCACATGTAGCTTTTGTGAATCAAATCGCGCCGCACAGCGATATTTTTTACCTTAAATGGAACGGCAGTGCATGGGTGGACGCTGACGGAACAGGCACGGGGGAGAGCAATGTGAGCAATTCGTTAAATCTTTCCAGCAATCCGGACATAGAAATAGACGCATCAGACAACCCGCATATTGTGTACAGCGAGGCAAACGGCGGGCTTGCGCCAAATGAAATTTACTATATCAGATGGAATTCTACAGCATGGACTGATATCAGCGGAAGCGGCACCGCGGGAATAAATATTTCAAATGACAGCGACAATTCCGTGACGCCTGATCTTGATATTGATGTTTTTGGTTATCCTCATGTTGCATGGCTCTCTGACAGAAACATGCCGGGCGCGTATAATAGGGATGTTTTTTACCTGAGATGGAACGGCACCGTGTGGGTTGATGCTGACGGCACAGGTACCGGGAACATTAATGTAACCGGCGGTTTCGCATATACGGCAGGAGGCCTGTGTCTTGATACTGACGCAGCCGGAAAACCATGCCTTGCGTGGACAAGCAGCATGTACGATGTAGCGGATTCGCCTGTGGGTATAAATTATGCCGAGTGGGGCGGGTCTTCGTGGACGGATCCTGACGGTTTTACCGCTGGAATGTCAGTAAGCTCGGGAGTCGGGACTTCGCTGGATTTGGACCCTTCCGGCAGGCCAGGAATTATGTTCAGAACAGGAGGGGCGTGGATGCCTGTTTTTACCGTATCGTTTCTTCAGTGGAGCACTGATTTTACCCCGACACCGACTGTAACTGCAACACAGACTGAAACATCCACTCCGACTGCATCGAATACACAGACTGAAACACCCGCTTCAACGCCTGTTTTTACGCAAACCATTACATGGACGGCTACGGCTTCGCCGAGCATGACGATAACGCAGACATGTACTCCGACTCCTTCGATAACACAGACAGCCACCTGCACGCCGACGGTAACACCTACGACAGCCTGGACAGAAGGGGAAATAGAGGTGTTTCCCAACCCGTTCAATATTAACCCCGGGACACCGCTGAAATTCATAAATGTCCCGATGAACTCAATAGTCCACATCTATACTGTCAGCGTTGAGCTGGTATGGACGGCAAGGCCTGATAATCCCGTGGTAAAGTGGTACGGGCTGAACCGGTTTGGGAAAAAAGTATCGCCGGGAATATACTATTATCTGATACTCGAGCAGGGGAGCGGTGAACGGGTGTTGAGTAAAGGCAGGATATTTGTGACGAGTTTCTAAAAATGAGGCATAATATGAGTATGGTGTGTTTATATGGGATTTGAAGCGGATTTTGAAAAGTGGAAGCAGGAGCATTTTGGAAACTACTGCATGACCAAATGCGACAGGACCTGCTGCGATATGCGCAATGTTTCGCTTTCTGTAAATGAGAAAGAACTGATGTGGATTTTTGGTGAAAAAATCAACCCTGAGATTTTCAAACAAATGGGGGTTAAAACCGCCGGCCCTAAGGGTATGTACAGCATCGAAACCAAGGATTACTGCCGGAAGTTTGACAGCCGGACCTGTAAATGCCTTGATTATAACAGCAGGCCTTTGAGCTGCAGGGATTTTCCTTTTTTGGTGGAAAGAGACGCGGTTGTCATCAAAAACGGGTGCCCGCTTGACAAGGGGGCGCCGGAGTATAAAAAACTTGCAGTGATTGCGTCGATGCACGGGAAAGTGATAGTAAAACGCGGCGGGAAATAAGACAGCAACGCAAACTAAAAATAACAGAGGTGATATATGCTTAAAGTGAAAGAAAAGTTAAGGGGAAGGCCGGCCGTTGAAGGCGCGGGAGTAAAGATTTACAGGGTGCTGGGATTTGGAAATACTTCTCTGACAGACCCCTTTCTTCTTCTTGATGATTTTCGGGGTGATAATCCTGATGATTACATTGCCGGTTTTCCGTCTCATCCGCACAGAGGCATAGAGACAATAACATATATGCTTGATGGAGAGGTGGAACACGAAGATTCTTTGGGAAACAAGGGTGTGATTAAACCGGGCGGCGTACAGTGGATGACTGCGGGAAGCGGCATAATTCATCAGGAGATGCCAAAGGGAGATGAAAGAGGCAGGATGGGGGGGTTTCAGTTATGGGCTAATCT
This sequence comes from uncultured Spirochaetia bacterium, assembly GCA_964349515.1. GTDB lineage: Bacteria > Oederibacteriota > PGYV01 > PGYV01 > CAYGHG01 > CAYGHG01. Next base: position 15,803 of record CAYGHG010000044.1, read on the forward strand.
GCCTGCCGCCCATAAAATGACGGCGCCTAAATACAGAGATGTAACAAAAAAAGATATTCCTGTAATAGATATTGAAAACGGAAGTGCATCCATAATATGCGGGGAAATCGACGGAGTACAGGGCCCGGTCAAGGATGTATTTGTGAAACCGGAATACTATGATATACGGCTGAAAGAAAATGCAGTTTTTGAAAAAACTTTCAAAGCAGGGCTTACTGTGATGGTTTACGTATACAGTGGTGTTGCGGAATTTGCCGGCGAATCACTTGAAAACAGGGAGCTTGTTGTTTTTAAAGGAGAGGGAAAACTGAATGTTAAAACAGGCGGGGTGGGTGCCGGATTTCTGCTGATCGCAGGTATGCCGCTGAAAGAACCTGTGGCCTGGTACGGCCCGATAGTCATGAATACCGAAAAAGAACTTGAACAGGCATTTGAAGAATACAGAAACGGCACTTTTCTAAAAAGTCTTTAACTTTTTTTTTATGGTTGTAGGTGATATTGGTCTTAACCCCCTTTTTCAAAGGGGGGGCAGGGGGGATTTGCCTTTAAATTAGAAGTCCTTTTTTAAGTTAATAAGCCAAAAGACAGAAGACAAAAGTTAAGACAATTAGAACAAAAGCAGTAAGGCGCTACGCGTACTGCATATTACCCGTCGTGAGGTTTAATCCCGAAACTTGAAATTGCAACTGTTCTTTCTGCGGCCGGCTGTATTATTTTTTCGTCTTCGCCTGTATTGTACGCGCCGTGGATGTCCGGGGCTTGCAGGCGGTCCCTGACAAGGCTCGCGCGGAGAAGCGTGCCGCTGAATTAAACAGGGCCGGCAATAGTGAAAAAGTTCAGCACATCCGATACTGAATTCCGGGCTTGCCAAAAAAATAACACAACCGTCCTTACCATCCACAGTTTTTGTTTTTCAACTCCTTTTTCAAAGGGGGGGGCTTTAAATTAGAAGTCCTTTTTTAAGTTAATAAGCCAAAAGACAGAAGACAAAAGTTGAGAGGCACTGCGTGTGTTGCATATTACCCGCCGATACTGAACTCCGTGCTTGCCGAAAAAATAACACAACCGTCCTTACCATCCCTTCTCCCTTTGTCCAACTACTGCGAAGCGCTTTCGCAGTTTGCGCAAATAGTTGCGCACAAATTCCGATTTTACCCTTATTTTACGTCATTTTGATCTGGCACGCTTACTGCTATATCATGATATGATACAATGCGTATCGTTTCGCGAAACAATATGAAAATAGGAGGCAGTTGAAATGAGGAAAAGGGACAAAAAAGTATTAGCTTTAGTTTTAGTTTGTTTTTGCATGGTTTCCTGCAGTAGTGTTGCGGTTAAGAATGATGCCGGAGTATCTGTTATGCCTGTTAAAGAGAGCCGGCCATACAGCGCGGAGAAACAGGGTGAAAGGCTGCTTGTAAAAGGGGTGTCAGGGATTGTGGGGCTGGGTCTTGGTTTGACTTTTTTTAACGAAGACAACTACGCATACAGGATAGCAGTGCCTCTTGCGGCGATATCAGCGTCAAATATAATTTATGACATTGCTAACGGGGACTATGCCACTGATTCGTACAAAACAGGTTTCTGGGTTGGCATGGCTGTGGGAACGGCCGCTGCACTCTGTTATGCAGCATCCAACAATTTCTTTGGAGGGGCAGGTATGAATTCCCAAATTCTTGCCGTAAGCGTGCCGGTCAGTGTTGTCGGTTCGCTGCTCTTTGGTCACAGCTGCGGGTCTGTGTTGAGTGAGTTTTTTGATGTTACGGGAATTAAGTTCTAAAAGTAACAGGCGATGCGGAGAAAAAAAGCAGGCAATAATAAAAGGGATTTTACTGTTTTTAACTGCAGCAGGGTTTGTATCAGCAATGCTGCCGGCGTGCGGGGGCAGGTAACCCGAAAGCGGCGCAAAAAAACGTTATAGCAGGTTTTTGTACACGGAGTTTGTATCAGTACAGGGAGAAACATTTACGCAGGCTGACAAAACAGAAGTGTCTAAAAAAATTGGAGGTTGGATGAATGAAAAGGACTTTATCAGCGGCAGTTGTTACGGGAATTGTACTATTGCTTTTTCCGGGATGCGGTAAAACTACGCCCGCGTTTGTTGCGCCTGATGTGCCGACGCCTACGCCTGCTGTGACTATGACCGGCCCTCAGAAGACTGAAACGGCGCAGGCTCAGAAAACTGCAGCGGCGATAGGGCAGACAGCGACTGCGGTAGTGC
>CAYGHG010000044.1:18123-19698 GCA_964349515.1 uncultured Spirochaetia bacterium
ACTGCGGTAGTGCGGGAGGCTGAGGCGGCGTCTGCCAGGCATACTGCAACGGCAGTGGCGTCTATTCCTTATTCGGAGATGGCAGAAGTACCGGGAGGCACATTTACACAGATTGATCTGTCATTACCGGGCGATGTGTTGACGCATGCTGTTTCATCTTTTAAGATTGGAAAGTATGAGGTTACTTATGAGCTGTGGCATGCGGTTAAGGAGTGGGCGGTAAAAAGCGGGTATAGTTTTCCGTGTGCGCTACACAGAGAAGGAAATAAAGGGCAAAGAAACGCCGCGCCCTCCGATGCAAAGCATCATCCCGTAACAAATATCAGCTGGTATGATGCTGTTGTATGGTGCAATGCTTACAGCGAAGTGTCAGGGCTGGCACCGGTATATTTTTCAGATCCGGAACATACCGTGGCTGTCAGGTTTTCTGTGTGTTTTTTATGGGCCGGGGAAAAAATTGCGGTATATCCTGACTGGGCTTCCGCGGGATACAGGCTGCCAACGGAAGGCGAGTGGGAATATGCCTCAAGATATAAAGACGGTTTGAGTATGGCGCCCGGCAATTACGCGAGCGGGGCAGAAGGGCCGTATACAGACTGTGAAGCGTCGGGTGCAGTGGCCTGGTTCAGTTATAATTCCGGCGGAACAACGGCCGGCGCGGGAGCCGCGGGCAGGACGGCAAACGGGCTGGGAATATACAATATGTCGGGAAATGTATTTGAATGGTGCTGGGATATACACGGACAGTATCCTTCGCAGGCTGTTGATTACAGAGGCCCCGGAAATCTCACCGGATACGGAAGAGTAGTCAGAGGCGGCTGGTATGGGGGGGCGGATAAGCAGCTGCAGACAGGATACAGGCCTGATAGCGGGATTCATCCAAACTTTATCAGTGATTCAACGGGTTTCAGAGTGGCTAAGTACTGATAAGGCGCAGGTATGATTCGTTGAAGACAGGTAACAGGCAGTCCTTAAATTTATTAACAGGTTCTATTGGCCGGGTATGTCCGGCGGTTATTTGAAAAAACAAACCTGTGTAAGGTTAAGCAGAACAGAGTCAAGATACACAAAACAAACAAGCCCGGGTTCGGATGACCCGGGCTTGTTTGTTTTTGGTTAAGGCAGGCTATCTGCCGCGCCTGCGGCGCATATTGTCATCGTGTTTTCTCTGAAGTTTTTTTTGTTCGGTTTTTTTTGCGGCGTCTTTGAGCTCGCTGACCTTGTCCATGCAGTCCTGGCAGAGAGTGCCTTTTTTTACCTCTTTGCCGCACATACGGCACTTAAAGGCTTCGGTGGGCTCTGTCAGAGTCAGGCTGCCCTGCTTCACAAAACGGAATATTTGTACTGCCGAAATCCCTGTGCGCTCGCTGACCTCTATGACATTCGCGAGAGGGTAATCCCGCAGGTATTCAGCTACTATTCTAAGGTCTGCCTGTTCCTTGGCAACGCAGTCAGGACAGATATTTGTAAGCTTGCCGGTCTGAAAAGCCGCGCCGCACCGAACACAGTTTGCTATAGCCATTGTCCACCTTGTAAATTTTTTATAATTATATAATAAAAGCGAGTGAAATACAG
>CAYGHG010000045.1:0-3136 GCA_964349515.1 uncultured Spirochaetia bacterium
AACCACAATAACGCTTTTCTTTTCACCAAACACAATACCACCCCTTAATAAAAAATTATTTTATGCCCCTTATTTCATTTATAATTATATACCCGTTTTTTACTATTATCAATCACTATTATTTTTTTCGCAGATTTTTTCCCCGGTATCGCGGTAAGATTCACCCCGTTTCATAAAAAGACGCCCGTCTTCAGCCACGGCAAACAATTCACTGTCATCCCCGTAAGAAATGAACCTCTTTATTTCGTGTTCATTCCCGTTTTCATCAGTAATTGTCCTTCTCTTTGATTTCATATCCCCTCCCGGCCGTTTTTTTTGACAGAAACATCTAATCATATCGTTTAAAGTGATGCAATTATCCAAAGGTAATAAAAACCAAATATTTCCTATGGATAATTGCATTTTTCCCTTAATTTATTATAATTTAACAAGATAAAACAGCGGGGGTGAATATGACTAAAAGATACGGGCTCAGAAGCGTTTCGGATCTGAACAGGCACGTGGGAGAAAAGATCCGGCAGGAACGGAACAAAAAAAAGATTACACAGGAAACACTGAGCGAAATGGCTGGTTTAAGCCAGAATTTCATCAGCCAGCTTGAAAGCGGCAGAAAGACACCGAGCCTCTTTACTATTTTAAAGATTTCAAGGGCTCTTTCCGTTTCGTTAAGCAGGCTTTTATCTGAAGTTTAAGGCTAAAAAGCGTAAAACAAAAAACCTAAAAAATGGCAGGTGCTTCCTGCCAGGACAAAAACATGCCAGATGGGATGATGCCAACGTATTTTGTGGTTAAGGTAAAATAGTGTTCCTGCAGTATATGAAACCCCTCCTAAAATCAGCCAGAAAATGAAACCCAAAGGCATTGTTTCAAGAACCCTCTGTGCCGCAATCACTATCAGCCAGCCCATAATTATGTAAACCACTGTCGCGGCCCTGTCAAACCTGCCAAGAAAAAACACCTTAAAAATTATCCCTGCAAGCGCAAGCCCCCACGATACCCCGAATATCGCCCAGCCCCAGGCACCTTTAAGGAATATCAGGGCTATCGGCATATATGTCCCGGCTATGAGCAGATAAACCGCGGAGAAATCCATAAGCTCAAAAAAACGTTTGCCGCTTCCCGGCGGCAGGGCGTGGGACATTACCGACATAAGATAAAGCAGTATGAGCATAGAGCCGTATATGCTGAAAGAAACCGTGTGCACCGCGCTTCCTTTTTTTGCCGAAAGGACAAGCAGTATGACCGTTGCGGCAATGCTTAACAGCACACCGAGCCCGTGTATTATGCTGTTCGCCGCCTCCTCGCCCGCAGTCTGCCGGTCAACTGCCGTGCCCCGCCCATTCATCACGGCCCCCTTTTATTTCATCACAACGTGATAGGCGCTAAGGGCCGGCATATCAACCGAAACCGTATTTCCCTTTATGTTTTCAAATCCCGCCCGTTTTGTGATTTTTGAATCGGCAGCGTCAAAACCCCAGGCCTCGGCGGAAGAAATGCCGGCCCCGCCCCTGACACTCAGTTTCAGCCCCTTCACAGGCTCCTCTGATTTATTAATTATTACGGCATGCGTACTGTTTTTTTCACTGTCAACGGAAGCATACACGCTCAGTTTTTCCCTGTCGGGATTTTCAGCACGGACAGAGGTGTCTCCGAACACCGACTTATTCCCGTCATAATTCCTGAAAAGCCTGAATCCCGCGTATGTAAACTGCCCCCACTCGTCCATCCAGTAGGTCGCGAGATAAACACCGTGCTTTCCAAAAACACCAAGCACATCAGCCTGCGCGAGGCCTCCTGATATGTGGCTGCCCCCTCCAAAATCATACTCGGTAAAGGCAAGTTTCGTACCCGGATTATATTTATCTATCATCTCTTTTACCCGCGGTATGAGCCTCAGCGGGCAGTGGCCGCTGTCGCATATCCAGCTGCTCTCGGTATAATCTTTATCCCAGAACGAGCGCGGTGCCTGCACCCGCGCGGGCGAATTTGCAGCCGCGTTTTCCTTGTTAAAAACTATCCTGCCCGCGCTGCCGCGCGCCTCCGGATACCAGTGTATGGCAAGCACGTCAAGCAGCCTCTTCCCGGCCGCGTCAGAAGCCTGTTTCATCCTGTCAAGGTAATATGCGAGAAACCACTCATGAGTCCACGCCTGTTTGTACCAGTCAGGCGCGTCCTGAAACTTATGAAAACCGTTAAATCCGTAAGAGGCAGGCCCGAAAATCTCCGCATAGGGGTCAAGTTCCTTTACCCTCGCGGAAACAGACACTGATTTTGATATGTACTCTTCCACAGTCACTTTATTCGGGTGTATGCGGGGATGGGTGGAGGCCCAAAGGTCGGGCTCGTTGTCCAGTGCGTATGCGTTCACCCCGCCTTTGTCAGCAGTGCCGAATGTATGAATGAGGAAGTTTACCTGCTCGTCAAGATACACCTTGTCATCCCATGTATTCGGGTTTAGCGACAACTCCCCCTCTTTCCTGAATACAACCTCAGCCCATCGTCCGGAGGGTGCCTTGTCATTTAAACCCACCTCACCGTTTTTGTCGCGCGCCACATACCCCGCGAGAGGCAGGGTTACTATTGAGTAAGCGTTTAAGTTCTTTGACTTTTGGTGGAAATGTTTTAAAAGCGCCCCCGGCTTGTCAAAATCCCCCGGCATTCCCCAGTTCTCGGAGAGCCAGTTGTCAGAAAAGTGCTTCCAGTCGTTTCCCGCGTTTGAAGCGTTGTTCTCCCAGTTGTATCCGGTGGTCCTGTTCCCGCCAAAACGCCGCGCGGTAATATTGGCGTCTCGGGCTATATCCTGGTTTGTGCCGTAAATGTAAGGGCTGATCGGAGAGCGGTCTTTTGACACGTCTATTTTTATTTCAAGCGCAAAAACAGAGGCAAACATTGCCAAAAACAAAACCAAGAACAGGGTTTTTTTATGCATTATTCCTCCAATTGTGGATAAATTAATGACCTTATATATTATAACTCTATCAACGCTTTTTAGTTGCACTATATTGAGAAGCTTTTCAATCCTGCTGTCTGTTTTTTGATTCTCAGTCTTTATAGCCACGTATATAGAAATTTTCCAAGCTTGCTGTCTATTTTCCATTTTCGATTCTCGGTCGTGAATAGTCTTTATATATTGAAA
>CAYGHG010000045.1:3236-19325 GCA_964349515.1 uncultured Spirochaetia bacterium
GCTGTCTATTTTCCATTTTCGATTCTCGGTCGTGAATAGTCTTTATATATTGAAACCTTCCAAGCCTGCTGTCTATTCTCGATTTTCGATTCTCGGTCGTGAATAGTCTTTATATATTGAAATCTTCCAAGCTTGCTGTCTATTTTCCATTTTCGATTCTCGGTCGTGAATAGTCTTTATATATTGAAACCTTCCAAGCCTGCTGTCTATTCTCGATTTTCGATTCTCGGTCGTGAATAGTCTTTATATATTGAAATCTTCCAAGCTTGCTGTCTATTTTCGATTTTCGATTCTCGGTCGTTATAGCTTTCAGTCCTCACCACCGAAAATCGACCGTCTCCTCTCCCCTTCCGGCGTTCCAGTCTTTTCACGGGTACTATTCCCCGACTCACCTATTTTCGTTCCTCCGCCAAAATAAAAAAGCCCGCTTTTCGCGGGTTTTTTTATTTTGGCGGAGGACGAGGGACTCGAACCCCCAAGGGCTTGCGCCCATCAGATTTCAAGTCTGACGGCTTACCAATTAGCACTAGTCCTCCGCATTGTATTTAATCTGTTTTGCAGTAACTTTGAACTCTAAACCCCGGGCTTTAAACTCTCTTTACTCATCCCATCCGACAAGAATCCCTGCCGCCATCGTTATATACCCCCCGATGATCAGGATAGGGGCCGCAGCACCTGCCCAGTTGGAAGCATCGGCATTGACTTTTGTAAGTATTAAATAGCCGATAACAAGTACCGCTATGGCGGCACCTACAATGTAAAGCCCTGTTTTTTTCTTTGTCTTCTGCTCTTTTTTTATCTCTTCAGCCATTTTTCACCTTCCTATTAATTGCTTTTTCGCGTTAATGGAGAAATTGTATTATGATTTGGTTATTCTGTCAACCCCGCCCATATAGGGGCGTAAAACCTCCGGCACAGTCACGCTGCCGTCTTCATTCTGATACGCTTCCAGTATGGCAGGCAGAAGCCTTGAGGTAGCCAGGCCCGAGCCGTTTAATGTATGCAAAAACCTTGCCTTGCCTTCTTTGTCACGGAATTTAATCGAGGCCCTTCGGGCCTGAAAATCGGTAAAATTTGAACACGAGGAGGTCTCCCAGTAACGCTGTGCCCCTTCGTGCCAGACTTCTATGTCATAGGTCTTGGCCGCGGCAAACCCCATATCCCCCGAGGAGAGCAGCATCACCCGGTAATGAAGCCCGAGCCTGCGCAGAATCTCCTCTGCGTTTTTCAGAAGCATTTCAAGCTCTTCAAAAGAACGCTCGGGATGGACAAACTTTACAAGCTCCACTTTGTTAAACTGATGCATTCTGACTATGCCCTTCATGTCTTTGCCGTAAGCGCCCGCTTCTTTTCTGAAACAGGGGGTGTATGCCGCGTAATATATGGGCAGGTTTTTTTCCGGTATTATCTCCGCCCTGTGGTAATTGGTCACGGGAACTTCTGCCGTAGGCGCCAAAAACCAGTCAGGCTCTGTAAGTTTAAAGGAGTCTGATTCAAATTTGGGAAGCTGCCCCGTGCCTGTCATTGAATCCCTGTTAATCAGGATAGGCGGCAGCATTTCAGTGTAGCCGTGTTCAAGCGTCTGAACATCCAGCATAAAATTAATCAGCGACCGCTCAAGCCGTGCCCCAAGGCCTTTATATACAGTAAAACGCGCGCCGGTTATTTTTGCCGCGCGCTCGCTGTCAAGAATACCGAGAGCCTCAGCTATTTCCCAGTGGGGTTTCGGTTTAAAGGTAAGTTTTGGCTTGCCGCCCCATTCAGACACCTTTACATTTGCATTTTCGTCTTTGCCTTCAGGAACAGAGGCATCCGGGATATTGGGCAGGTACATGACAAGCCCTTCCATTTCAGAATCTATACCGGCAAGTTCCGCATCGTATGCCTTTATTTTATCCGTTACAGCTTTCATGTCCGCAATAATACCGGAGGCGTCTTTGCCCTCTTTTTTCATCTTCGCTATTTCGCCGGAAACTTTGTTATTTTGGGCTTTAAGCGCTTCCACATCCTGTATTATAGCGCGCCTTTTTTTGTCGGTTTCAGCGATTTTATCAATGACAGACACGTCAGCCCCGCGCCGCCCAAGCCCGGTTTTCACGGCTTCAGGGTTGTCCCGTATGGTTTTAATATCAAGCATTGCTCTTCTCCCGTGTTATTGTTTTTATTTAAAAACCATCTTATCAAAAACACCCTTAAAAAGCCATCAAAACTCCGGTTTGGATGCTGTATGTAATAGTGTGTAATTTAGTTCTTGATGTAAAACCTCGCCTCCTTTGGGGGAGAGGCTTTGGTGAGGGGGGCGTTTTTAAGTCTTTAAATACGCCCTCATCCCAACCTTCTACCCCGCAAGCGGGGTAGAAGGAGAATATCCTATTATTACAAATCTTTTTTCAATTACACACAATTTTTGACAGTATCTCCGGTTTGACACTGTACGGAAATGTGTGTGACAGCAGAATCACTGATAATATTGAGTGGTTTTCCTGCTGCCCTGTTTGAGGGGGAGACAGCTTCGGAGCAGGGGGTCTTTATAGCTTTAAAAACAAACACCCTGTTTTATCGGATACCCGCCGCGGTTAAAAATTCTGCAGGTGTCACTACACTAAAGCCTGCGTTTACAATCTCACTAAAATGCTTTTTATTTCCTGTTATCAGATACTCCGCCTTAGCAAACACGGCAGCCGCCGCAAAAACAGCATCGTCAGCAGGCACCGTTAAACCAAAACTGCCGGCCTCCGGCATGTCAAAAACTATTTTATTGAAATACCCTGTTATGTTTTTTACTTCTTCCGAAGCAAACCTGAACTTTGGCCTGGTAAGCACATCACGATACTCCCGCAGCATCTGCCTGCTCACAAGCGGCTTTATTTCACCGGAATATACCAGCGCCAAAATTACCCCGGGCTTTCCTGCTCTGTTAATAAGGGCAGACACAAGTACATTTGTATCAATTACAACCCTTGTCATTTACCGCGCCTTTTTTTCATACCGCGCTCTTTTCTGTAATCTTCTATCTCTTTGAGCGCCTCTTTCTCCGAAATACCGGCTTTTTTGCTCTTTTTCTGCATGGAATTAACAGAAGCCCTGAATTCTATAAGCGCCGCCTCGTTGACCATATATTCAAAGTTATCCTCGTTTACCGGTATTGTTATGGCTATAGGCTTGCCGTTATAGGTAAGAACGCTTTCTTCCACGCTTATGAGTTTCCGGCTGTTTTTCTGGTTTGAAACCAGCTCCCTTATTGTCATGAATTTCATATAAACCTCCTTTACTGTGTGTGGTTATAGTATAACAATTGTTATACGCCGTTTCAAGAAGTGTTTAAAGTTCTTAATCCTTCTGGTTGCCGTAAGAATACCTTGTTTCTATTCAGACTTCTTTCTCCATTTTTTCAGTTTCTTTTCCCAAAGTTTTTTATGCCATTGTGATTCAGCTTTCAGTTTATTATCCAGCGAGTCCATGTACATATTGTCGTACACAGCCGATTCTTCTGCGCCATACTCTTTTTTATTCATCTTTAAAACACGCTTATACCACTTCACATAAAACGCGGGAAATTTTTCAGATACCTTAATCGCCTTCTTGTCTTTTCCGTTTAATGTATAAATTACCGGGTAATTGAATATCTCACGGGCAACAGGAGGAGAATTAACTCCCGGGATACTGCATACTATTTCATCCACTCCGTCCTTGTCTATATCTTCAGCATAACCGCCCATTGTATCTTTGGAAATTAGAATTTCCTTTATCTCCCCTGCTTCCATGTAAATGAACTTTATGTCATACCAATACAAACCATCCCTGAAGTATTCGCTTATCAGCGCGCCTTTTAAAGGCTTTTCTACGAGAGCTGTAATTCTTGCCGCGCTTTCTTCGTTGTCAGAATAATAGAGTTTTATTTTATCACCGGATACATAGAGTATATAATTCCCGAAACGCACTTCGTTTTTTCCGTCACCGTCTATGTCATATTCTCCGTACATTTCCTCATTGCCGCTTTTGTATGCGTAATCCTTCAGCATTCCGGCTGCTTCCTCAAAACGCACTGCTCCGTATGCTGTTTTTATGAAAAACGGAAGCCTCAGCGCATTGGAGTTATCGAGATATTTCATGATGTCCTTCCTGAATATTTCTTCCGCATATTTCATTGCCCCGGCTGCCTTTTCTGCCGGTTCGCCGTCAACATATTCAGCCCTGAAGAAAGCATTAATACTTTTCCTTTTTTCAGATTCACTTTGTTCCCGAGCAGACACAGATACAGAAATCACACACAATAACGCCGCTAAAATCAATCCTGTAAAAACTCTCAATTTCCACCCCCTGTTTTATCGGATACCCACCGCGGTTAAAAATTCTGCAGGCGTGACTATACGTAACTTTCCTTTAAAAGTACCGGGATAATGTTTCCTATTGCCTGTTATCAGATAGTCCGCCTCCGCGGCGTATGCGGCCTGCAGGAACTTTTCGTCTTCTTTATGCACTTTAGTACCTACAGGAAGCGCGGGAGCGGATTCAGCCGCCACCGAATAGAACCTGAAATAGTCCGTCAGTACACGCATGTCCTCTTTTTTTATGCAGAATTTTTTCCTGGACAATACTGTCTCGTATTCTTGCAATATTTCTTCATTTACCACAGGAGTTGCCTTGTTGTTAAGTATATAGTCTATTATCATCGCAGGTTTGCCGCCGGCATTGATAAAAGAAGAAACCAGAACATTTGTATCAACCACTACTTTCATTTTTTTAAATGCTTTCTGGCCGCTTTTATTTCTTTCTCGATTTCCCTTTCCGTGATGCCCTTGGGGGCTGTTTTTCTGATGTTATTCAGGGCTTTCTTTGCCATAACAGCCGCGGCTTCCCTGACCATAAACTCAAAATCATCCTCACCGGCAGGCAGTATGAGCCCTATGGGTTTCCCGTTGTATGTAAGCACCGCTTCTTCAGAACTTATTATTTCCCTTGTCTTTTTGTGCTTCGTAGAAAGATCCCTTACAGAAATGAATTTCATCTTTACACCTCCTGTTTCTACAATTATATACCATGTAGCACAATTATTCAACACCCAACAATACCCTTGCAAAATACCCTTTATCAATGTACTATTCTTAAACCCGAAACTCAAAACACAGAACCCAAAACGGAGTTGAATTAAATGGATGGAATAATACTGCTTAACAAGGAAAAAGGCCCCACCTCTTTTTCTGTCATAGAGGATTTAAAACGTAAATTCAAAATAAAAAAAATAGGCCACGGCGGCACTCTTGACCCTATGGCAGAGGGGCTCTTAATGGTGCTGCTCGGAAATGCCACAAAACTTAACCCATACCTGCCCTCTGACAAGACATATGAGGCGGAAATTACTTTCGGCGCGGCAACTGACACAGACGACGCCGAAGGAGCGGTAATACAGGAACTGCCTGTTCCTGAAAATCTCGAGGAAAAGCTGCGCGATGTCCTGCTTAAATTCACCGGCGAAATCATGCAAAAACCCCCCAAATACTCGGCAATCAGAAAAGACGGGAAGAAACTTTACGAACTTGCCCGCGCCGGCGAGGAAGTAAACCCGGAGCCGAGAAAAGCATTCGTACATTATCTGGAAATCACATCTGTTACGGGAAACAGAGTGTCTATACGCTCAACAGTTGAAACCGGCACATATATCAGGTCAATAGCCCGCGACTTGGGCGAGGCCATAGGCACATGCGCCCACCTCACCGCGCTTACCCGCACAAAAATTGGCACTCTTACCCTTACCGACAGTGTCCGATTCAACGAAGTGGAATCGGTAGAAAAGCACATAATCCCGATGTCCCGCGCAATTGACCACCTCCCCGAGGCGTTGCTTGACAAAAGGGATTATGAAACCATAAAAAACGGCGGCGAAGTCGCCAGGCCGGCTGACATGAAGGGGTTATTCGTAAGAATGACATACAACGGCAGTCTCGCGGCCATAGGTGAAATCTCAGGCCCGTTTTTAAAGGTAAAAAGAGGTATCGATTTTAGCCTGTCCTAATTAACCCCCTTTGCTCCGGAAAGGGGGGGGCAGGGGGGATTCGCCTTTAAGTCTTAAATCTTGTTTTAAGTTATTAAGCCATGAGACAGAAGACAGAAGTTAACACGCAACTAATAACTGCAAAATCTGCTTTCAATTGTCTATTTTCGCGCGAAGCGTTGATAAAATCCCTGATAAGAAAAAATATTGTTTTTATGTTTTACTCTGATTTTTTGCTTTAACTTTCAGTTTTAAACTTTCAATTTTCAACTTTAAAAGTACTCACAAAAACTCTCTCCCCCGCCTCTATCGCCGGTTTTTCACCTTTTACCCACGCCCCTTTTATCCCCAGTTCTGCACACGCAATCTCAAAGTGCAGCATTGCTATCCCCATGTCTATTCTCTGTCCTTTCTGATACTGGTAGCCTTTTGTATGTTCCAAATAGAGGTGGAAATTTTCCCCATCTTTTACAATCCTCCACGGCTGCTGGTTGGAAGCAGAAGGTGCGAGGCGGACGCATTCAAGGGCTTCAAAAAAAGGTTCAGAACCCTTGGTTTCAAATGGCTTTTCAAAAGAACCGTCAAAAAATAGTTTCGAGAAATCTTTTCTCTTATCAGACCCCACCATCTTTCTCATTGCAAGGTCTTTTAAACGCCTTTTTTCTTTAGCGTAACCCACGGGCGAGGCGGCAGTTAAGTCTTCGTCATCTTTCAAATCGAGCTTTGCTCCAAATCCTGCCCTGTCAAATGTAACACCCATCCAGCAGGTGCCGAGGCCGAGGGAATCAGCGAGGAGGATTAATTTTTCAAAGGCATAACCGAAATCTTCAAGATAGTATTCTGTTTTTTTAACCGCACCGGCCATGAAAAGCTTTGCGCCGTCTATCACGCCGTAGGTGCCCAGGTGCTTTACCTCTTCTGCCTGTGCGGCGTCAATATCAATAAGGGCAAAACGCAGTTCAGCGCCAAATATGCCCTTTGTGTTTGTTTTCATGAATGTTTCGATAGTGGAACGTTTTTCAGCATCCACAGGCTTGTCAATAAAGGTCCGCCAAGACCTGCGCTTTTTTATGTTTTCAATTGTAAACATGTCTGCTCCTTTTGTTTCATTGGTACGTATAAGGAAAAACCGGGTCACCCCTACGAAACAAATTACAAAACTGCTTTCTCCGCGCGCCTTATACACAGCTCCGCGCCCAGCGCTTCTATCAGTTCAAACAGCCCCGGCCCTATGGTGGAGCCGCTTATTGCCACTCTTATAACATGCATGTATATTTTTGGTTTTATCCCGGCCGTTTCCATTGCCTTCTTTATCTCTTCCTCAATCTGCGCCACGGAAGATACACCTTTTGACTTCAAAACTCCCAGAAATATATCAACAACCTGTTTTGCGTGTTCTGAATTTTTCTCCCATGTCTTTTTTGCCTCTTCAGTAAAAGGCGCTTCTTCGCCGAAAAAATATGTGGAAAGCGCCGGGAACTCCGCGGGGGTCCTCATTTTTTCCTTTTGCAGCATTACGGCCTTTTCAAAATACTCTTCGCCTCTTTCATTTTTCATGCCTGAGGCTTCAAAATAGGGCTTGCAAAGATCCGCCAGCTCCTTTACATTTCTTTTTTCCCTTATATATATTCCGTTCAGCCACAGCAGTTTCTGGTTGTCAAACATCGCACCTGCCTTGTGCACGCGCTCAAGCGAAAAATCAGCACAGAGCTCCTCCATGGAAAAAACATCCCTGCCGCTCTCTGACGACCATCCGAGCATCGCGAGGTAATTCACAAGCGCGTCAGGCAGATAACCAGCTTCTTTATATTTCATTACCGCAGTTTCGCCGTGGCGTTTTGAGAGTTTGCTGCGGTCAGAGCCGAGTATCAGCGGTATGTGGGCAAATTTCGGGGTTTCGTGCCCCAATGCCTTGTACATATGTATCTGCTTGGGTGTGTTGGAAAGGTGGTCCTCACCCCTTATTACATGGGTGATCCCCATGTCAACGTCGTCCACCACAACCACGAAGTTGTATATCGGCATGCCGTCGGCGCGCATTATTATCATGTCGTCCAATACCGAGTTCTGCGTCACCACGTCGCCCCTTATCATGTCGTGCACGACAGTCTCGCCTTCCTGAGGCACTTTGAGCCTCACTGTAAAGGGTTTTCCTTCCGCGGCCATTTTATTGGAATCAGCCTTTGCTATCTTGGCGCATCTGCCGTCATATTTAAACGCCGTCTTCGCAGCCTCTGCTTTTTTGCGCTCTTCCGCGAGCTCTTCTTTCGTGCAGAAACATCTGTACGCTTTGCCCTCTTCTATCAGCCTGTCACAGTGCTTTTTATAAACGTCAAGCCTTTTTGTCTGGTAATACATGGAGTCGTCTTCCGATTTCCCAGGCCCCTCATCCCAGTCAAGCCCCAGCCATTTCAGGGAAGAAAGTATCTCCTGTTCGGATTCTTTTGTAGAACGCTCCCTGTCCGTGTCTTCTATGCGCAGAACGAATTTGCCGTTATGTTTTTTCGCGTACAAATAGTTAAAAAGAGCGGTGCGCGCGCCGCCTATGTGAAGATACCCCGTAGGGCTTGGAGCAAAACGTACCTTTACCATTATTTGTCCTCCGCATTTTAATCCGGGCATTTAGTTTGGGTTTTTACTGGGATTTGGGCTATGGGCTTTGGGCTCAGTTGCTTACTTCTTATCCTGCATCTCCTGCAGCACTTTTTCCATCTCGCAGCTTCCTTCAAAAATTACGCCTTCGGCTATTATGAGTTTCGGCGACCTGATATCGCCGTAAAGTTTTCCTGTATGAAGTATTTCAAGTTTCGTAAATGCGGTGACATCTCCCGTCACTTTTCCGCCTATCACGACGTGTTTGCCCTGTATGTTTCCCTTTACAACAGCAGTCTCTCCTACAACGACACCTTCACCGGTCGTAATGTTTCCCTCTATCTTGCCGTCAATTCTTACCGTTCCTTTAGAAGATACATTGCCCCTTATTTCACAGTCCCTGCCTATGAGTGTCTCAACGCCTGATACGCCTTTTGAAAACATTGTTATACCCTCTTTTCTATTTTAAAGCGACTTTTCTGTCCAGATATTTTACCGGGCTCACAGCCACCCCGTTCAGCAGCACTTCATAGTGAAGGTGAGGGGCGGTGGAACGGCCCGAGCTGCCGAGAAACGCAATAACCTGCCCGCTCTTTACATTGTCTCCCGGGCTGCAGACAATCCTCTGAAGATGGCCGAATCTCGTCGAGTAACCGTTGCCGTGGTTCATGGTTACAAGATTGCCGTACCCTTTTTCAAAAGCCGCATAGGCGACCACGCCGTCCGCCGTTGCCTTAACCGGTGTGCCTTCATCATTTGCGATATCCACTCCCTGGTGGAACGAAAGCGCGCCTGAGAAAGGGTCTATCCTGGAACCAAAACCTGCCGTTATCCAGCCCTTTACCGGCCAGCCCGCAGGCACAGCCGTGAGCTTTGCCCTCTGGTCTGTTATGTATTTTACGATTTCCTGAAAACTTTTTTCATTCATCAATGCCTGCTCATCTATGTAGCGCACAGCCAGCTCAAAAGATTTCCTGCTTATGTTGTCTTCATTGCTGTTGATGTGTTTTTCGAGGAGTTTTGTATCGATGTAAGAGGGGCCGCCGAAACCTGTGTATTTTATTATGGCACTGCG
Organism: uncultured Spirochaetia bacterium; assembly: GCA_964349515.1. GTDB lineage: Bacteria > Oederibacteriota > PGYV01 > PGYV01 > CAYGHG01 > CAYGHG01. The sequence goes on from CAYGHG010000045.1 coordinate 12,896, forward strand.
GCTTCTGAGCTGGAGCAGGTCGCGAAGCTGGCTGTCCACTTCCTCAACCCTTTTTACCGTGTCCCGCACTTCTATCACTTCTTTGGCAAATTCCTTGTTTTTTAAGGTTAAAAACCTGTTCATCTCTTTGGTGGCCCTGTAGTCAGCATGCCTGGATATTATTATTCCCGAAACCACAGCGCCCGCAACCCAAAGGCATATCATGGCTATAAAAAAAACAGCGCCGAGTTTTACGCTGAATACTTTTGAATGGTCGTCAGGCACCAAAAGAATCGTGATGTTTTTGGTTCTTTTTGCTTTCAAGTTCATCTCCTCCGGATTTATAAAAATAGGAAAAAACAAATACCATTCAGGTATTTATCCCTTTTACCCTTTTGTTTTCCCTATTTTCAGCAAAACTATTCCTTAATTAGAGTCGCCCTGCTCCGCCAGCAGTTTGGCCTTTACGTCAGGGTTCATATTTTCGGCATCTTCCATCAGAATTCTCAGTTTTGAACCATCCACTTTTGTGTTCTTAAGGAACTGCAGTTTCGCGGCTTTTAGCTTGGTAAGAAGCATATCTGAGTATTTTCTCGGGGCATATATGTAAATATCTGCTCCGTCATCGTTTGGAAATGCCTCGAGTGAAATCCTTACAAGCGCGCCTCCGTAAAGCCTCTTTGCCTCCTGCTTAATTCTTTCTGCTATTGCTTCTGCCTGCGTTGCTCCCATCAGCGTTCCTCCTAAAAATGGTTTTAGTCTGCTATTCTTTAGCAAAATCATTATATACAATTTGACTAAATAATGTCAAATCAAAATAAGTTGCATTTTTCCTGATAAAACCTTGTTTTTAAGGGCAATTTTAGCGCAGCAAAAAAACCTTATTTTACAATGCCTTTTATCTTATATCTATGCCTCCGAATACCGCATTTGCATCTATGGCTATATGAGGCTGCCCCTCTTTATAGGAATCCGAGGTGTATGTACTTGTGCCAAATGCCGCAGCAGTGCCGTTTGGCATATTGACCCCGCCAAATACAGCCGCTGCCGTTATTTTGACAGGCTGTTTTCTGTCAATTTTAACTTCCGACCCCGCGAATATTGCGTCGACTTTTACCCTGACCGTCTCGTCTTTGAGCTCTATCCCGGTCAGGTCTATCTTGCTGGACCCGAAAACAACGCTGTACTCGCCCTTAACATCAGGCCCTGCTATTACGCTCTCGGCAAACATGGTTTCCCTGCCCGTCTGCTGTGGCGGCACAAATCCGCCGAACTTGCCCGGCAGAAGTATTTTTAACCCGATAAAGATGATGAGGCACGCAACAGCCAGTCTGAAAAAAGGAAAGTTAATACCAAAAGCCTTAAGTATGATACTAATCCCTAACAGTACAAAAAAAGAACCCCATACAATGGCCCAAAAATGCATCTTCATTTTCCTCCTCCGTTTTAAAGGATAGTTTAAAGTTTAGAGTCTATAGTCTACAGTTTATAGTTTAGAGCTAAAAACGACAAATGCATTTTATATCAAAACTACAAAATACGCATCCAAAAAATACTATGTTACTTGTTTATAAATTTCGTGCCTTTTGTGGTGCTTTTTCTTATGTAGCTCATCAGGCCAAAAATCATCAGGCTTATTTCCCTTGCCTTACCGTATAACAACCCAAACTTTTCTTCACTTATATATCCCAGGTCGAGCGCTACATACAGCTGGCTCTTTGCCTCTTCAGCAGATCCTTTTGCCATGGAAAGAAAATTCAAAAAATCCCTGCTGCCGTCCCTGCCGTAACCTTCTGCGATATTAGACATGACCGAGACAGCAGCTCTGCAAATCTGATTTCTAAGATTAAAATCCCTGTCAAATCCCTTGCTATTCGTAATAGTATATATTTCTTTTGTAAACTCCCTCGCCTTTTTCCAAACCTCAATGTCCTCAAACCGTTTAAAAGTTCCCGTACCCCCTCCTGTTTCATTTCATTTTATCGTACGCCGTTGTAATTATTCTGTTCTTAGCCGTAGACTCTAAACTGCCTGTCCGCCCTGCAGTCAACTCTAGCCTGTAAACTGTAGACTCTAAACTTTTATCTCAAGGCTTACCGGGCAGTGATCCGACCCCAACACGTCATCCATTATCGCGGCTTTTTTCATTGCCGGTTTCAGTTCCCTGCTTACAAAAAAGTAGTCTATCCTCCAGCCTATGTTTCTCTCTCTTGCCGCGGTCTTGTAATCCCACCATGTATAATTGCCCGGTTCTTTGTTGTATTCGCGGAATGTATCTATGTAGCCGGCTGCTGTCAGCTTGTCGAGAAACGCGCGCTCCTCAGGCAGGAAACCCGTGGTGTGTTCGTTTTCTTTAGGCCTGGCTAAGTCTATTTCTTTGTGCGCGGTATTATAGTCGCCGCAGGCAATGATGCCTTTTCCTTTTTTCCGGTTCTTCTCAGCGTGTTTCAGGAACTCTTCATAAAACTTGAGCTTATGTTCCACCCACTCGGGCCCGCGCCCGCCGTTTGGGAAGTATATATTGTATAGGAAGAACTTTTCATACTCGGCAATGATAATCCTGCCGTCTGAATCAAACTCTTTTTTCCCGAAACCGTATGCAACATCAAGCGGTTTTGTTTTGGTCCACAGCGCAGTGCCGCTGTAGCCCTTTTTCTCAGCCGAGGATAAAAATAAGTGATACCCTTTTACGTTTTTCAAGTCCGGCGGGAACACATCCTCCTGAGCCTTTGTCTCCTGCACAGCCACAATGTCGGGTATCGAGTTAAACAGAGGGAAGAAAAGCCCTTTATTATTTACAGCCCGTATGCCATTAACGTTCCAGGATATCAGTTTCATGCAAACCTCAACGAGGGCAGAAAGTTTATATTTCTGTTTTCCCCTGAAACCTGAAACTTGAAACCTGAAACTCCAAACAGGATGTTCACTTTCCCGCCTTCCCCTGATTCGCCACCTTTTCCATCGCCTTCTTTATCTCTTCAGGGTCGCCGAGGTAGTAGTACTCTTTTACCGGCTTCATGTCATCATCCAGTTCATATACAAGAGGTATTCCTGTCGGTATGTTAAGTTCTGTTATTTCATTTTCAGGTATTTTACTCAAGTGCATCACAAGAGCCCTCAGTGAGTTGCCGTGGGCGGCTATCATGACTTTCTTTCCTTCCTTTATATAGGGTACTATTTGCTTTTCCCAGAAAGGCACGACTCTCGCAACAGTGTCTTTCAGGCATTCAACAGAGGGCAGGAACTTTGGCTCAAGAGATGCATATTTTTCTTCGCGGGACGGGTGTCTTTCATCGCCCGGCTCAAGCGCGGGCGGCCTCGTGTCGTAACTGCGGCGCCAGATTTTCACCTGCGCCTCGCCGTATTTTGCCGCCGTTTCGGATTTGTTCAGGCCCTGCAGCGCTCCGTAATGGCGCTCGTTTAATTCCCACGCGCGCCACACAGGAACCCACATCAGGTCCATCTTGTCCATGACTATCCAAAGCGTGCGTATCGCACGCTTTAGGTATGAAGTGAAGGCAAAGTCAAACAAACACCCCTCTTTTTTGAGCGTATCAGCGGCTTTTTTTGCCTCTTCAACACCCTTATCAGTCAGGTCAACATCTGTCCAGCCCGTAAACCTGTTTTCCATGTTCCACGTCGACTCGCCGTGGCGGAGCAGTATGACTTTATTCATGCGTATGCCCCTCATGGCCCGGCACTTCGATATTATTAAATTTTTTTCTTTTTCCTGACATCATGACAGCAGCCATTGACCCCATCTTGCTCATCATGTACAGCATCCTGTAAAAGAATGAATCAAGTTTTTTCTTTTTCATCTTTTCTATGACAGCTTTTATCTTGTCGCCCGGATATGTAACGAATACTTTCGTCTCCCCGCCTTCATAGGTTTCGCTTCTTTCCTCAAAGTCCTGCCTCTGCCCGTAGCCAAAGGCATTATAAGCGGCTTCGGTAAACAGTATGTACTCCTGCGAAGGCACGCTGTTTTTTAAGAGCCTGTGTACGAGTATAACATCGCTTCCGGCGAGTTCCTTCATTCCGCTGATTTTGTAAAACAGCGCCTTCCCGTAATGTATGACAACCTTCAGCTTCAGCTCTTTTACCAGCGTACAGGCATTACAGCCGCAGGTATTTGATTCCGAAAGCTCAAGCGCCCTTTTTTTAAAACCCACGACAAAGGAAGAAATGTTCTTTTTTATTATGGCGATTTCGTCCGCCCATTTTGCGTCTGAGGATTTTTTCCGTGCGAAGAGAAATACCGCGTCGCCCTCAAGTTTTGCGATCTGAAGCGGGATTTTTGCCTCTTTAATGACCGTTGATATCAGGTTGGTGATTATGGTCTGCGCGTGAAACAGGGTCTGCTTGTTATCAAGCATAAAAGAGGTGTAACCGCTTATGTCCGCTATTACTAACAGCGCTTCTGTTTCTTTTTCCTGCATAATACACCCCCTGCGTTTTTAACCTACAGGAACCTTTACCTGATTATAAGAGACTCTGCCGTTGCCTCAGCCGGTTTTTTTATGTCAAGAAGGTCAAGCACAGTCGCGCCTATGTCGGCAAGCACGCCTTTGGGCCTCAGTTTTATCTTGTCCGCGTCATTTGACACGTAAATAAGCTCAACCGGGTATGTGGTATGGGCTGTTTTAGCGGCGCCTGTCGCAGCGTCCGCCATCTCCTCTGCATTGCCGTGGTCGGCTGTAATCAGCACGGTGTAACCTGCCGCCAGCCCGGCGTCAGTTACTTTGCCCGTACACTCGTCTACTACTTCCACAGCTTTTTTCGCTGCTTCGTAAACGCCCGTATGCCCTACCATGTCGCAGTTGGCGAAGTTTATGGTGATGAACTCATACTTTCCTGATTTAATTTCCTCCACAGCGCGCTCAGCCACGAGATACGCTTCCATCTCAGGATGCTCGGCGAAAGCAGAAGGGTCAAAACGTCCCTTTAACTCTATTCTGTCTTCCCCTTTATATGGTTCCAGCATCTTACCGTTGAAGAATGATGTGACGTGTTTGAATTTCTGCGTTTCAGTAATCCTGAGCTGTTTTAATCCTTTTTTTGAAACCTCTTCGCCTACGAGGTTTGCCATGTCTCCGCCCTCGTCAAGAGGCGGCAGTACATTGAACTTAAAAGAATCATAGTAGCGCGTCAGCCCGCAGTACGCTATGTTGAGTTTCTTGTCCCTTTTGCCTGCATAGTCATCATCAACAAAAGCATTGGTAAGCTGTATTGCCCTGTCCTGGCGGTAGTTAAAGTGTATGACGCCGTCGCCGTCCTTGATGCCCGGGTAATCGCCAATGACCGTGGGCGGTATGTACTCATCTGTCATCTCAGTACCGTCAGGCACTCTGTCATTTTTGTAGCTCTCTTCTATTGCTTCGCGGGCGCTTGCCGCCTTTTTACCCTCGCATTTCACGAGGCAGTTATATGCCTTGTCTGTAAGATCCCATTTTTTGCCCCTGTCCATTGCATAGTAGCGGCCCATCAGAGTTCCTACAACGCCCTTGCCGTATTCTTTGAATTTATTTTCCAGCGCCTCAAGATAGGTAAGAGACGAGCGGGGATAAGTGTCGCGGCCGTCCGCGAAGAAATGGACGTAAACATTTTTGATACCCTGCGCCGCTGCTTCCTTTATGATTGCGAATAAATGTTCCTGATGCGCATGCACACCCTCATCCTGCACCAGCCCCATTGCATGCAGGTTGCCGCTCTTTTTAGCCGCCTCAAATACCCGCTTCATGTTGGGGTTGCCAAATACAGTCCCCTCTTCAATCGCCTCATTAATACGCACAACCTCCTGCTTTACGATACGCGCAGCGCCCATGTTCAGGTGCCCGACCTCAGAGCTGCCCATATACCCCGCAGGCACTCCGACCGACAGTCCTGAAGCTTCCAGCACGGAAGAAGGGTATTTTTTAAGCATAGCATCAGTTCTGGGCTTGTTCGCATTCTTAACAGCATTATAAGGAGAGTCAGGCCCAATCCCCCATCCGTCACGTATTATTAAAAGCACTTTTTTAGCCATTGTAAAACCTCCGGGTTTAATTTAATAACAGAGGCTATTTTATAACAAATAAGGGTAATGGTAAATATAAAACAAAGGCTTGGCATCGTCTGCGTCTTTTTGTTTTATTACCTGTACCCGTAGGGGCGATGCGCTGCGTCGCCCGCGTCTTTGTTTTAATTCCCTGTAGGGTGCGGCCATCGTGCCGCACCGCGTCTTTCGTTGTTGCCCTAAAAACACGGGTCACCCACCGGGTGACCCCTACGAATGCAAATACGTCCGCATTTTTGTTATATAGTTTTTTGTCTTCGTAGGGGCGATGCGCTGCGTCGCCCGCGTTCTTGTTGTTGTTGTAAAGACGCGGGTCACCCACCGGGTGACCCCTACGAATGCAAATACGTCCGCGTTTTTGTTATATCATTCCTTGTCCTCGTAGGGGCGATGCGG
>CAYGHG010000046.1:0-19314 GCA_964349515.1 uncultured Spirochaetia bacterium
AAATATGTGGTCCTTTTCAAATGAAAACAGTGGTCCTTTTGAGTGAAATGTGCAAAAACGCGTTATTTATCAGCAAATAGCGATAGCGCCTTATTTTAAAGCCTAATTATTCGCTAATGTCTTGAGTCAAGGCACGGTGTCGGGGTGTCGTTTTTTATACCGCCAAACCCTTGTCAGTTATTGTAACTTTTAAAATAGTACTGATTTTATCAATTGGCAATCTATTAGGAAACCAACACTCAACATATGGTACACAAAACACCTTATATCTTATACTTTCGCTTAAATCTGTATACAGCTTTAATTCATTATGTATTTCGGATTTGGTTATAAGATATGCAGGTTGACCTTCATCTGGATATAATGATATTTTTACCATTTTTCTCAAATGAAAATACATCTGCCTACACGTCGGATTCTTCAAATCAAACATACATACATCGCCGTTCATTCTGCCAAAGCTCGCTTCCGATAAGGTATATGTATATTCATATTTATGATCTTTATTATTATCAATATAGCCATCAATAATAATATTATCTAGATTTTTATGTGTGGTCATGTGAAAAACTTTACCAATTAAATAAGGAAATATATCATGATATAATTTTTTTTCTGTTGTATCTATTTTTATTATCTCCATAACACTCACCCTATTGTTAAAAACCACACCGCACCTTCACAACTGACATTGTTCCGCAACCCACTTCATTTTATTATCGCTTGCAATAAATCATCAAAACAACGAAGTATTTCAAATTATTCCTGCAACTCTTCACTATTAACTCTTAATTTTTAACTGTCTTCCCTATCCCCAGCTCTTCCGCTCTTTTCCTGCACTCCCCCTGCGCGAAAAGATCCTCGTAATAAAACTCTTTTCTCGGGGTGTCGTTTATGACTTCGAGAAAGAGCTTTTCAGCCTCAGCTTTATACCCCAGCTCCCAGAGCGTATCGCACAGGTAATATCTCGCCGTGAAGTGTCTCGGGACATCCTTTAGCGCGGATTCCAGATACACCTTTGATTTTTTCTTATCCGGCCAGGTGAGCACAAATATTATGTTCGGCGCCTTATAGTGAAGCCTGCCCAGGCCTACGTCAGCGGCGTGGGAATAGTAGGACGGGTCGAGTTTGTTTAGAAGCTCTCCGTAAAACTTTACCTTATCAGCCACTCCGTCCATGGCTGCCTGTATCTTGTCTATCACGTCGCCGTAACGCCCCCATGTCACAAGGCCTGCGTAGGCAATCTCAGGGGTTGGCTTGTTTTCTTTTATATATGCCTCCACGTCGCCTGTCAGCATCTTAAAAGCGTCGCGTTTTTCTTCTTTCGTGCCTGTGTCCAGGAAGTAAAACTTGAAATCAACTGCCTTTGTCAGGTTGCAGATGGCAAGGTCAGTCTTGGATGTTTCGTATTCTTTCCGGAAAACCTCTATCGCAGCGTCGATATTTTTCAGCGCCGCTTCCCTGTCTTTGAATGAGTTGCGCTTTTCAAAAAGCTTAACCCCGTCAGAAGCAGCGAGCGAAATGCACAACAAAAACAGGACAGGTAATATGAATATTTTCCGCATGAAAAACCTCCTTAGGGATCGTTTATTTTTTCAAGCATCTTAGTGCGCAGACAAAATATTACGAGCCTTTATCCCCGCTCAAGCCGCGGTTTCATCGCGGCAAGGGGAATCAGTTTTTTCTGACGCTGCAGCGTCAATTCTATATAATACTACCCTTAAAACCGGGAAAAATCGAGTTATTAAATCGCACGGATACTGCATAATTCCTCGCCCCCTTTTTTCGGGGGACTCTTTTTAGTAACCCCTTAAGGGGGAGAGGTTAGGTAAGGGGGCGTAGTTTTATGCCTTAAAGACGCCCTCACCCTGCCCTCTCCCGGAGGGAGAGGGGTAATCAAACACCTTTCCTTTCAGCATCAATCTCGCCGCCGCGGCAGGCACTATTTTCAGTTTACAAAGAGCCGTTCTTATACTAATATGTCTTCGTTTTAAGTTCTTAACTTCTGTCTTCTGTCTTTTGTCTTCTAAACTTTATAATCCGGAGGTAAGTTTACAATGAAAGGCACGCTTACATACAAGATACTGAAAGCCCATCTCAAAGAGGGGGAGCTCACACCCGGCAAAGAAATCGCCATAAAAATAGACCAGACCTTAACTCAGGACGCGACAGGCACCATGGCTTATCTTGAGTTTCTGAATTTTAAGCTCGATAAAATCGCGACAAAACTCTCAGTGAGCTATGTTGACCACAACACCATACAGACCGGCTTTGAAAACGCAGACGACCACCGCTTCCTGCAGTCTGTAGCGGAAAAATACGGCCTTTACTTTTCAAAACCCGGAAACGGCATCTGCCATCAGGTGCATACCGAGCGCTTCGCCAAGCCGGGCGAGACCCTGATAGGTTCTGACTCCCACACCCCGACCTCTGGTGGAGTGGGAATGATAGCAATCGGCGTGGGCGGCCTGGAGGTCGCTTCAGCTCTCGCGGGTTATCCCTACTCTCTTACCTGCCCCGAGGTCATAGGGATTAAGCTCAAGGGAAAGCTGAAACCCTGGACAGCGGCAAAGGACGTCATACTTCATGTTTTAAAAACGCTTACCGTAAAAGGCGGGGTCAATAAAGTGTTTGAGTATTTCGGCGAGGGCGTAAAATCCCTCTCAGTACCGGAGCGCGCCACAATCACAAACATGGGCGCAGAGCTCGGCGCTACAACTTCAATATTTCCCTCTGACGAGAACACAAAAAAGTTCCTGTCAGCCTTTGGCAGGGCAAAGGATTATAAAAAACTCGGCGCAGACAAAGGCGCGCAGTACTCAAAAGTAATAGAAATAGACCTTTCAAAACTCGAGCCCATGATCGCAATGCCCCACTCGCCTGACAACGTAATGGCTGTCAAAAAGGTAAAACAAAAAGTCAGCCAGGTAATCATAGGCAGCTGCACCAACTCATCATACAAAGATTTAATGGTTGCGGCAAAGGCATTAAAAGGCAGAAAAGTGCACAAGGATGTCTCTTTCATCGTCGCGCCCGGCTCAAAGACAATCCTAAATGAGCTTATAAAAAACGACCACCTCTCATACTTCATAGAAGCAGGCGCGAGAATAGCGGAGTCAGCCTGCGGTGCCTGCATAGGAATGGGCCACGCACCTGCATCAAACAGCGCCTCGGTCAGGACATTCAACCGCAACTTTAAGGGCCGCTCGGGCACTGCCGACGCGCTTATCATGCTCGCGAGCGCGGAAGTTGCAGTTGCCGCCGCGGTATTCGGCGAAGTGACAGACCCCAAAAAACTCGGCAAATACCCTGTTGTAAACCCGCTTGTTAAATTCAAATCCGACGACTCGCTTTTGCTGAAACCGCTGCCGCAGGCAAAGAGAAAATCAGTGCAGGTGCTCATGGGGCCAAATATCAAACCCCTGCCCGAGGGCAGGCCTCTCGATGCCCAGGTCACGGGAAAAGTCCTGATAAAAACAGGCGACAACATAACAACAGACGACATCATGCCCGCGGGCGCGAAGATACTCCCCCTGCGCTCCAACATACCCGAGATTTCAAAGCATGTATTTATCAAGATAGACCCGGGCTTTTACGCGAGGGCGATGAAAGACAAACCCGGCTTCATCATAGGCGGGGACAACTACGGGCAGGGCTCCTCGCGCGAGCACGCCGCGCTCGCGCCCATGCACCTCGGTGTAAAGGCCGTCATAGTAAAATCATTTGCGAGGATACACAAGGCAAACCTGATTAACTTCGGCATACTTCCGCTTTGTTTTACCAACCCGAAAGATTACGACAGGATAAAACAGGGCGACACGCTTACGCTTGTTGACGCCGCAGCCGCGCTTAAAGATGGAAAAAACATAACTGCAAAAATCAACGGCTCGGACGAGACAAAGCTGTACTACGAATTATCCCCGCGCGAGCGCGAAATCATCCTCGCAGGCGGAAAGATAGATTACATAAAGAAGTCAGCGTCAAAGAAATAAAAAACTTTTAAGTTCCCCTCACCTTGATCCTCTCCCCAAAAGGGGAGAGGAAATATTTTTAGCCGCGCATTACCATTTTTTGAATATGAAAAACACCGCGAGGGCCATGAAACCGAAACCCACCGCGTAGTTCCACTTAAAGCTTTCCTTTAAATACAGGACGGAAAAAAAAGAAAAGACTATTAATGTGATCACTTCCTGTATGGTCTTTAACTGCGCGGTTGTGAACTCGTAACTGCCTATCCTGTTAGCCGGCACCTGAAAACAGTACTCAAAAAAAGCAATGCCCCAGCTTATCAGTATCACTATCCACAACGGCGAGTGTTTGTACTTTAAATGGCCGTACCAGGCAAAGGTCATGAAAATATTGGAGATTGTGAGCAGAATTATGGTTTTCATCTGCCCTCTTTTCTTTCCTCCTCGATTCTGTACCTTAATGCCGCCGCCTTTATGATCATACCGAGCATCTCAGGGTATGTTATGCCGTCCATTGCCGCCATCTTGGCCAGATGCCCGTCCCAGCACCAGCCCGGGTTCGGGTTTACTTCCAGCAGTTTCGGCACTCCGTCGGCGGAGAGCCTCATGTCAATCCTCGCGTAATCCCTGCACTCCAGCCTTTCAAAAAGTTTGAGGCACCACTCCTCCACAGCCTTTTCGGTATTGTCAGGCAGGTTTGCAGCCACAGTCCTTAAGCTTTTCCAGTACGGCGACTCAGGGTCCCACTTTGCCTCATAGCCGCAGATTCTCGGCAGCCCTTCGGGCAGGTTTGAGTAATCTTCCTCGGCTATGGTGAGTATCTTATAAGACTCCGGCGGGTTTCCTATAATCCCTACGGTAATGTCCTTGCCCGGCAGGAATTCCTCCACAAGCACCGGCTTTTCATATCCGAACTTTCCCCTGATCTCGGATATCGCCCTGTCGAGCTCTTCCAGGTTATTTACCACGCTGTTGCGCGTGATTCCAAAACTCGAGTCCCCGTAATTGGGCTTTACTATGAGCGGAAAAGAAATGTTAACAGGCAGTTCAAATTTCATGTCTTCAGGCTTTACGAAAAACGCTCCCGGCACGGGTATGCCCATCTCAGCCGCGACACCGCGGACAAGTGACTTGTCATAGCAGTACGCCAGGCACTGGGGCCCGCCTCCTGTGTATCTTACTTTCAATATTTCAAGCAGGGCCGGCACATGCAGTTCCTTGGTCGCGTCATTGTCATACCCCTCGTCACACAGGTTAAATATCAGGTCTTTTGAACCGTTCTGCTTCATAAGGTCGTTTATCATCGTTTTATGGCTGGCCAGGTATGTGAAATTATAATCCGCAAGAGAGGCAAGCGCGGCCTTTAACCTGTCTATGGTCTGAAAGTCGTCCGAATCAAAAACGCCGGAGGGCTTTACCTTGTCGGTCAGTTTCGGGTCGCCCATGAGCACGGTCACGTTTTTAACGGTAAGGCCGGCTTTTCTTTCCTTAAAAGGTTTGTCAGCGCAGGCAGTCACTATTATGCGCCTTGCCATCATGCCGAGGTCCTGGTTGCGTTTTGACAGCGTTTCAATGTTGCCGTGCGCCTGCACCTGCTTGAACCCCGCCTTTACGAGCAGTTTCATTATCGAGTTTTTGCTGTAGAGCCGCTCGGCGTAAAACTGGTCCACTACCACGCCTTTTTTCGCGCTGGTCACCACCTCGCGCGAAATCAGCCTGCTCTTGTCCGCTGAAAGCGAACGCTCCCTGCAGACAAAATAATCAGCGTCAATCCATTCCCAGGAGCGCGGCTCGTAATTATTCGTGACGTGTTCGCCGTCAGATACGTCAATCAGTATCTTCCCTTTTGGTTTCAGCACCCTGAAAACCTCGTTCAGCACGGACATGTCGTCGTTTGCGTTCTCAAAATATCCGAATGAGTTCCCCATCAGCATCACATAATCATATTTCTGGTCCCTGTAGGGCAGTTTTCTGGCGTCACCCTCCCTGAACTTGACGCAGAGCCCCTCTTTTTTGGCGGTTGCCTTTGCCCTGGTAATCAGAAAGTGCGAGCGGTCCATGCCGTCCACTTTCATTATTCCCCGCCTCGCGAGTTCGAGCGAGTGCCTTCCCTGCCCGCAGCACAGGTCAAGCACAGCGGATTCCTTTTTCATATTAAGCGCGGCTGTAAAAAGGTCAACTTCCGCACAGGTTATTTCCCTGTCCTCCACCACGTCGCCGTCTGTTTTCAGATAGTAAGCGTTGAATATGTTTTTCCACCACTCAGGGTCAACATGCTGTTCGAGGTTTGCAACAGGCCCTATTGTGCCTTTTTTAACCTTTATTTTAGGAGCAGAAAGCGGCTTTTCACTTACAGTTTTCCCGTTCATTGTTTTACCTTCCTGTTTTTGGATAGAATGGTATTAACAGAAAACTAACGATTATGACCGACAAAATCCGTTGTGGACTTGTCTCAGGCCGCTTTTGGGATTGCGGAAACGAGCAAAAGACTCCCCTTGATGCTTTTATTACCCTGAGGACTCTTTTGACTCACTTCCTTTCGTTTTGGTGTGTACTGCGTTGTGGAGTAATTGTATTATAAACATTCCTAAAGTCAATATGGTATTTTTTTCCAACCCCCTTTCCCACTCTTTTCAGTACCCCCTTGAGGGGTAAAGGGGGGCTAGGGGGGGGATTGTATTAAGCCATAAGCCATGAGCCATGAGCTATAAGCTATAAGCTATAAAAAAGCCAAAAGACAGAAGACAAAAGTTAAAGCAAAAACAATGCAATCATAATCTACTCTCAACTATCTGTTTTCTATTTTCTCGCGCAGCGTAGGGGGATTTGCCGTTAAATCTGACTTCCTATTTTGAGTATTAAAGCCATAAGACAAGAGACAGAAGTTAAAACCACCACACTCGTCACTCGTCACTCGCCACTAAAACAGCCCTTCTCCACAATCTCACCGAATTACAAAGATAAACCTCATCAGCATTTTTCAGGTCTTTTAGCGTCAGTACTTTTTCCCTGTATTTCCCCGGTTCTTTCTTCAGCAGATATTCCCTGTATGTGCCCGCGAGCAGGCCGCAGGATATGGGAGGCGTGAAAAACACCCCTTTTTTTTCTATGAAGACATTTGAGGATGCTGCCTCTGTAATTTCCCCTCTTTCATTTAATATGACAGCGTCATCAGCGCCTGCGTCATGCGCCTCTCTGAGCGCTGCCTCATAAATCTGCCTGTTGGAGGTTTTGTGGCGCAGGAAAACGTCACTGCTGTCAGCCCTCAAACTGCTGATTATCAGCCTTACGTCAGCTTTTGCTTCTTTAACAGGATGTTTTTCAAACTCAAAAGACCCGTCCTGCTTCAGAATCATCTTTAACTTGATCTCTCCCCTGATACGCGATGCCTGTTTCAGCGAAGCGCGCTCCGCCGCGGCAGGCTCAAATGGAATTTTGAATTCCTTCGCCGCCCGCGCCATGCGCCTGACGTGGTTTTTCAGGAGAAAAATCCTGCCCCTGCCGCAGAGCATTGATTCAAAGATGTAAAATTTCTCATGAAGTTTCCTGAAAAAATCCGCCTTTCCCATGACTTCGCGGTACTCGGCCCGTGCGTCAGAATCAGCCACTATGCCGCTGCCGGTCCACAGCGCGCCCTCATCACCCGAAATCACGGCTGTCCTGATCGCGACGTTAAAGCATGCCTCATTGCCCGGCCCGAAATATCCTATGGCTCCGGTATATATCCCTCTCGGCCCGTCTTCAAGCGCCTGTATCGCCTCGATAGAGCGCTTCTTTGGCGCCCCTGTCACCGATCCGGAAGGAAAAAGCGCGGCTAAAATATCCTTTATGGCTGTCCCTGCTTTTAGTTTTCCGGTTACGGTGGATGTCATCTGCCAGAGCGTGGGATGCTCTTCCACGCCGAACAGCTCCTTTACCTTTATAGTGTTCGCGTCACATATTCTTCCGAGGTCGTTTCTGATAAGGTCAACAATCATGAGGTTCTCGGCGAGCGTTTTCGGGTCTTTTTTGAAATCACCAAGGGCTTTTTTAGAGGCCGGTTTCAGCAGCGTGCCTTTCATCGGCTTCATCTCTACCCGCCCTGATTTGCACCTGAAAAAAAGCTCGGGCGAGACAGAAGCCGCGCGCACTCCCTTTAAATCAAAGCACGCCCCGTACTCAACCGGCTGGTTAGCGTACATGCCGGCGAAAAGCCCGTTTATGTCCCCCGAGAACTCAAAGGAGTTTTTGATGCAGTAATTAACCTGATAAAGCTCGCCGTCTTTAAGGAGTTTTTTTATGGAGGAAACAGAGCGTAAATATCTCTTTTTATCAGTATGAGTTTTAAGAGGCGACACCCTGTAAGGCAGGACACCCTGCTGTAATGCCTCTTTTACGTTTTTTATTTCAGGGGGGTAATACAACCCGAAGCACAGCAGGGGCAGTCCCTTTTTTAAGGCGCGGGGCTTTACCCCGTTGATAAGGCACCCCGCCTCAAAAGTGATAAACCCCGCGGCGTAGTATCCTTTGTTCAGATGGGATTGTATGGTGTATAGCGCGGGCAGGATTTTACCGGGCGAGTAAGCCGCCACAGTGCGCACGCTGCCCGAAAAAAGCATGGATTTTTTCAGCCCGCAAAGCAGCACCGGGTCTTTCATTGCGGGCGCAGCCTTCAAAGCCGCAGGCTGCGTTTTTTTCATTGTCAGCTCTTAACTGTAGTTAAAATCTGTTCCCTGTCAGGCCCTACGCTTACTATTGATACCCTTACCCCTGTTTCCTTTTCTATAAACCTGATGTAATCTTTTGCCTCTTTGGGAAGGTCCGTGAACTTTCTGGCCTTTGTTATGTCTGTGCCCCAGCCTTTGAGCGTCTTATAAACCGGGGTGCATTTTGCAAGCTCAGATGCATCCGACAGGAAGCCGCCGGTTTTTTTGCCGTTATACATATATGCCGTACAGACTTTTATCTTTTTAAATATGGAAAGCACGTCAAGCTTTGTAAGTATTATGTCTGTCATCCCGTTTATCTCGCACACATACTTTAGCGCCACCATGTCCAGCCACCCGCAGCGCCTCGGCCTGCCGGTCGTGGCCCCGTACTCGCCGCCCTCTGCCCTTGTCTTTGAATGAACCGGTTCTTCCATTTCGGTCGGCATAGGCCCGTTTCCGACCCTGGTCTGGTATGCTTTCGTAATGCCCCATACCTTACCGAGCCTTCGGTAATTGATCCCCGAACCTGTGATCACTCCGCCGAGCGTGGGGTTGGACGAAGTCACAAAAGGGTATGTGCCGAAATCAATGTCAAGAAGCGCGCCCTGCGCCCCTTCAAAAAGCACTTTTTTGCCTTTTTCAAGAAGCTCCGGGAGGAGCGTGACGGTATCGCGGACAAAAGGTTTTAAAAACGCGGCCGCTGCCTTTAATTCTTTTATGACCGAATCAGAGGTTATGGTTTTCTCACCGTAGAACTTCAGCAGATAATTTTTTTCCGAGAGATTTTCTGCAAGTTTTTCCTTAAGCAGTTTTATGTCGTATAAATCCCTGATTCTCACTCCTGTCCTTGAATACTTGTCGGTATAAGCGGGCCCTATGCCCCTGCCCGTGGTCCCTATTTTCTTTGCGCCTTTTTTTGAGTTTTCCCTGCCCTTATCCAGAGCCTTGTGATATGAAAGCACCACGCTCGCATTTGAACTCAATATGAGGTTTTTTGGGGTTATTTTTATCCCCTTTTCCTGCAGTTCCTTTATCTCTGTCACAAGCCCGTTTATGTCCACAACCACGCTGTGGCCGATTATGTTTAACTTTTCAGGGTGCAGTATCCCCGAGGGAAGGAGGTGGAGTATGTATTTTTTATCGCCGGTTATCACGGTATGCCCCGCGTTTGACCCGCCTTGATAACGTACTATCACATCATATTTTTCGGAAAAAACGTCTACGATTTTACCCTTTCCTTCATCGCCCCACTGGGCCCCTACTATTACATCAGCGCTCATATAAAATGCCTCCGGAAATTTTTTTAAACAAACCCTATCTATTATAGATATTTAAGACCCTTTGGCAAGATAAAAAAAACCGGGCTCTGCGCTTTACCTTTGCCCTTTGCCCGGTTTCTTTAACCTGTCCCTGTAATGCCATTTCTTCCTGTCAGGGTCCGAGGCGCCGCCCATGTCTTTTTCCTGCCCGGGCTTCACATATCTGTTTTTTGTCTTATCCCTGTCTTTCCCTGAAACCTGAGGCCTGAAACCTGAAACTTGTTTTTTTCCATGGCCCATGGGCTGTGGGCTCTGAGTCCTTTTAAGTTCTAAAACCGCCATCAGCTCCACGTGGTAAGTCTGGGCAAACTGATCAAACGGGGTGATTTCTTTCAGGAAATATCTTTCCTTTAAATCACGGATGTCTCTTGCAAAACTCTGCGGGTTGCACGATACGTATATTATCTGCCCGGGCCCCCCGCGTTTAAGTGCCGCGATAAGCCTTGGGTGTATGCCTTTTCTCGGCGGGTCAATAACCGCGGTGTCATAGCCCCCTTTTTTGACGAGCTCATAACCCGCCTGTTCGGCGTCAGATAAAACCGCGTTTACATTTCTTATTTTTTTAAATCTGCATACGGCATTCAGCTGCTTTATATTGTCTTCCATATTGTCTATCACGGTCAGGGAATTTATCCTTGAAATAAGCGGTAGGGTGAGCGCCCCTGTGCCGCCGTATATGTCAAGGACCCGGCCGTTTGGCTTAATACGGGCCGCTATGAATTTTACCATTTCTTTGAGCATTGAGCCGCTTATCTGGAAAAAAGCCCTTGAGTTCAGCCTGAACTCGGTGTCATTTATCACTTCAGAAACATAGGGCAGCCCGTAAAGTGTTTCTTCCTTTTCCCCGAAATCCTGCGGCCCTGTTTTTTCCGCGAAGTTCACCGTAACTCCCGCGAGTGATTTTACCCTCTCTTTTATGTAATTCGCCGCCGACCTGATATACTCCCTCGTCTCGCGCCCGTTTACGCAGAAAGTGACAAGCAGTTCCCCTTTTGAGCCTTCGCGTATCTGAAAAAATTTCAGATACCCTCTGCCGCTCTCCGGAGAGTAAACCTCAACATCCTTAACGCGGCTGTTTAACGCCTCTGTAACCGCCTTTGCCGCTTCATTAATTCCTTCTTTGACTATACTGCAGTTTTCCACCGCCACTATCTCGTGGCTCTTTGCCCTGAAAAACCCCGCGCTTATCCTGTTTTTTGTTTTTAAAAGCATGTACACCGAACGGTTGCGGTAATTATATGGCTTTACGTGTGTGACCATTGGGTTTATGTACCCGGTTTCAATGCCCGCTGTTTTTTCAAGGCTGTCTGTTATAAATGAAAGCTTTGCTTTTTTCTGCGCCTCATAAAAGCAGTTTTGAAAATCGCACCCGCCGCATTCCCCGAAATAGGGGCAGGCTGGTTTTACCCGGTCCGGCGAAGGGCTGATGTCAATCAACCGCCTTGCAATCGCAAAGTTGTCCTTTACGAGTTCAAGCCGCGCCTTTATCTTTGACCCCGGCACAGCGCAAGGCACCAGCACGCGGGAGCCTCTAAAGAAACCCTCTGCGGCGCCGCCATATACATATCTCTCCAAAAAAACCTCAACTTCCATTCCCCGCTGAAGCGGTTTGCGTTCTTTCAAAAGAAGCTCCTTTTAATAACCCTGAGTGTAAACGTGTAAAGGTTCAAAGTGTAAAGTTAATTCTTTAAATTCTGTCTTATGTCTTTCTTTCAACTTTTATTTCAGTAAAGGCTCAGTTTCCAGCTCGACACCCTCTCTGTTCCCTGGTATATCGCGCCTTCGTTTTCGTACCTGCCTCCGCCTGTGAATTTGAATGTCTCAAATCCGGCGTACTGATTGTTTTTGGTGGTATAGGTGGATATTATCGAAGGGCCCGCGACAAAAAACCTGCCCGAGCATTTGCCGGTTATCTTGTTTTCGGAAGTCCAGGAGGTTTCCACCCCCCCTTTTTTCACGGGCTTTACCTTGTAAACGCTGCGCAAATCCAGGCTTTTTCCGCCCTTCATCGGAACCACAAGCTCCACATTCATGGCCCAGTTGCCGCTTTTGTGCGCAATCTTCATAAAGCCTTCCACTTTAATCCTTCTGCCGTTCTCATCAGTATAATTACCCTTTACCTTCCATTCCTTTGGCACAAAAAGAAAAACATGTTTCATGTCAAAACCTCCCTAAAAAATAAGTTGATGAGACAGAAGACATAAAACAGAAATTAAAACAGTGCTTTTGCCTTCTCCCTTCATTTCTGTCTCCTGTCTTTTGTCTTTTATCTTCAGTCTTTTGTCTTCAGTCTTTCACTTCTGTCTTCAGTCTTTCACTTTTGTCTTCTGTCTTCTGTCTTCTGTCTTCAGTCTCAGTCTTTCACTTTTGTCTTCAGTCTTCAGTCTTTCACTTCTGTCTTCTGTCTTCAGTCTCAGTCTTCAGTCTTTCACTTTTGTCTTTTGTCTTCTGTCTTCTGTCTTTCCTTCACTTATCCGAAAGACTTCCCTGATAATCCCATTTATCCCCATCCCCTGCATATCTTCAAGCGGCAAGGGCATCCTGATAGACCAGTTTTTATCCGACACAGTGCCGGGGGTATTTACCCTCATCTCGTGCTTGTCCCATGTGTCAAAATAACCGCCAAGCGTGAGATAGTCCTGCACGAGCTGGACGGAAAAAATAGAGCGGGCAGACGCCGCTTTTTCAAGCGCCGCGCGGCACAGTTCTTTTGTATTGCCGTCCATGCCTAAAAATTTCTTAAACAAATCCCTCTCAGGGGACGCCTCTTTGTTCATGTCATAAAACATCCACACGTCATTTCTCGGCCTGTTAAGGGCTTTAAGCACCGCTTCCGGGCTGCTGATTTCTTTTTTAAACCTCAGCCTGCCGTTTCCGCGCGGCTCGTCAAAAAGCATTTTTTTTATTTTCGCGCTGTTAAAATCATTGTCATAGCAGTATTTTTCAACCAGCATCTCGTCGACTGTGCCCGCTTCCTCCTCCCACCACAGTTCAAACGGCGACATGTCGTGGCTCGATATGACGCACATGGAGTTGGGCCTGTATTTATCTTCAGTTTTAAACTCATTCGTACCGCCCCAGTGCCTGCACCAGCGCTGCACGTCCATGCCGGGCAGGCCGTAATCAACAAGCGCCCTGTAGGAGCACTCCGGTACAACGCCCAAATCCTCCGCACAGGGAAGCATGGAAGAACTTTTCAGCATGACATCTATTATCTGCCTGCCGTGGGATTCCCACTGTGCTTCATCCGGCGGGTCAAATACCCCGTTTAGGCCGTGCGTTTCACGGGGCTCGTCTTCCTTTATGGTCCACAGCCTGAAGAGCCCCACAAAGTGGTCAATCCTGAACATGTCATAAAAATTTTCCGCGAATTTAAGTTTTTCCGCCAGATAATCATAGCCGTGTTCTTTTATCCGCTCCCAGTTATAAGGCGGCATGCCCCAGCGCTGTCCGAGCGCGAAATACATGTCAGGAGGCGCGCCTGATACTATGTTTAATTTGAAGTAGTTCTGGTTTGCCCACACGTCGGAGGAGTCACGAGATACGAGAAAAGGCAGGTCCCCGAATAACAGCACCCCTTTTGAATTCGCATACTCGCGCGACGCCTTAAACTGCGATGCCGCAGCAAACTGCAGCCAGATATGGAAACGTATTTCATCTTCATTTTCACGTGCAAACGCCTCAAGGCTGCCGGCTTCCCTGAACTTGTATTCTTCTTCCCACTCCTCCCAGGACTTTTCAGAATGATGCGCCTTTAAAGCCTTGTATATTCCGTAATCCTCTATCCAGAAACTGTTTTGTTTTCTAAAAAGTTCGAAATCTTTTTGCTGCCCTTCATCCGAGAGGTAAATCTCTTTTAATATTTTAAGCTTATCTTTTTTCACACTGTAATCCACCCGTTTTGAGGACGCAGGGTATTTTTTCTGCAATTTTTTGATTTTTGCAGAAACCGCAGCACTGCCTTTTACTTCACTCAGGCGTATGTACATGGGGTCAAGGGCAAAAGTGGACTGGCAGTCATAAGGGGTGTAGTTGTAGCCCGTGTCGTTCATGGGCAGAAGCTGCAGTATTGTCATGCCGCACTTTTCGCACCAGTTTGCAAGAAGTTTGATGTCAAAAAAATCCGCTATACCTTCGGACGAAGAGGAGTAAAAAGAAAAAAGAGGCGCAAGCACGCCGGAGCGCCGTTTTGCACCGAGTTTTTTCCACTTGTCAGCAGAAGCGGATTTCAGGAACTTACTATACAAACCGCCGTAATCAGCCACTAATTCCTCCGGTTATTTTTGGATATTATACTATAAACAAGGCGGGGTGTTGTATAAATACTTTTACTGAAAAAACCCAGGTGCAATGTTCAAAGTGCAAAGGTTAAAAACAACAGCGCAACCGTTATTGCGTTTCCCTTTGCTCATTGTTAACTGCTAATTGTTCTTATTTTACCCTACTATAATCTCCGCCTCAGGGTATTCAAGATGCGTTTTCGCGCTGCCGCCCACGAGGGAGTATCCGAGGGCGAGCGGCCCGATACGGCCGAATATCATGGTAAGCGATATGATTATTTTTCCCGCAGGCGTAAGCTCGGGAGTTATACCCATGGACAACCCCGCTGTACCGAAAGCTGACATTACTTCAAAAAATATCTTTAGAAAATCCTGTTTTTCGGTTATCAAAAGCGCGAGCATGGCGGCAGAAACCCAGGCAACTGCGCCGAAGCAGATTGCGGTTATGGTCTCAATCTTATTGTCCGGTATTTTTCTTTTAAACACCACCGCATCCTTTTGCCCGCTTACTATAGAGTAAAACATCACGGCAAGCACTCCGATGGAAATTATTTTTATCCCGCCCGCGGTACTGCCCGGCCCCGCGCCTATGAACATCAAAACGGCCAGTACGAGGGCCGCAGAGGGATGCAGCGCACCAATGTCCACGGTGTTGTACCCCGTAGTGGTGGAAGCGGAAACCACCTGAAATACGGAGTCCTTTATGTCCTGAAACATTGATTCACCCGCGGCATGCTCCATTATGTAAAGAATCATGACAGCCGCCGATAGTATTATGGCTGTGGTAATTACCGCGAATTTTGTGTGCGCCTTCAGATGCACCCGCGGTTCCCTTTTTATTTTACCCCTGGCATAGGAATAAAAATCATACAGTACGAAAAAACCGATCCCGCCCGCAAAACACAACAGCGTAACAACCGCGTACATTGTGTTATCATGGTTAAAACCTGCAAGCCCGTTTTCAAATGTGGAAAATCCCGCGGTGCAGAATGCCGACACGGAATGAAAGAAAGCCTGATATAGCGCCGTTCCGGCCCCCATTTTACCCTGCCACGAAACAAACAAAATCAAAGTACCCAGAAGTTCAAACACAAGGGTGAAAATGACCGCTATTTTTATGAATTTTACCGCGCTTTCATAGGTGGGGCTGTTGATTGACTCCTTTATGAGCATCATGTTTTTAACCCCCGACCTGCGGCCGAACCCCATCAGTATCATTGATACGAATATCATGTAGCCCAAGCCGCAAATCTGTATTAGTACAAGTATCACCATCTGTCCAAAAATGCTGTAATAAGCGGCGGTATCGCTCAATGTCAGCCCTGTAGTCGTAACAGCAGACACAGCCGTAAAAAAAGCGTCAAGCATCGGCTGCCGGGCATGAACGGCCGATGACACCGGCAGCATGAGAAGAAAAGTTCCCGCTGCAATAAGCATTGCGTAGCCTGCAATGATGGCCCTGAAAGGCTTAAACCTCGAATACATAATCATGTGAGCCATATAAAACTCCTGTTTGTTTGAATTAAATTCCCAATGCTTTTTTTTATGCTCAACGTTCCGGGCTGTTTTTAACTGTGCTTTGTTCAATTATCACGGCCGCCCTTGCGAGAGCGCCGTCAATGTCGGCGGTCACATTTTCCCTTCCTATGATGTCGTTCAGCCCCGCTTTTTCCATCGCAAAATAGGGCTGGGCGTGCACTCCCGAGAGCACAAAATCAACGCCCTCCCTCCGGAATTTTTCATGCAGTTCTTCTATTGCTTTAAGCCCGGCCGCGTCAACCGACAGGACTTTTCTCATTCTCAGAACGAACACTTTCGGTTTTTTTGACATCTCTTCCATCGCGTTTTTAAAAGCATCTACCGCCCCGAAAAAGAAAACCCCGTCTATTTCAAACACCTCAACGCCTTCAGGCACCTTTCTTGCATTTATGGATTTGTCATCATTTTTTTCCTCATCTTCCTTAAGGGAATTTGTAATAAACTCCGAGCGGGTAACATCAGAGAGCCTGCGCATCAGCAGAAACATTGACAAAAGTATGCCCGCCTCTATTGCCGCGGTGAGGTCCACGAAAACCGTCAGCAAAAACGTTACAAGCATTATCGCGGCATCGCTTTTTGGATACCTGAAAATACCGGCAAAATATTTCCACTCCCCCATATTGTAAGCAACGACTATAAGTATGGCGGCAAGAGCGGCCATGGGTATCATTGCCGCGAACCTTCCAAAAAACAGCAGTACAAAAAGAACCGTAACGGAGTGAATAATCCCCGCAACAGGGGTTTTTCCGCCGTTTTTAATGTTCGCCGCCGTTCTCGCTATGGCGCCTGTAGCAGGTATGCCGCCAAAGAGCCCGGACATTATGTTCGCAACCCCCTGCGCCGTAATCTCAGCATTTGAGCGGTGCTTTCTGCCTGTCATTCCGTCTGCCACAACAGCGGAGAGCAGTGATTCTATTGAGGCGAGCAGGGCTATTGTGACCGCAGGCGAAAAAAGCCTGCGCACGGATTCAAGGCTGATTTGAGGAAATGAAATCTGCGGTAACGCCGCCGACATTACGCCGAACCTGTGCCCGATAGTCTCGGCCGGTATCCTGAAAAACCTGACAGCAGCCGTGGCAAGTATGATCAGTACAAGCGACCCGGGCACCTTTCCCGGCACTTTATGCCATGCCGCGAGAAGCGCTATCCCGCAAATTCCTATGCCCAAATCCCATGGGTTTATTTTATCCATGTTAGCCGCGTAAAATGAAACTCTTTCGATAAATTCCGCCGGCGCCTCACCGCTCATGCCTGTTAAGTCTTTTATCTGGGATACTGCTATGATAACCGCTATGCCTGCTGTAAAGCCCACCGTCACCGGATAAGGAATGAATTTAATGAAAGAACCCATTCCCAAAAGCCCCATTATAATCATCATTATGCCTGCCATGATCATTGCGGTTACAAGCCCTCCATAGCCGTGCTGCGCCATTATGCCCGCCACAACCACTACAAAAGCGCCTGTCGGCCCGCCTATCTGAAACCTGCTGCCTCCAAGAAGCGATATGAAAAAACCCCCTATTACCGCGGTATAAAGCCCCTGCTCCGGCTTGACTCCGCTTGCCACGGCAAAAGCAATGGCAAGAGGCACGGCAATTATGCCTACAATAATGCCGGCGCCGAGGTCAGGCATGAAAGCCTTGAATCCGTATCCTTCTTTTATAACAGTAAAGAGTTTTGGCAAAAGCGGGTAGTTTTTCCGCATAGGGGTTTCCCGTCCGTGTTTTCAGGGGTTGCTCAAAGATTTTTTTCCCGTTTACCGGCTTTCATATAAAAGTTATCCGCGATTTACGCGCGGCATATTTGAACATTTAACAAAATAATTTTATTCCTGCACTGGTGGTTTGTCAAGGGTTAAAACTATAAGATACTGTATATAATAGTGTGTAATTTGGTTCTTGATGTAATACCTCGCCCCCTTTGGGGGAGAGGTTTTGGTGAGGGGGGTGTTTTTAAGTCTTTGAATACACCCTCATCCCGGCATTATACCCCGCGAGCGGGGTATAATGAGAATCACCTATTATTACAAATCTTTTCATAATTACACACAATACTTGACAGTATCAACTATAAAGACAAGTTTCAGGTAACCACACAAACCCGGAACAAACCGTGGTTTTATGTTTTTCCTTGAAACCTGAAACCTGAAACAAACCTAAGCTTTCACTTTCTTATCTGTACAGGTCGGGATAAGCCATCTTTTTCAAATATGCGTCATAAACCTCAAGGTCGCACGTTTTAATAATCCTTAAGTTGTCAAGCCTGAAAATCCTGTGCGCCTGACGGGCAAGGCGCTCGTCAAGAAAATCCCTTTTTTTAGGGATCTGCTTTTTAAAAATCATATCAGCTATTCTGTCGTCTATCTTTTTTCCGTTAATGTCGTGCACCATATAAATCACCGCCTTTAATACAATTATACACACACAAATACAGTAAGTAAAGGAAGGCTGTTTAGCGGAAATGTAAGGGATTGTGTGTAATTGAAAAAAAGACTTGTAATAACAGGCTATTCTCCTTCTACCCCGCTCGCGGGGTAGAAGGCCGGGATGAGGGCGTTTATAAAGACTTAAAAGCACCCCCCTCACCAAAACCTCTCCCCCAAAGGGGGCGAGGTTTTATATCAAGAACCAAATTACACACTATTATATACAGTATCTGTTTAGCGGAAACTGATTATCAGCGTGTTAATTGACCTGCAGTAATATTCCCACCCTTTCGGCGCGGGAAGGATATGCGGTGATTTTCTCTATTTTATTTGACACAATTAAATTATATGATAAAATCATATGTATTAGGAGGTGAGATATGAAAAATACTCAGGCAATAAGCGTAACTATCCCGAAAACACTTGCTGACGCGCTTCACAGAATGCACAAAAAAAGAATGAAAAATTACAGTGCCCTTGTCACGGAAGCAGTAAGGGAATACGTTGTAAAAGAAGAGTACAAAGAGCTTGTATCGCTGGCTTCGGAAGCCGCCGCAAAAGCCGGCATATTTACCGAAGAAGACATAGACAAAGCCGTCCACGAGGTAAAAAGAGTTGCGCGCAAACCAAAAAGTAACGGCTGATACCAATATTCTCGCTTCAGCTTATGCTTTCCCTTCGGCTCTGACGCAGCGCTTTATTGCTATGGCAGCTGAAAACGTTTTTACCATGTGCCTGTCAGAAGAGATTCTCGAAGAATTCAGCAGGGTAATTGAGTTTAAACTAAAATTTTCAGCCACAGACTGCAGCCGCTTTATTTCTCACATTCGTTCCTTCACTTCCATAGTTAAACCGACGGTAAAAATTTGCATTGTCAGGAACGACCCTACAGACAATAAAATTATAGAGGCGGCTGCCTCAGCAGGCAGTTCAATAATAGTATCAGGGGATAATCATCTGCTTTCGTTCAAAAAATATAAAAAAATAGAAATCATACAGCTGTCGGATTTTATCAGAGCCTCTTACAGCTGATTAATAATTATATCGCTGTTCTTGTGTCTATTACTGCCGGCAGGCAGGCTACTTATCCGCCTC
>CAYGHG010000047.1:0-7167 GCA_964349515.1 uncultured Spirochaetia bacterium
TCCGCAACATGGTTTATTGAAATACTAATTATTAATGCTTTCCGTCTTTTTCAAGTTTCTCATTATTGATCAATGCTCTTGTAGCGCTCATTAAAGCTCGCGCACATCTGATTACTTCTGGACTGCTATTTTCCTCGTCATTTTTCTGTTCTGGCCGTTTATGACAGCTTCAACCACGCAAATATAGCCGCCGTTGCCTACTGTCTTGCCTTTCATATTAAGGCCGTCCCAGGCTATGACATTTACCTCGCCCGCTGTTGCGCCGGGCTGGTTGCGGTCTATATCCCTTGACCACACGAGGTCTCCAAAGAGCGTATATATCCTTATTTTAACGTCCGTTGCCTCTGCAAGCAGATATGAGATGTTTGTGTTCTCACTCCCTGCCCTGAAGGGGTTGGGGTAATTTGAAACCTCACCCTCTATCGGATCGGTGAGTGAAACTCTTACGGTTGTGGTCCTCGTAACATTTGCCGCGCCATAATAAGTCGCAAGTATGTCGCACCTGCCGTTTATAAAACCGCCCGTAAACGGCACAACGGCATAACCCTGAGAATCGGTTTCCGCCACAGCCGTAAGGCCTGACGGGAAAGTGCCCTCAGATGTTGACGTCCCTGATACATACTCAAAGTAAACAGGCTGCCCCGTTACAGGGTCGCCGTTGGGGTCATAGACATAAGCTATAATCTCCGACTCTGTCCCCGAGCGTATGTTCGCCGGGCTCGCAGTCAGAGTCATCTGCGCGTTAAGCGAGTTTGGCGCAAGGTCTATGATACACGACGTCTGCGCTGTCAGGCTCACACCGCTCACTCTTATCCTGATACGCTCTGCCGCGTTATAGGACTGATTAATGGTGGTAAATATCCCGTTTATTACAGAACCGCTCTGTATGCCGAGCGCACCCCTCGCGGTATTAAAAGGAGGGTTGGGATAAACAGCCTCAAGTGTAAAGACCTCCGATACTCCGAAGACAGGCTGTCTTGAGACCTGGTCTATTACATTTATTGTCATTGCAAATGTGTCCGGAAATGATACCGCTGTAGTTGAATTTGTTCCGTCGCCGATAACCACTCCGTTTACGATTATTTCATATTCCAGAAGCCCGCTTTGGACTATTGTAACACTCGGGTTTTTCAGCCAGTTCCCCGGATCAAGAGTTCTCGGGCTCTCATTGTCAGTCACAAAGAAAGTAATGTCCATGGATGTGCCCGGTATAATCTGATTTGCCGTAAATGTGAGCCTTCCCGGCGCGTAATCCCCGAGCCTTCCTATAAAGGTATTATCCTGGCTCGGGAAAGAGTTTACATTTGAAGAAGTGGTATTTACGCCTATGCTGTTTCCAGGTGAAGGCGTAAAGTTACCAAATTTATCCGATGCCTGCACAGTCACAGGGAAAGGGTTTCCCGAGAGCTGTGTCTGGCTTGTTCCTGTTACGCCGTTATACCACCTGCCGCCCGATGCCGTGGTCCAGTAACCGGAACCCGGTACGGCGTGCAGACCCGGCATTAAAAGCTGCATCCCGTAAGGCGAGCCCGGCGTTGTCGTAAAGTCGGGCGTAGTATATGAACTGATCCCCGGCCTGTCTATTTCCGCCGTTACATTAACACCGCTCATAGCTGTATGGAATATCACGTTTCTGATAAGTTCTCCGTTGAGCTCAGATATCGCCCCCTGAGTAACAGGGACTGCATACGGGTCAGATGTCGTAATTGTTATTGTGTGCCCTATGACATCAGTTGTGAAAGTTATGTTGCCGTATGCGTCGCAGGAATAAACCCTGAACTCGTAGCCGTTTTCATTTGTGGATTCTGAATTAACCTGATTGCCTCCGCCAAAATCCGGGGCTCCTGTCGCCATAGCCCATGTGCCCGGAGCCGCCCCTGTGTAAACCCCGTTTATCCTGTTCATTCCCGATGACATCACAAGAAGCCGCTCAAAAGAAGCAGGCTGGGTTACTATGTTCTGCGATGTGCCTGATATTGTTGCATAAGAGGCCTCTATGGTCGCGTTTGTGACCGGCGCCTGGAATATTCTCATGTTCCCTATTACTGCCTGCCCGTTTGTCAACGGGTACTGCACAGGGAAAATAGTGTTGGATGAAAGGCTCAAACCCGGCGAGAGCACCACAGTCTCATTGAAAGGCACTCCCCCGTTTAAGTTGTCGCAGAGGTTCTGATACGCGTCAAGCGCCTGAACCGTAATGCTGAAATTCTCACCCGCCGTAACAGGCCCTGCAGGTGCTATTACGCCTATGTGATCCGCGGTCGTATGGCGCACGCTTATAGAGGGGCATGTGTTATTCGGCAAAGCGCCGCCCGGCTCTGCTGTAAAGGTCTGCATTCCGGTTGCGCCAACGCGCCTTAATACCGCGTTTGCAAAAGGGCTGCCCGGATATCCGCCGGCAGTAATTGTAACATAGACATTATTGGTATTTAAAGGCACTGAACCTACAGTAGCCAGTGTATCGGTCGATGTCACTCTGCAGTATGTGAATATGTCAAGTACCTTGTTATAATACTGGTCCACATAGTATACCTCCAGCTGAAAAGGCTGTCCCGCTTCAACTGTTTTTGGAGCTCCTGTGTAACCTTTGTAACCCGGTATTCCCACATGGTTCAACCCCGGTTTATGTGACATTCCGTCTATCAACACAAGCACATCTGACGCCTGCTTCCACCAAAGGCTGAATGAATTTGACTGGTCCTCGGTAGATCCATATAGACCTTTTATCTGAACACCTATGCCTGTCCTCGTGGTTGAGGCCCTGTACATAGTAACATCCATGACGCAGACGCCCTCCACAAAACTTAGCGAAGTAGTCGGCTCAATACAGTACTCAGAATCGCTGTAATCATTGCTTGCTTTAAGTTTGATGGTGCCTGTAAACCCGCTTGCAGGCACCGCGGCATACTCGTCAGAAAAGGCTGTTATTGAGATTTGAAAAGGGGTTCCCGCAGTCTGCTCGCTGATCGCAGCCCCTCCGGGAGCTGTTATGAGGAACTTTCTTACGTTAAACACAGTTATATTTGGGGTTATATAGTCTGTTATACCCGCGACAGAGTTATTATGCGCGCGCACCCAGAAAGAAGTTGACTGCTGGTTGTACTGCACGTTTACAACTCTCGAGCCGTTTGAGAGGCTGACCGGAACAGGCGTGGGTGTCGGAGCCGCTCCATTTACAAGCGACTTCGGGTTGTCAACCGTGTCTATGCCTACATTGTCCGTCCTGCCGGGTATTATATTATACCAGGCATCAACCACCGATACAGTAACCGGAAAAGGCGCCCCTGCAGACTGCCCTATCGGAGTCCCGTTTGTGCCGTCAGAGGTACCGGGCCTGTGCTCCATGCCCGGCGCGAGTATGAACATCCTGTTTGCCGTACCGGGATTAACTGTCAGGCTTCCGCTCTGGCCGATGTGGCCGGTATTTGTTTCAGGCGTATCCTCCTGAACATCACTTACAAACAGCCTGACAGAGTAAGTCACGGCCCTGTAGAAATTACCGGTAAGATCCGAGCGCACACCGTTGTTGCCGGGCGCAAATACAACCTGCCACCTGTGCCCGGACTGCGATACGCCTGTTCCCTGTAATCTGATTGTTGTCTCGTCCGGAAGCGTATAGTCAGTCTGGGGCGAAGTTACCCACACTGTCCCCGACCACCCTGTGGCGATATTGCCAAACTCATCGCGCGCCCTTATTACCGGGCTGCACGAGGTGCCTACAGTCTGCGGCGAGGATATGTTCGCTATTTCAAAATAAGATACAGTTGATGTTGTAACAGGTATTGATGTTGTCCCTACGGTCAAAGGCGTTGTTATGTTCTCCGCCCTTACCTGCTGGGTTCCGCTTGTCCTTAATACTGCGTTTACATTTACATAACCCGCAGACATCGTTACTGTTACAGGCACCGGCATACCCTCTATTGTTGCCTGAGAGTCTGTGGGTGCCGATACTACTATCTGCTGGTCGGGTATTGTCGTTATCCTGTTTCCGTAAGCATCTGTTTCATATATGTCAACGGAGATGCTTGAGCCTGCGGCGACAGACGAAGGAGCGCCTGTCTTTCCGCCGTTTATAATATTGCCGGGGTCGTGCGTCTCACCCGGTGCTATAACAAGAAGTTTTGAAGGATTTCCCGGGTTAACTGTGAACACATTGCTGTAACCCTCTGCGCCGCTGTAAACAAACCCTACCGTCGCGCTGACCGTCCTCTGATATATGGCAAATCTTGCACGCATGGAACCTGACATTATGCCGTTAATAAAGGCGCCGTTTGAGAGCGCAAGCCAGTTATTTGAGCTGATAGCAACGCCGCCTGTGTATGCAGAAAGCGGGACAGACTGGCTGAACGAAGTCACAGTATTGTCATAAGCGTCAAGCGCTACAGCCGCTACGGTAACTGTCTGGCCGGCCGTTACTGTCGGAACAGTAGTTGAAATCCTGAACCTGTCAAGCGGGCCGTGAGTTACAGGCACTGTGTTTGTGTTGTCCGTGGCGCCTGAATATGATACCGAAATGTTCTGCGTTCCGCTTCCGACGCTTGCCATCGTCACCATAAATACAGCCTTGCCCGCGGTAAGGTTCTGCGCCGCCGAAGGCGAGAACGTAACGTTTGGGTCTGTCGAAGACATGGTTGCCGAACCTGCCGCACTGGTGATTGTATTAAAATATGCGTCACAGGCATAAACCGTAACGCTGAAAGGCACGCCTGCAGTCTGCTGTGAAGTCGCTGTTGAGCCGCCTACCCTGCCGTTTCCGCTCTGCGTGCCCGGCTCATAAACCTGGCCCGGCCCTATTATCAGCATCCTGTTAAGGGAATTTGCGTTCAGGGCAAAACTGTTGCTCGTGCTTGAAACAGAAGGAACTGTTGCCACGCAGTTCAGCGTGACAGTCTGTGAGCCCTCTGTCGCGTCGTACATTGTGAGCAATCCTGTATAAACTCCGTTTACAAACTGTATAGTACCGAGGCTGACAGAGCCCCCGCCCGAGTAAACAGCAGTCAGTACGGCTGTTCCCTGGAAATTTGTGACAGTCGCATTAGCCGCTGTTCTCGCCGTTATCGTAACAGCAAAAGCAGTGCCGGCGGTGCGCGGCGATGTTATGGTTGTAAAACCGAAATTTGTCATTTTCTGAACAGTAACAGTCACACTGCCCGGCGATACTCCCTGCGCGCCGGTATTTGACGCAACTACAAGTTGATTTCCACCGTTGTAAGATTCATTTATAGTGACCTGAATGGGATAACGCCTCGCATCGCTGACCGCGCCCGCTGACTGGTCAAGTGTAAATGAAGAAGGGCTGAATGCTCCCTCCGGAGCTGTCATTCCCACCTGCGCGCCTGTTGAAAGGTATCCCCAAGTGCTGTCGTCAGCCGAATAAACCGTGACATTGAAAGGCACTCCTGACACCTGCGGCAAAAGTCCGGATGAGTCCTTTGCCCCCGAACCCGTATAAACCTCGCCCGGCGCTACGATCACAAACCGCGGGGCACCAAAAATAGCAGCTGAAATAAGGATAAGGATTAATGAAAAGATTAGCTTTTTATGCACATTTAAAGACATTCTGTAAAACCTCCCTCAAAATAGTTTAGGGGTTCTATTCCCTTCCATAATATTAGAAAAATCAAATAAAATCAAGAGTTTTTTCTTTTATCGCACTTTAAGTCAAAAGAAAAAGGACGGAAGTGATGAATAAAGGGAAATATGTGAAAAAGGGGTTGTTAACAAAAAAAATCATTTAAATGACTTTCTTTAGAAACCGCCTTATGACAGAAATTTCCCCGTCCTTCGGCTCTATTTTAAGCCCCAAAGGCAAATCCGCCCTATTATTATCAAGTATAGCACTGTCTGTTGCAAAAACCAAGTTTTTTGTTATTTTCCTCATGCCTCCGAGCAGTTTTCCCAGGGTCAGCCTGAGCACCCTGTACCTGACCGCGGGATGCAGTTTTCCATAATATTTGCTCGAAATCACAGCTTTCCCGCGCCCAATCTTTGAGCATTTCAAAGCTTCCGAGGCGGCATGTTTATCGATAAAGTCATTGTCAGCTTCAAAAACAGGCGCAACCGAAGTAATAGTCTCCCTGAACGAAGGGTTGATTTCCTTTTCCACCATCGGTATCAGCCTGTGCCTTATTTTATTTCTGTCGTAATCAAACTCCTTATTGCTTTTATCGTTTCTGTATTGCAGCCTGTTCTTTCTTATATACTCCATTATGCCCTGCTTGCTCCCGCCAAGCAGCGGGCGTATGAAGTCTATTTCCGCCCCGCCGAGTCCGGCGCCAAAATCCCCCTCCTGCGCCGCCCGGCACTCTGCAATACCGCTCAGCCCTTCGCTTCCCGCTCCTTTTATGAATCTGAAAAAAATTGTTTCGGCATTGTCGTCTTGCGTGTGCGCAAGGGCTATTTTATCAATCCTGTTTTTAAGCGCGGTCTTTAGGAAAAATAAATACCGGAGGCTGCGTGCGGTTTTTTCAGGCCCGTGACTGCTTTTCTTAATGGCACTCTTCGTGTCTGCCTGCGCTTCGAAAAGTTTTACGCCGTATTCTTTGCAGATTTTCCTGCACAAGAGAGCATCAGCGGTGCTTTCCCTGCCGCGGAGCCTGTGATTGAAGTGAGCGGCAAAAAGTTTGAAACCGCAGTTTTTAGAAAGCCTGTAAAGCATGTGAAGCATGGCCATTGAATCAGGCCCGCCTGAAACGCAGGCCATTACCCTGCCCCCTTTTTTAACATAACGCTCTGTGTGCTGTTTGGCTTTGATATAAGAATCCATGGAGGTATTGTAGGGGGAAACAGGGGGAGTGTAAAGAGGGAAATGAAGAACCACAACTTACAACTTACAGCTTACAGTTTGCACCTTTACACCTTTGCACCTTTTTTATTTCTTTACACTTCCACCTCTTTTTGCTATAACTAAACTCTCATAAATAGTGCCAGGGTAGCTCAGATGGTTAGAGCACTCGGTTCATACCCGAGTTGTCGGGGGTTCAATTCCCTCCCCTGGTACCAAAAAAATCCCCTTAAGCGGGATTGAGCGCAATAGAAAAAACATCAAAAATCGCCGATTGCGGTCACGCTCTCCATTCTCGCTCACGTATTAAAATGCTGATAAACAAGAAATCCGAAGGAGTATTTATGCAGGAATAACGAGCCGTCCAAGTGATGCTGCAGTAG
>CAYGHG010000047.1:7267-19185 GCA_964349515.1 uncultured Spirochaetia bacterium
TTGCCAGCCGTCCTTGCGATGCTGCGGTAGTTACCAGCCGTCCTTGCGATGCTGCGGTAGTTACCAGCCGTCCTTGCGATGCTGCAGTAGTTGCCAGCCGTCCTTGCGATGCTGCGGTAGTTACCAGCCGTCCTTGCGATGCTGCCATGCTGCCGTCCTTACCAACCCTCTAATCCTCTACAATTCTATCAATCACTTCCTTAGCCGATATTTCATTCAAACATTTATAATGCCCGAACCTGCACTCTTTTTCATAGCACGGCTGGCATTCTATGTTTTTGTAAAACAAGACTGCCCCGGGCTGCAGCGGCCCTCCCCAGCCGGGTGCTGTCGCGCCAAAAACAACAGCAAGAGGCACGCCGATCGCGTCAGCCGCGTGCATGAGGCCGGAATCATTTCCAAGAAACGCATTCATTTTTGACAGGGCAAAAAACACCTCTCCGAGAGGCGCGCCCCTCATGTCAAAGAATTTTTTATTTTTTAAAACAGCCTCTGAAAAAATATAAAACCTGTCGCTCTCAAGCCCGGTCACATATACCGCCATTCCCCTTTTTAACAGCGTTTTTATTACCTGCTCATATTTTTCCGGCGGCCAGGCCTTGGCCGGCCCGCCCTTTACAAACGGCGCGATGAATACTTTTTTTATCCTGCCGGACAATTTTAGTTTTGCGGTAATTTTTTTCCCGTCAGCGCCTGCCGCATGATTCAAAAACTGTTTTCCTCTTTTTACGGGCGCGCCCGCGGCAAGAGAAAAAATCTTTTCGTATTCGGCGGTCACATGCTCCCTGCGGTGTGACTTGTCGCGTCTGTATGTTTTTGTGAGCAAGAGGCTGCCGCCGTCGTCAGCGTAGCCGTATCTCTCCGCCGCCTTGCACAAAAGTAAAAACAGATGGGAAGAAAAAGAAGGTGTGAGCGAAACGGCGCAGTCCGGTTTTAAAGATGAGATTTTTTTTGCGGCTTCCAGCGTTGATTTCAGGTCTTTTCTGTCATACGAAATGACCGCTGTTATTTGACTGTTTCCATCAAACACTTTCTCAAGCCCACATGGCACCGCCGCGTAAATTTCATCAAAGTACTTTTTAAGGGGTTTTATAAATGCGGTTGCCATCACACAGTCACCGAGCCAGTTCGGCATTCTGATTACAATGCGTTTCATTTACGGAGCCTCTTCAGCTCAACCGCCTTTGCAAATCTTATAAAATCCGTAAAACCGCTGTAAACGCACAAAATAAAACCGCGGAATCCGTCGAGGAAGCCCAGCTTTAAAAAGTACATCCTGAAAAACCTGAAAAAAGGCGCATACAGCATCTTTAAAAAAGCCATTTTGTTTATGTCCTGCACCGCCTGCAAGGATGTGTAGCGGTTTACTTTTTCAAAATATGAGGCGCTGTCCGGGTATGTATAATGAAGTATCGGCTCTTGTATCCTGCCCTTGACCCCGCGCACGATCAGATTTTCATGGACTATCTTTCCGTCATAGCGCGCTTTCCCGTTTTTAAAAAACCTTATCTGATAGTCTTTACCCCAGCCGCAATGTCTGATAACCCTGCCCAGAAAGAAGTTTTCCCTTTTGATTTCGTATGCATCAGCCGGCCCTCCCTTGGCGGCTATTTCCCCGAGTTTTGCGGCGAGCATCGCAGAGGCGGCTTCATCCGCGTCTATTACGAAAATATAATCACCTTTTGCTTTTTTTAACCCGAGGCCCTTTACCTGCGAAAAACTTTTGAATTTAACAGAATAGACTTTTGCCCCTGCGGCGCGGCAGATTTTTACGGTTTTGTCGGTGCTCATCGAGTCAATCACGATTATCTCGGAGGCAAAAGAAAGGCTGTCAAGGCAGCGCTTTATGTTTTTTTCCTCGTTGTAGGCGGCTATTACGGCTGATATTTTCATTGCCTTCCCGTGAGCCCGCTTACTATCTCGGTCAGCCTGCTCACCGGCACAGAGTCGGCCCTGTTGTCAGCCGCGCGGAGCACCTGATGCCCCGCGCCCGCGGGCTTGTTTACCTCGGGGTCAGTGGGGCCCCATATCGCGATTATATGTGTAAAAGGCGAAAACACGTGCATGAAATCACTCTCGTTGCAGACAAAACAGCACATGTACCTGGCGACAGCGGTCATTTTTACATAGTCGTATGTGCCGATGGGTATGGCGCTGTTGCGGGAAACGTGCATGAATTCGTTAAACGCCGCTTTTTCCGTCGGGTGGTGGACCGCTATTACCTTTATGCCGTACTTCTCGGAGAGCAGTTTTGTGAGCTGGGCGTATTTGTTTATTGCCCACCTCTTGTCCTTGTCAAACAGGCTCGGGTGTATTCCCACCACCGCGTCACTGTCGCTGATGTTGTTTTTTGCAAAAAAATCACAGGCGAATTTCTTGTCCTCTTCCGAGAGTTTCAGCCTCGGCGTGAAGTCATAAGAGTTCGCGCCTATGAACCTCACGAGGCTCAAATATTTTACAATCTTGTGCTGCGGCTCGTTTATGGTGTGCAGGTGCAGGTTGTAAACCTTGTTGTAAAAAGCGGTCTCTTTTTTCGGCGCGTAGGAAATCTTTGCCGCAGCGCCGCTTACCAGCCCTACCGCAAAGGCGAGAACAGATACATCATTAAAATTAATAAGAATCTGGTATTTTGATTTTGCGACCGTGATATAAGCCCCGAGAGTTGCCAAAGGTTTTGCCGCGCTCACCAAAAGGGTTGAATCTATTGACACGCATGCTTTCGCCAGGTTAAGGGTGTTTTGCGACACTATCGCGGTTATCCTGCCTTCCGGAGGCAGGGCTTCTTTAAGCGCGTCCAGAGCCGGCACGGCAGTTATGAAATCCGCGTTTTTGACCGGCATTATCACAAGTATTGACCCGAATTCCTTCAGGTTAATCTGCTTTGGATTTATTATCTTCCTGTCATTTCTTTTTTTGTACGCAAACCCTTTTGATACCGGCAACTCATCTCACCCCGCTGAGTATTTTCTCCGCAGCTTTAAGAGCCTCTTTAGTGCTTATGGAACGCATGCATTCAAAATGCCCCACAGGGCATTTTTTGCCGCCGTGCAGGTGGCACGGCCTGCAGCCCAGATCTTTTTCAAGAACAACAAAATCTTCTTTATTTACAAATCCAAAAGAAACAACTGTAGGCCCCAGAAAAACAACTGCCGGAACAGAATAAAGCGCCGCTATGTGCGCGGCTGCCGTATCATTGCCTATAAAAAGCGAAGCGCCTTTGATTATCCCCGCAAGCCTTTTGAAATCCGTTTTGCCGAGCATCAGGCTTATTCCTTTTGATTTAATATATAACAATTCATCCCCTTTTTCAACTTCATCTTTCACCCCTGTTATGACAACTCGTTTTACTTTCTTTAATTTAACGAGTTTTTTTGCGAGCTCTGCCATATACGGCCAGCGCTTATTTTTCCACATGGCTCCCGCGTGCAGCACTACGATGCCGCTTTTTTTTATCCTGCGCTTTTCCTGAAGCGGCGGATTTACCGCGGCGGCCTCCAGATAACGCGCTTTTACCGGGGCTCCGCCCTTCAGAAACCACTTAAAAAGGAGGGAAAACCTGCGTTTCACCCCCTCTTTTTTGATTCTTCTTTTGACCGGGCACTTTATCACGGCGCAAAGAAACAAAGAACGCACGTTTGACTGCATGTCAACAATCATGTCATATTTTTCCGCAGAGAGAGCGCCGGCGAGCGAAACTATCTCTGATATCCCGCCCTTGAATTCAAACGGTATCACCCTGTCCGCGCCTGTTAATTCCGCCGCCTGAGCGAATTTCTTTTTTACAAGGATATGCACCCCGGCGCCCTTTTGCTCTTTCAGCGCCTTTACCGCGCCCGCGCAGAGCAGTATGTCACCCGCGGAGCCCAACCGTATCAGCAGTACTTTCACAGCTGTACCTTCAGCCTTTTTTCAAGCTCTTTAATGTTTTTTATCAGCATTGAAATTTTAAGCACCCATATATCCTTCAGCGGGTAATTCTTTTTTATGAGTTTGACTTCGTCTTTTTCCGTGGTGATTACAGCATCCGCTTTCGTGCCTTCAGATAACTTTGCCAGCGCTTCTGTCTCTTTTTTACTGAGCCTGTAGTGATCCTTGAAACGCAGGCTCACGGCAGGATGCGCGCCGAGCGATTTTATCGTGCGCTCAAAACCCGCGGGGTTTCCAAGGCTGGAAAAAAGCACCACCCTTTTTCCGTTAAAATATCCGGTACCCTGCTTTTCACCCGTGAATATGTTGTAATAGTATTTCGGCTGGTGCTCGGCCTCAAAAATCCTGGCATTTTTCGCCCTGTTTAATACCGCTTCTTTTATTTTTTCAACAGCCTCGGGGCCGCCCGCGATGTTTGTATTTGTGAGCACCACTGCGTCTGCGTATTTCAGCGCCGACGGGCTCTCACGCAGTGTGCCTGCAGGCAGCAGCCTGCCGTAGCCGAAAGGATTCAGGCAGTCTATAAGGACTATCTGGGAAGCTTCGGGTAAATAACGCCTCTTCTGAAACCCGTCGTCTAATATCACTATATCCGGCCTGAACCTGAAGACGCCGTATTCTATCCCTTTTATCTTATCATCAGAGACCACCACTGCCGCGCCGTCAACGGAACGCGCGAGCATGAATGCCTCGTCACCAGAATGCAGTTCGTCAAGAAGCAGCGCCGCTCCGTCAGAGACGGCATCAGTTTTGTTTATTTTTTTCCGTTTATAGCCCTTTGCCACTATCACAATTTTTTTTCCGGCTTTACACAGCCTCTTTGCCAGTTCCTCTGTAAAAGGCGTTTTCCCCGTACCGCCCGCGGTTATGTTTCCTATCGATATTATTTTGGCCTTAACCGCCGAGGGTTTAAGTATCTTCAGGGCAAAAAGCAGCGCTCTAATAACACCGGCTGCGCCGTATAATACAGAGGCGGCCAGCAAAATGGTGAACATGGGAATGTCGGACAGCCTCTTTTTTTTGCGCGAAATCAGTTCGCGCCAGGCGCGCTCATTCATCAGGCCCCCCCGTCTTTTTGTCAATCATCACTTCATTTATTATGACCGCCGTTGTGGACGCCGAACCGCGGTACCGTTCAATCACAGCCCTGTTTTTCTCTCCGATGTATTTGCATTTCCCCGGATTTTCTTTCAGTTCCTTCAGCACCGGCGCGAGCCCTTCGGCGGGGTTCTCCACCCTGAAAGCACCGCCCTCTTTTACCAGCTTGTCGGAGGTGTCCTCAAAATTATACATGTGTTTTCCGAATATCACAGGCAGCCCCATCGCGGCGGCCTCCATCGGGTTATGCCCCCCTATTTTCACAAATCCGCCGCCTATTATTGCCGCGTCGCCCGCGGCATATATTTTTGAAAGTTCCCCCATGGTGTCGAGCACGCATATCCTGTGGTTTACTATTTCACCGAGCGAAGCAAGCGAGCTTTTCAAGACAGGCTCAAACCCAAGCGCCCGCGCTGTTTTAATTATAAAAGGCACCCTGTTTAAGTGCCTCGGCGCTATGACAAGGCACATCCCGCTGTCACCTGCCGCGGAAAAGCCCTTTAAAATCCCTTCCTCTTCGCCTTTTCTGATGCTTCCGGCTACAATCACAAACTTTCCCTTTTTGTCAAAATCAAAATCAGTGTCGCGCCTCGCGTCTGCCGAGGAATATTTGGTGTTGCTTTGTATCATGATTTTGGAACTGTCTTTAACCCCTATCAGTTTCAGCCTGCGCGCCATTTTTTCGCTCTGAACCATCAGCAGGGAGTACCGGGAAAGAAGCGGTTTAAAAAACGCCCTGAAAGTATAATACGCGCCGAAAGTTTTCTTTGAAATTCTGCCGTTTATAAGCATCAGCGGTATCCCCCTCTTTGATGCAGCGGCTATCATATTCGGCCAGATCTCGGTTTCAACGGTAATCAGCGCGGCCGGGTTCATGCGTTTCATGAACAAGGCGATAAGAAAAGGCAGGTCAAACGGCATAAGGCAGCAGTGCTCCACAAGCTCTCCCAGCTCTTTTTTTACCCGTTCCCTTCCCGTCACGCTTGTCGTGGTGACCGCCACCGCATAATCAGGGGCAAGTTTTTTCAGTTCCCGCACGACAGGGACAAAAGCCTGCGCTTCGCCCATCGAAGCGCCGTGAAACCATATGGTTTTAAGCGAAGAGAACTTATCCGCCGTTTCTTTATCCATTAAGCCGAGCCTCTCTCCAAACCCCTGCCTCCACTTTTTTTTAAACAACAGTATCAAAGGCAGAAAAGGCAGGGCAGCCAGGCAGGCCAAAATAAGCAAAGTATTGTAAAAAATCATCACAACTCCCCGAGCAGGGCTTCAGCCGCAAGCTCATAAGGGTTTCCCGCAGGCATCAGAGAGGCTTCAAGGGTGTCAAAATCATTTTTCATTTTTTTCACCCGCTCCCCGCCTTTTAACAGGGAATTTATTTCCTCCGCGGTGTTTTCAGCCGTAAAATTTTCCTGTATCATTTCCCTTATTATTTCCCTTCCCATTATTATGTTTGGCAGGGTTGCGTGAGTCACGCTTGTCCCTCGCGCCTTATTTTTAATTATCATATAATCAATTCCTTTTAACCTGTACACCGCCGTAAAAGGCACCTTTAAAAGCGCTGTTTCCAGCGCCGCGGTGCCTGATTTGACGATTGCGGCGCTTAAGCCCTTTCTTGATTCCATGTCAGAGCCTTCCGAAAACACCGCTGTGATTCCGTACTTTTTTAAAACAGCCTCTACAGCCTCTTTTCCCACAGTAGGCGCCCTGAAAACCCTGAAGACAACTTCGGGGTTTTTTTCTTTTATGATAACACAGGCCTTTGCGATCTCGGAGATAAAATCCCTGATCTCTGATTTTCTGCTGCCCGGAAAAATACCGACTTCCGCCGGAATTTTTTTATCCGCTTTTATGCCTCTGAGCAGATAAGCGAGCGGATGGCCGAAATAGTGGGCCTTTATGCCTGCGTCTTCAAAAATCCTTTTTTCAAACGGCAGGATGCTGATCACAAAATCACAGTATTCTTTCATTGCCTCAAGCCGTTCGGCGCCCCACAGCCACACCTGCGGGGTTATGAAGTAACCTGTTTTTTTTACCCCCGCTTTTTTTGCCGCTTCCAGCAGCTTCAGGTTAAACCCCGGATAATCAACAGCAATGAACATATCAGGTTTTTCTTCCCTGATTATTCCGAGCGCGCTCCGGTATGAGGCGATAATCCCCGGAAGTTTTGATATGACAGCGGCAAAACCTATTACCGCGTATTTTACCAGCTCCACCTTCACATTTGCACCGGCCTCTTTGAGGGCCGCCCCGCCAAGCGCGGTAAAGACCGCCCCTGTGTTTTTTGCCAGCACGGCCCTGACAAGCCCGGCCGCGTGCAAATCACCCGAGGCTTCGCCGGCGGATATAAGAATTTTTTTCAATTCCATCTGCCTTTCATGCGGGCCAGTTTCTTTGTTATCTGCTTTTCCACCTCAAGAACTATCCTCAGCGCTTCATAGGCCTGATAGACCGTGACCTCGGGAGGTGTGCCTGCATTTATGCATTCAGTAAATGATTTCAGTTCTGCGGCGAGGGGCTCTTTTTTGCTTATAGGAAAAGCCTCCGCTTCCATGACATCAGTCCAGGACAGTTTCCTGTCTTTAGGCAGCCCGTCTTTTATGGTGTATGTTTTTATGGACTGCCTGACATAATCAATGGAAGCGTATGCGTTGTTCTCAAAAACCCTGATCTTGCGGAGCCTCTTTGGGCTGACCCTGCTGGCGGTAATATTTGCCACTGCGCCGTTTGCAAATTCAAGGCGTACGCTCGCCATATCGGTGGAGTCGGTAAGCAGCGGCACCCCTATGGCGTCTATTTTTTTTACCTTTGAGTTTACAAGCTGAAGGATGATATCAATGTCATGTATCATGAGGTCAAGCACCACGCTCACGTCGAGGCTGCGCGCCGTAAAGGGCCCGAGCCTGTTTGCCTCTATGAGTATGGGGACTTTTTTGAGTTCCTGCAGTTTCTTGATTGCCATATTAAATCTCTCTATATGCCCTACCTGAAACACCCTGCCCTTAGGCCCCTTTTTATATATCGCAATCAGTTTTTTCGCCTCCGCGACAGTGGCGGTCATCGGTTTTTCAAGCAGTACATGCTTTCCGGCTTCAAGAAAAAATTTGGCGACTTTGTAATGCAGTGTCGTCGGCACCACAATGCTGACCGCGTCCACCTTATCTGCCATCTGTTTATAATCTTCAATGAATTCCGCGCCGTACTTGTCGGCTATGAGCCTGCCGTTCGGCGATACATCGGATACGCACGTCAGTTTAACGCCTTCAAGCCCCGCGTATATTCTGGCGTGGTGCTGCCCCAGGCTTCCCACTCCTACCACTCCGGCCCTTATTATCTTTTCAGCCATCAAGGTTCTCCTTGTCAAATAATTTTTTAAATCTTTCAAAAGCTTTCCTGTGGCACTTCACCCTGACCTTTACGCCGCCCGCGGCGTCGGTTCTCTTTACTACAGCCGCTTCCTCATAGAGCATGTTGAGAAGTTTCATTTTTCCGCGCTCTATAAAAATATCTTTCTCCGTCATTCCTTCTTCAACGGCTTTCTCAAGTTTTTTTACAAGCTCTTCCGTCCCTTCGCCGGTTTTGGCCGATATATAAATCCCCCCGGCCTTGGGCCTGCCCTGCAGCAGGTCTGACTTGTTATATACTTCCATTATTT
The DNA here is from genome assembly GCA_964349515.1 of uncultured Spirochaetia bacterium. GTDB lineage: Bacteria > Oederibacteriota > PGYV01 > PGYV01 > CAYGHG01 > CAYGHG01. Next base: position 15,948 of record CAYGHG010000047.1, read on the forward strand.
CTTTTTCTTCGTAAGCCCCTATTTCTTTCAGTATCTTAACCACAGCCTCTTTTCTTTCTTCGTAACCGGGTTCTGACGCGTCTATCAGGTGTATCAGCACGTCCGCCTCTTTCACCTCTTCCAGCGTGGCGCGGAACGCGGCAACGAGCTGGGTGGGAAGTTTTTTTATGAATCCCACAGTGTCGGAGAAAAGCACGCTGTAGCCGCCCGGCAGGCGGTATTTCTTGATTTTCGGGTCCAGCGTGGCAAAAAGTTTGTCCTCGCTGAGTTTCCCCGCCTGAGTAAGCCTGTTTAAGAGCATTGTCTTGCCTGCGTTTGTATACCCCACTATGGCAGCCTGCGGCACCGGCACTCCCTGCCTGCGTTTGCGCTGGCCCGCGCGTATTTCCCTGACGCGCTCGAGCTCTCCTTCTATTTTAAGAATCCTCTGCCTTATCCTCCGCCTGTCTGACTCCAGCTTTGTTTCGCCCGGCCCCCTGGTTCCTATGCCGCCGCCTAAGCGCGACATCTCGGCGCCTTTACCCGAAAGCCGCGGAAGCAGGTAGCTTAACTGCGCGTACTCCACCTGCAGTTTTCCCTCTGCCGTATGCGCCCTTTGGGCGAAGATATCGAGTATGAGCTGGGTCCTGTCAATGACCCTTTTTCCCGTCACCTCTTCCAGATTGCCGAGCTGGGCGGGTTTAAGTTCGGTATCAAATACAATCAGGTCCACATCCGGAAATTCTTCCGAAAGTGACTCTGCCCTGCCCTTGCCTATATAGTATGACGGCGATATTTCCCTGCGCTTCTGTATAACAACGCCCGCGGTTTTTCCGCCGGCCGTGTCAATCAGCCCTTTCAATTCATTTATATCGCTGTCACAGGCGGATTTATCGTCACTGTCTGTAACCTTTACAATCAGCACCTTTTCCATATTTATTTATTATACAACAAGCGCGCCAAAATTGTAAAAAAGAAATAGCGTTTTCACCGCGCACAGGTATTTACTGCGCGCTTCCGGTCAGCTGCCGCTTGAGCGCCAGCGCATTTGCATTGTCAGGCTGCCTCGCAAGCGCCATGTCAACATACTTGACCGCGTTTACAGTATCCCTCTTTGTTATGAATATGTAGGCAATGTTCATGTAAGGAAGGGGGTTTTTTTTATCCAGTTCCGCCGCCCTTGACCAAAGCCTGTAGGCTTCATCGTGATGGTTCATGTAATAACGGCAAAGCCCTGCATTAATCAGGACAGCCGCGTCTTCCCTGAAGTATGTCCCGTAACCGTAAAATTTCGCCGCAGCGCCGAAATTCCCGTGTTCGCGCAGTTTGTCCGCGAAATTAAAGTATGCGAGGGCATAGTTTTCGTTTACCAGCCGCCTTGTAAAATCATCCTGCCCTGTTTTGTCATCATAATACCCCCTGAACGAATAAAGTTTGAAAGCGTGGTCGCTGACCACCACAGACCCTGCTTTTGTAAGAATCCTGATCAGCAGCCCTTCCGGTTTTGGCTGCAGGTTTTTAACCCAGTCTGCCGTGAATACATTGGAATAATATATTTCCTTGTCCGCGTTTGCCGAAACAAATGACTCTATGTAGGACCTCATGTCCTTGTTGTTGGGCGGTACATTTATTTTACCGCCGTAGTTGCGTTTCAGCTGGCCCCTGTACCACTCATACTGAAGTACCACGGGTATTACCGCGGCGTAGTCCTTTTTTGCCGCGACAGTTTCATAAAGCGCGGCGCCTATGTACATGTCCCCTTCGGTGAAAAGAAGTGCATTTCTGCCCTCGGTCATTTTTGTTATGTTGGCGGCATAGTCATAGCCTATGAAGTATCTCTGATAACCCGGGTTATTTGAAAACAACTGCCCGCCCGCCGCCAGCACGAGAGCGGTTATTGAGGCGTGAACGGAGTATTTTCCCGCCGCGCCTGATAAAAAGAGTATGCCCGCCCCCGCAAAAAATGCCGCAAAAAGAGATGAAGAAACCAGGTATGTTTTTATCAGCCACTCTGTTTTTTCAGGGGGCGTAGCGAGCGAAGCCACGCCGAGCAAGATAAGGGCATAAGAGGCGGCCATCGCTGCGGCGTGAGCCCTGAAATTTTTAAAGGCAAAATACACCCCTGCCGCAACAGCCGCAAGCGCAGGCGCGAAAAACTCTTTTGGCATGACCTGCGTGAAATAGTACCCGAGCAGCCTCAGCGTGTCCTCTATCGTATGTTTTGATTCTATGCCTGCGTACTGCGCCCTCGTGATCAGCCACATAAAATCAGAAAAGGTCTTCGTGTCACCCCAGGCATAAGCCGGCGCGCCCGCGCTTCTGATAAATACAAACAGGTAAACAGAGGCGCCCGCCATAAAAAATATGAAAGCGGATGCGAGATGGCGCAGCCTGTAGCGCTTAAAGTTCAGCCCCGCAAAAAGCAGCGCCGCCGGCGCAAGCACGGCCATGGAGGTCCAGTGGTTGCCGCACGAAAGCCCCAGCAAAAATCCGGAAAGCGCGCTGTATTTGGTTTTTCCCGGCGACTTAAAAACAGAGTACATGAAAGCGGCCGCAAAAAAACTGTTCATCGTGTATATGCCGCCCTTTGAAAAACATGCCTGAAGCCACGCCGAAGACCCGAAACCGTATAAAACCGCGGCGCCGAGCGCGGCAAGCGCAACCAAAACCGGCCGCGCCTTTGTCATTGACAAAAGCATGTGAGAGAGAATATAGAGCATCAGGCAGGAGAGCGCTCCGAAAAACGGGGCGCTCAAATTTGCCCTGAAAGAAGCGCCGCCAAGCGGCACAAGGGTAAAAATCTTTCCCACAAGGGTGTTTAGCGGGTAGCCGGGAGGATGCTGTATGCCGAGGGTGAGCTGGGCAAGCGCGGTCTCAGGGCTGTCGTCCGAGTTAAAAGAGGGCGCCATTGAAAAAACATAAACCCCGAAAAAAAACAGAAAAATCAGGGCGTATCTCAAAGCTTTATTCACCGCAGCCATAAGCCCCTCCTGTAACAAAGCGCTGCACCCGACAGCAGTATTAAAAACAAAAAGGCCGCAGCCAGCATTTCTTTCAAAAATTCCTCTTCATATTTAAAAACAACACTGTTATCCCCCGCGTCAAGCGCCACAGCCTTGTATGTGCCGTAGGCGAGAAAAACCGGCCTCTCGGCGCCGTTTACCCGCGCCTTCCAGCCGGGATAGTGGTTGTCGGTCACTACAAGAAACCCCGGGGTTTTATTTTTTACCGAAGCTTTTATCGTGTTTAAATCTGTAAG
>CAYGHG010000048.1:0-19161 GCA_964349515.1 uncultured Spirochaetia bacterium
CTGAAAGCTGAAAGCTGAAAGCTGAAAGCTGAAAACTGAAAGCTGAAAGCTGAAAACTGAAAGCTGAAAATAAGGAGAACTATGAAGCGGATTTTGATTTTTATTATAGTGATTACAGCGTGTTTTTATTCCTATTCAGCCGCGGCTGTGGCTCCTTCGGCTCAGGCATATATTGAGCCTGATACTGCGGTCAGCGGTTTCGGCACTAATTACACTTACAGGATAAATGCCGAGGGTGAGGGGATGATTACCCGGGTAAATATACCCGTGCCGCCCGGGGTGGCTTCGGTGGTGTCTGTTTCAAGCGGGATGGCGGGCGCTATCGCTTCATACGCGGCCGGGGAGATAACCGTGGATTACGCGCAGGGCTGGAATGTTTACTCTGACCCTAATTTTGACGTCATAGCTTTTTCTGCCGTCTCTGATCCGGGGCTTAAATATTACGGAAGCTATTTTAACGGCATAACGGACGCTACAGGCAACACGCCTGACGGATTCACACAGTATGTGTCTGTCCTCACGTCAACACCGACTTTTACCATTACCCCGACTATTACGGCGACTCCTACTATTACGGTTACCTTTCTTGATACATTGACGGTGACTGAAACTCATACAGTAACTCCGACAATTACGCTTACCCCTACAAGAACAGATACTCCGGATTATACCGCGACACAGACGCCGACCGGAACGCCGCCTACCGCCACAAATACGCCCTCTTCCACGAGGACGGTTACCTCTACGCGCACAGCCACTATGACCGTGACTGCGACAGCGACGCCTACGCGCACATCCACCATGACTGCCACACTGACTGTAACGAGAACGGCGACTATTACAGTTACAATTACGGTAAAAGGGCTTCAGGTATCGGCCTATCAGGGCGGATACACCTGCGCTTCGGGCCAGCCCTCGGCGCTTGCGGGGGTTTTTGGATTTACAAATATCGGCGGCGCGGATGAAGTGATAAGCTCGCTGGAAATTGATTTTTACGGCGCGGATGGCGGGCCGCAGGAGTGCGGCGATGTAATAAGCGCTTTGTATGCTGTTGACCAGTTCTCAAACACCATAGCTTCGGTTTCATCTCCTTTGGGGAATTCTGCGGCACTTAATTTTTCGCCGGCGCTTAACGTTCCTCTTCAGAATATCCGCAGGGTGTATATTTACGCCGATATTAAAAGCACGACATTCAGCGCGGTTTTCGGAGTGTCAGTCAACTCTTCCGCTTCCGTTTCTGCGGCTGTTCCCGTGTCAGCGCTTGCGGGGTTTGAATTTCCGGTTAAGGCTCCGGCAGTTACAATAAAGAGAAAAACAGAGGTGCTTGAAGCCTCATATTATGACCTGATGCCGCCCTCGGTTTCAACAGGCCAGTCCGGGGTTTTTGCGCTTATGTTTTCGCTTAACAATCCGGGCGGCACTGATTTTTCCGCGGCGCTGCTTAGCGGCCTCACACTCAGTGTTAAAGACGCGGCTTCAAACCCGGCGGCTTTTGACTCCGCTGTCTCATCGGTTCGGATTACTGACGGAATCAGGGAATACTGCTCGGCGGCTGCGTCAGGCCCGGACACACTCTACTGCGGATTCAGCGAGCCTGTGACGATAACAGCAGGCGCAGCTAAAAACATATATGTAATAGCCGACATTACCTCGAACACCGTCAACAGGGCCTCGGTTTTTAAAATAGGGGTTGACGCGCCTGACAGGCTTGAAATGACGGAATATCACTACGGCGAAAAGGTGACATGCTATGCCGCGCCTGCTTTTTCCTACCCCCATTTTTCCTCCGACGTCCTGATACAAAGCGCGGCAAAAAATGCGAAGGTCTCATCGCTGAATGCCATGCCTTCTTATGTGAGCGAGGGGCAGCAGGGTGTTGAGGCTATGAAAATTGTTGTGACAAACCAGGGGGATACCTCTACCGCAAGCGCGCTCATAACGAGGCTGAATGTTCACGCCTATGACGCTTTTGACAATCCGATCAGCGGGCCTTCGGCTTTTGCAAAAATTTCCGTTACAAACAGCCAGGGCGGGTTCACATACGGCTCGACTCAGGTATTTACGGGCAATAAGGCGACCGTCAACTTTACATCACAGGTTGTAGTGCCGGCGGCTTCAAGCGTTACACTTTCTGTCAGGTTCGACGCGGCTGCTTCGTATTATCCGGGGCAGTTTAAAATATCATTTAACTCGGGCGACGACATATATGCGGTTGACTCAAACATATTCAGCCAGCTTGCCGTATCTGCCGAGCCGGGTTTCCCGCTGCAGAGTTCGCCCGCTTCCATGCAGGAGAAGGCCGATTCCTGCGCGTTTTCGGGGTTTGTGCCGCTGGCGCCTGCCGGCGTGCTCAAGGGGCAGGCTGATGTGCCGCTGCTTTTATTTGAGTTTACAGATATGAACGGCGTTTTGAGCGCTCCGACGGAACTGACGGGAATTACATTTACGGTGAGAAATTCTTCCGGCGGCGCGATAGCCGCCAACACCGCTTTCTCCCAGATGTATCTCGTAACTTCTACCGGTGTAACTGCCGCAGCCTCGGCTGCGGGGGTCGGCTCAAAAATCTATATGGGGATTAATCCCGCGAGGGTATTTGCACCCGGGGCTTTTGGAGCTTTCACGCTTTACGGTTCTGTTCCGGCAGGAGCCTCAGCGCAGGATTTTGTATTGTCGCTTGAGTCGGATTCTGAAACGGGCGTGAGGGATTCCAATTCAAAGACAGAGGCGCAGAAGGCTTTCGCGCCCGCGCTGCCCTGGCAGACGCAGAGCTGTGTTATTTACGCCTCTCCCGCCACGCAGGTTTACGCCGGCGCTGCCGGGTCAATAAACCCGCTGCTGGTAAGTATGGGGCAGCCTTCGGTAAGATTTATGCAGATTTCATTATACAATCCGGGCGGGCAGGGCACAGCCGCCATACTCGCGCGCGGCGTGACACTCTCTGTGAGGGATGCTGCGGGAAATATAATACCGCCTTCATCGGCGCTTGCCTCAGCCTCGGCTGCAAACGCCGCGACGGCCGCGCAGTACGGAGAGGTAAATCTGTCGGCAGCCTCGGCTGCACAGCCTTTTTATCTGCCGTTTGCCTCTTCGCAGCTTTTTGTGCCTGCTTCGGTAACTGTCACTGCTTATATAAACCTGAACATATCAGCTTCGGCTTCTGTGCAGGAGTTTATGCTCAGAGCAGAGTCGCCGCTCTCTTTTGACGCGCACAGCTATCCTGAGGGCGCGCTTTCAAAGCTTGCCGCAGCAGGGGTTGTTTTCCCTGTTGATTCAAGGGTCACAACGATATCCGCGCTTGCGGCGGAATTCAGGGCGGGCCACTCAAATCTGATGCCTGTTTCGGCATCGCGCGGTGAAACTATGATACCGGCGCTGAGGGTGGTTTTTGAAAACCCGGGCAGCTCGCCCGTGTCTGTTACATCGCTTGCCGCGGCTTTTAAGGGCCTGTCAGGCGCTTATACAGAAGCCTCTTTAGCGGTATCGGCACTGCACGTTGCCGGGGCGTCGGGCGTTGTCATAGGCTCAAGCGCGGCAGTCTCAGGAACGCACGGAGTCGTAAACGGGTTTGTTATTAATGTGCCTGCCGGCTCAACAGCTTACGCCGACATACTGCTTGATATTTCCGCAACAGGCAGCGGCATATTTTATATTGAGCTTGAAAGCCCGCAGGACATAGGAACCCTGCCGGTCACATCAATCAACCCTGTGACGGGCAATTATTTCGGAAACATGAAATCATCGCCGCTTTCCATACAGGGCACGGGCTTTGCCGAAACGGCGCACGCTTTTCCGAACCCGTACAACCCTCTTACAGGAAAAGCAATAATAGAGTATTACCTGCCCGAACCCTCGCGGGTTTCTGTGCGCGTTTTTACAATTACAGGCAGGCAGGTAAGGGAGATAGCGGTCAACAGCGGCAGGCCTGCGGGCTTAAACAATACGGATATATGGGACGGAAGAAACAGGGCCGGTGAAACTGTTAAAGCCGGAATTTATATAGTTCAGATTGAGGCCGAAGGCGCGTCGGGAGAAAAACGCAGCGCCGTGAGAAAACTCGCGGTCATAAAATAAGAGGTGGAAAAAATGAAAAGAATAATTGCGGCAGTTTTGTTTGCGCAGCTTGCAGCGTGCGCGGCATACGGCTATCAGGGGGATTACGGCACTGAGAGCGTTTTTACGCTGGGAGCGGGCGCCCGTTCTATCGCGATGGGGGGCGCATATACAGCGCTCTCCTCTGACACCGGCGGCGCGGCATACAATCCTGCCGGCACGGCGTGGATGAAAAAACAGCAGGCGGCTTTTATGCTCTATCCGCTTTATGAAGGGGTTATTCTGGGGTCCGTGGTTTACGGCCTGCCGCTTCTTGATTTTGGGACAATAGGCGGCGCGTTCTACAGTTTAAGCGCCGGCGGAATTGAGGGTTACGATGAATACGACCTGCAAACGGGGGTTTTTGATTTCAGCGAGTATAAAGGCTCTGTTTTTTACGCAAAGGAAATAAGCGCTGTTTTCAGCGCGGGAATAAGGGCAAACCTCTACGGCATCAGCACTGCCGGGGTGAACAGCGCCGGGTTCGGGGCTGACGCAGGTGTGGTTTACAGGCCCTTTGATTTCTTTTATGCCGGGCTTACCCTTGAAAATATTATTAAGCCCTCAATAAATCTGACGGCAGGAGCCGACGATATTCCTCAGCGTTATGTGCTCGGTACGGCTTTTACGATCGAAGGCGGGGGTTTTTCAGGGATAATAGCCGCTGATTTTTCCCTCGGCGAGAGGGAAAATTTCAAATACAGGGCCGGCGCCGAGTTTGGCTACGAGGGGATGCTTTTCCTGCGTGCCGGGATTAATGACGGGCAGATAAGCGCGGGCGCGGGGATTGTGCTCGCGGACATAGGAATTGACTACGCCTACTCAATCAATGAATTTCTCGGCGGGCTTTCGGTGTTTAACCTTTCATACTCTTTCGGGCTGACCATAGAGGACCAAAAAAGGGAAAAGGCAAAAGCCATCAGAGAGGAGGTAAAGCGCCTTGTGGATTCAAGGATATCAAAGGAGATGGAATCAAAGGCAGATCTTTTTTATGAAAAGGCTTATGCCATGTTTGGGAGCGCCAAATACGAGGAGGCGCTTGGCGAGCTTGACAAGGCGCTTGAGTGGTACCCGTCCCACTTCAAGGCAAACAGGCTGCGCTCCTGGATACGCTTCAGGATAAAGGAACTCTATTACAACTCTGCTGTGACAAATTTTGAGAGGGGCGACTATATAAGGGCTGTTGAAAATTTGAAATCGCTTGAGAAGTACGACTCCAACTACATGGATGCAGGGTACTATTACGGCGAAGTAAATAAAAAGCTGGGCTTAAGCCCGCGGGAAGCCTCGCTCTTTGCGGCCGGAGTTGAATTCTATATTAAAAAGCAGTATAATGAAGCAATAGGCAGGTGGAAACGCGTCCTTGACTCAAAGCCCGGTAATGAGGTTGTGAAAAACTACATAAAAGAAGCACAGGAATTACTCTCTTTGGGCGCAGCTCCTGCTGTTAAAGAAGCGACAAAAGCAGAAAAAGAACGGTCGGAAGCGCTTTATTTCCGGGCTGTGGATTTGTACACGGCAGGCGACACAGCTCAGGCTGTCACGCTGTGGGAAGAGGCTATAAAAACAAATCCCGCAAATATCAGGGCGCAGAGGGACCTTGAAAAGGCGCGGGTTGAGATACAGGAGTTAAGAAGAAGAGGGCTTTAAAAAGAGATTAAAGGAGGCAGTAAATGGCGCTTACTATTGAGGAAAAGATTAATGAAAACGTTGTGGTGCTTGAACTCACGGGCAGCCTTGATGCGGGGAGTATAGAAAATCTCTATGAGAAGATAAAGGAATCAAAACAGGATAAGCACAGTGCAAACATGGTGCTTGTGCTGTCGGCGCTTGAGTTTATAAGTTCGGCGGGCTGGAGCGCTTTTATTGAGGCGTCAAAGGATTTAAGGGGGGAAAACGGGGATTTGAGGCTCGCTTCAATGAGGGAGACCGCCTCAAGGATTTTTTCCATAATGGGGCTTGAAGCATGGATAAAAACATACCCTTCCGCGGAAGCCGCGGTAAAAAGTTACGCGGAATAGGGGGCGCGAAAATGGAGATGACTAAACCCTTCGGAAAATACATAGAGCTTGAAGCGGATACCGGCTGCATAGACGACCTGATAGGCTTTATTTCGGGCGAGATGAAAACGCGCGGTGCGGATGAGGGCGCGGTTTTTGCAATGACTGTTTCCGCCATGGAACTTTTTGAAAACATAATAAGGCACGGTTACAAGAAAAAACCGGGAAAGATACGGATTGACCTGAATCTGGAAGAAGGCGAGGCCAGGGTGAGCGTGACCGACGAAGCGGATGGTTTCAATATGCTTCAGTTTGAAGGGCCTGACCCGAAAGAACTCGTGAAACAGGGTATATCCGGCACGATGGGAATTAAGACCATACGTTCTATGTGCGACAGCGTTTTTTATGACAGGGTGGAAAACAGGAATATTAACACCCTGGTTAAAAAAATAAAATGAGAAGGGTATAATGGCGAAAAAAATATTCAGCATTAAATGGGAGATAATGATATTTACCGTTATTCTGTCCGGCGCGGCTCTCGGGGGGTTAAGCTACTTTTCCCTTGATTACCAGAAAAAAAGCCTGACGCGGGAGCTGGAGCTGCGCGGCAAAGGCATAGCGGAAAACATGGCCTCAAGCGCCGCTGATTTTATGCTCAGAAAAGACGCGCTTGAGGTGGCAAGGTTAGTCAGAAAAACCATGGACAATGACGGCGTGCGTTATGTTTTTATTACGGACGAAAAAAGAGAAATAGCGGCGCACAATGATATGTCAATGAGAAAAAAGAAATACTCCGAGCCTGCGGGTGAGAGGACGGAAAACGGAAACCTCATACACGTATCAGCTTCGGGTGAAAAAGTAATAGATTTTGCCTCGCCTGTTGCGGCCGGGGGCGGGAAAATAAACCTCGGCAGGGCGCACGTGGGGATTTCTTATTCGGTGATAGACGAGGTGGTCGGTTCGGCTTTTAAAAACCTTATGATAATCACCGCGGCAGCGCTGCTGGTGAGCATACTCGGCGCGTTTTTTCTCGGCAGCGCTTTTGCAAAACCCATTAAACTGCTTGCGAGGGGCGCGCAGAGGGCGGGTACCGGCGACCTGGATTTCAGGATAAACGTAAAAAGCGCCAATGAAACAGCGGTGCTGGCAGACGCTTTTAATAAAATGACGGCCGATTTGAGAAAAGCGCAGGAAGTATTAATAGGAAAGAAAACAATGGAAAGGGAGCTTGAAATCGCAAAGGAAATACAGCTCTCGATTATCCCGAAGGGCATACCCGAAATGGCGGGCTACAGGGCCGCGGCTTATTACAAATCGGCAAAAGAGGTCGGCGGCGATTACTATGACTTTGTGCCGCTGGGTTTCGGGAAAATGGGGCTTGTCATGGCGGATGTCTCGGGCAAAGGCGTGCCTGCCGCCATGGTTATGTCAATGACGAGCGTGCTTTTGCACGCTCAGAGCTCTGTTACCGACAATGTGCGCGAAACGCTCGTAAAGATAAATGACGAACTCAAAAAGACCACCACCAGGGGGCTTTTTGTCACTATGTTTTACGGGCTGCTCAACACGCAGGAACATACCCTTGATTTTGTATCAGCCGGACACAACGAGACATTTGTTTACAGGCAGGAGAAAAACGATGTAGAGCAGTATGTGCCGGGAGGATTCCCCCTCATGATGGGGCCGACATCGGTGTTTGCCGCACAGCTTAGGGAGGCGAGGATTGAATTAAAAACCGGCGACAAAGTGGTGCTTTATACCGACGGTATTAATGAAGCGATGAATGAAAAAGGGGCCGAGTTCGGCATCCTTAAATTCAGAAATATGATAAAGGACAACGGGAAAAAAAGTGCGCAGGAGATGCTTGATGCCGTGTTAAAGGGCGTTGCGGAATTTGTGGGCAAGGCGGAGCAGAGTGACGATGTGGCAATGATGGTGATAGAGAAAATTTACTAAAGGAGACGGTTATGGCGCTTAAGATTGAAACGAGTATGAGAAGGATGGATGTAATGGTGCTTGCGCTTCACGGGAACCTGGACATGTCAACTCTTGCAGAACTTGAAAAAATAATAAAGGAAATAGAAGGCATGAGCGGGCGCAAAGTTGTATGCGATTTCAGCGGGCTTGAGTTTGTAAGCTCCGCGGGCTGGGGTGCTTTTGTGGGGCTCAAGGGCAGGCTTTCGGAATCAGGCGGGGATTTGTGCATAGCGGGGATGAATGAAGATGTAGCGAGAATACACGAGGTGATGGGGCTGGGCGCTATGATGAAAGCTGTGGCTGATGTAGAGGCCGGAATTGCAGAGTTCGGCGGCTGATGGGGATCAGGTCTGAAATTTTAAGCGCTTCGGCGAGAAAAATGGTTATGCCCGCAAAAAAGGAATATTTAAACGACGCGCGGCTGTTTTTGGTTTCGTTTTTAAAGGATACCAAAACGGAATCACGGGCATCGGCGGACATGCAGCTTGCTCTGGTGGAGTGGTGCGAAAACATTATCAAATACGGCTACAACGGCGGAAAAGGCGAGATAGGGATAAAGGCCGAAGTAAAGCCGAAAGTAATAAAAGTGACGGTTACCGATTCCGGAATTGCGTTTGACCCTCTTAAATACGAACCGCCTGACACCATGAAGCGCATAATGGCAGGCATAGGGGGAAGGCTCGGGATAAAGTCAATAAGGGAGATTTGCGATAAGTTTGAGTACCGCCGCGCCGGAGGAAAGAACCGGGTGGTGTTCGTGAAAAAAATTAAGTCTGCTTAAACTCCAAAAATACTGATTTGTTCCTGCCGCTGTTTTTTGCTTCGTACAGCGCCTTGTCCGCCCTTTCGAGAAGCGTAGCGGCGTCTGAACATTTGGTGTTGCACATTGAATAACCTATGCTGACTGTAATGTTGAGCGGTTTTCCTTCAAAGAAAAACGAAGTGGATTCAAGGGTTTTTCTTATGCGCTCCGGCAGTATCTTTGCGGAGGCCTCATCCGCCACAAAACCGGTTATCATAAATTCCTCGCCGCCGTAACGCGATACCACGTCAACCGCCCGCGCGCTGTCTTTTATTATAAAGGCGGCTGTTTTAAGCACTCTGTCGCCGCATGGGTGGCCGTAGGTGTCGTTTATCTTCTTGAAATGGTCAAGGTCCAGCATATAGATGCAAAGCGGGGTTGTTATCCTCTTGTTCATTTCAAACTGGTAGCGCAGCTGCTCCATGGCATAACCGCGGTTATAGAGCCCTGTCAGATGGTCTTTGTTTGCCTTGTCCTGTATGAGTTCGTCCAGCATATAGTAGCTCTTTCTCATATCTTCGGTCAAATCCCTGTACGAAATAATCCCGCACAGCCTTTTCCCGCTTATGACGGCGAGCTGGCGTATCCTGCTTGTGGCCATAAGCACAGTGGCCGAGTCCAGATCAGTGTCGGCAGGCAGCGAAATAACCGGGGAAGACATCAGGTCGGATACTTTAAGATCCGAAACATTTCCTTTATTGTCCGCCAGTGCTTTCATTATATTGCTGTGAGTGAGTATGCCTATGGGGTACATTTCGGAATCAACGGCAATAAGGCATCCGACTTTACTGCCTGACATCATAGAGGCGGCTTCCGGTATGGTAATAGAGGGGGTGACAGTGATGACGCTGTCATTCATTGCGTCCCTTATAGTCTGAGCGTTTGGTTTTTCCATATTTTTATTATAACACTAAGAGACGGGGGGATGAAACCAAAAAGTGCGTGAGGCAGTATTCACATTAGTGTGTAATATGATTTCCTCTCCACCTTGAAGGGGGAGAGGTTAGGTGAGGGGGTGTAGTTTTATGCTTTAAATACGCCCTCACCCTGCCCTCTCCCGGAGGGAGAGGCTAAATTACAATATATTATCATTTTTAATTACACACAATTCCTGACAGTATCGTGCGTGATAAGGGTTCTGATCATTGTCTGCCGCGGCTGTGATGGCAGCCTGCAACAGTGCAAATACGCCTTCTGATCCGCAGGAAAAGCCGATATTAGCAACTATCGAGGCCTTTTTTATGTTTTTTATAACAAGTCTTTTTTACATAGGTATGTAAAAAAAAGCTTGTGTTTTTTACATACCTATGTAAAAACAACGGGAGTGTTGTGTGTTTCTGCTTTGAGGTTTTTTGGGTAAAAAATGCGGGCTGTTGCCAAAAAAAACAGGTATAATAAAAAATAAGATTTGCAGTTCGTTAAATAAGACAAAACATACACAGGAGGGGATATGAAAAAGATTTATACGGGAGTGGTGCTTGGTTTCATTGCGGGCGTGCTGGATGTGATACCGATGATTCTGCAGAAACTGGCCTGGCATGAATGTTTGTCGGCTTTTACGCTTTGGGTTGTCTCCGGTTTTCTGCTGTCGGTAACAGAACTGAAAATACACCCTGTACTCAGAGGAATAGTAATACCGTTTCTGGTATTTGCGCCTTCTGCCGCATTAATAGGCAGGCATCAGCCATTCATCCTCATACCCATCACGATAACGACTTTATTTCTGGGGGCATTAATGGGTTTTGCTTACTGGAAGCTGGCTAAAAATGGCTGAAAACAAGACAAAGCCTTCAAAAAAAAGCGCGGCAGAGTTCATAAACGCAATTAAAGACAAAGAAATGAAATCAGACTGCCTGAAGCTTGTTTCAATCATGAAAAAAGCAACAGGCGAGGGCCCGGTTATGTGGGGGGCTTCTATCGTAGGGTTTGGCAGCGTGCACTATGTTTACAAGACAGGCAGGGAGGGGGACTGGATGAAAACAGCCTTTGCGCCCCGCAAAAAAAACCTGACAGTTTACTTCTTCCCGTCACTTGATGAATACAAAAGCGAAATGGTAAAACTCGGAAAGTATAAAACAGGCATAAGCTGCCTCTACATCCGCCGCCTGTCAGATGTTGACATAAAAGTGCTGGAGAGGATGATAGTAAAGTCGGTAAAGAAGTTTAAGACAGACGTGTTCATCCAGTCCTGATGCAGGGTGGGGTCCGGAGCGAGGGTTTATTCTTTTTGTAGTTAGGCCTAAAATGAAGATAACAATTTTTAGGAAAAGGGGTAATGATGATCAGCCACGTAAAGACAAAAACCATCCTTTATATACTTATCCTAAGTCTGTCGTCAATATCGTTGTTTGCCGAAAACCCTGACGCACGCCTGTTTTTTAACCATTCGAAAAGCGTAAGTGCAGAACACCAAAAGGTGTTTATTGGCAATGTATATTATGTGGATTCGTCCGGCAGCCGCCTGGTGACACTGCGCAGGTCAGAACGCAAACCCGGGATGTACATGGCCGGTTACAGCGCCCCGGGCGTAAGCCATGAGATATCAGGTGCAGATTTTGACAGCGGTATTATACCTATGTATTTTAGGGGTTGTGTCTTTTTAAAGGACCGGGTTGTTCTATTTGTTGCAGGGGAGTCTTACGGCGCTCTTTACGAATACCTGCCGGGTAAGGATGCAGTCCGGCTGTGTGATATAAATATGGGAGACATGGAAAAAATGCATCTTTTACAATTTGACAGGTCAACAAGGACGGCGGTGTTCGGGGACCCGCTTAGAGCGCAGGATAAAGTAAGTTATGACATTAAAACTAACATAAAAAAACCATATGCAGGGGAAATTAAGGATAGGGCTATATTCAGGATGGGAGAGGCAATTATCCTTAAAAAACCGGGAGGATTAAAAGGGATTAAATTAGAAGGTAAAATGCTTAATGAACGGGATTTTGGTTTCATTGCAGCCGATTCCGGGTCGTGCAAAACAGAGTACCTGTTCATTTATAACACTAAGAAGGGAGTACTTTACAGGCTCGAACCCGGTTTCATAAGGGATGATCATGCTGTGCCTATTGCGCTCGATAAAAAAAGAGGGCTGCTTATGATAGAGAGGATGGGTACCAGGGGGGGTGATTTTAATACTGTATATAGTATAGATTTTGGAAAAACTAAGGGTACAGTACCGCCGGGATTAGAAAAAGAGGGACTAAGTTTTTCCCGGCGCGGAGGTTCAGGAATACTTTATGAGACAAAAGACGGTTTGTTCTGTTTGACAAACCTGTATGACGGGCTTTTGCTGGCAAAAATAAGCTCTGAAGGTGAAGAAGTCCGGGTCGCGGAAATTGAAGGGATGTCTTACAGGCAAGGACTGAAGTCGCTGCTGCCATTGGCAGACGGGTATCTGATTGGCAGCAGAAGGAACATGACCACAGATAAATATACTTTCAAACAGGAATGCGGAGGCGTGCTGTTAAAAGCGGACTTAGATGGTACGATTAAATGGCAGGTTGATTTTAAAGACACAGGCTGCAGGGCTGTTTCCTCTCTGTGCGAGACGGAAAACGGTATGGTATATGCGCTGGTAGAAAAAGGATATAACGGTGACGAATCAATGCCAGGTATTTACTTATATAAAATAGACGGCGGGGGAAATATGCTTAATGAGGTCCGGATGGAAAAACAGCAGGTGGGGCATAATTTTGGAAGGTTGTTCGCGACAACTGAAGAGAATTTTATAGTGTTTACATCAGCGGCTGATGGCGGGTATGGTAAAGCATGTGTCACTAAGTTTAACAGTGCAGGTAAAACTATATGGTCGCAGGAATACGGTGATAAACCGATGGTTGTAAGTGGGGATTTGATTCAGGCTAACGGCGGCGGGTATGTATTATGCGGCGGGCTGGCTGATTCCTGGAAATCACATGTTTGGGACGGCATGTTCGTAAAAATAGACCACGAGGGGAAAGAGCTGATGCACAGGAAATTTGATAATTTTCGGATGAACGACATATGCGCTGCAAGGGACGGCGGCTATGTAGCCGTAGGTATAAAGGTGAACCGCGACACCCAGCATGACATGGCAGTTATGAAAGTGGATGAAGAAGGAAACAAACTATGGGAAAAGGTGTTCCCGACATGCAGGTATGATTCCGGGGACAGTATAGTATCTGCCGCAGACGGGTATTATTATGTCCTCGGCAGCAGCGGCAGCCTGCAAAATCATTATCTGGTCAAGCTGGATAAAGACGGAAACGTGATGTGGAAATAGAAGCATGTTTGTGTTTGGAGATTAAGCTATAATTTAAGTGGGAGGTTTGAAACAATGAAAAAGATAATTTTTGTTTTGGTTGTAACTGCCTTGTGTCTGCCTTTTATAACTGCTTCTGACATAAAACTAAATCAGATAAAGCTTCCTGACGGGTTTTCCGTGGAACTGTACAGCGGAGAAATACCGGGAGCGCGGTCAATGGCTCTCTCTGACAGTGGGATTCTCTTTGTGGGCTCGCGCGGCGCGGGCAGGGTTTACGCTGTCGTTCCGGCGAAAACCGGCATGCCGGCGGTAAAAGTTATTGCATCCGGGCTTAACAGCCCGAATGGTGTTGCGCTGCTGGGAAAAGACCTTTATGTCGCGGAAATAAGCAGGGTCATAAAATTTCCGGGTATTGCGGATAATGTTGATAAAGTGCCTGCGCCGGTGACTGTGTATGACAAATATCCAAAAGACGGCTGGCACGGCTGGAAATTTATGCGCTTCGGGCCTGACGGAAAACTCTACGTGCCTGTCGGCGCTCCGTGTAATGTCTGTCTGAAAGACAATCCTGTTTATTCGTCAATCACCAGGATAAATCCGGACGGGACAGGTTTTGAAGTCTTTGCCCACGGCATCAGAAATACGGTGGGTTTTGACTGGCACCCTGAAACAGGGAAACTGTGGTTTACGGATAACGGCCGCGACATGATGGGCGACGACATCCCGCCCGACGAGCTAAACATAGCGGATAAACCTGACATGCATTTCGGGTTTCCTTTTGTTCACGGCACAAACGTAAAAGACCCCGGTTACTATAACAAACACGACGGTAAAAAAACTCTTATCCCGCCTGCCCTTGAACTCGGCCCCCACGTAGCAGCGCTCGGCATGAGGTTTTATACGGCTAAAATGTTTCCTGAAAAATACCGTGGTGGCATATTCATAGCAGAGCACGGTTCATGGAACAGGAGCAGTAAAATAGGGTACAGGGTGATGTTCGTAAAAGAGAATAAGCAGGGCGGTTTGACCTATGAAGTTTTTGCCGAAGGCTTCAAAAAAGGCGAATCAGCCTGGGGCAGGCCGGTTGACGTGGAAGTAATGAAAGACGGCTCGTTGCTGGTTTCCGACGACAAAGCAGGCGCTGTGTATAGGATTAGTTATAAGAAGTAACTTTTTCCTCTCCCTCGGGGAGAGGGTAGGGTGAGGGGTTTTTAGGCTATGAGCAATGAGCTATAAGTGAAAACAAAAGATAAATGAAAAGTACGCAGCTGCCTGTCTCCTATGCGGTTTCACCTATCCTGTGAAGCGCGGTTAAAATATAATGTAAAAAACGTCAGGCCTATATAAAGGCATCCTGCAAATTTGCAGTGCTACTGCAAATTTGCAGTTGACATTCCCGGAACCGGCTGATAAGATTTATATATGAAAAAAATATACGTAAAAAGGCAGATAGAGAACGTGGTGGAATCCTATTCGCGGCAATTTCCTGTTGTAGTGGTCACAGGTCCCAGGCAGTCGGGTAAAACCACAATGCTGAAACACATGTACGAAGGAAAATGTTCTTACAGCAGTTTTGATGACCTGACAACAAGAAAAATTGCGGAAGATGACCCTGTTTTTTTCATAAAAAATCTCAAACAGCCCGCGATTATCGATGAAATTCAGTATGTCCCGGAAATACTGTCGCAGGTAAAAATTGAAGCGGATGAAGACCCTGACAAAAAAGGCAGATTTTTTCTGACCGGATCCCAGCAGTTTTCACTTATGAAGGGTGTTTCTGAATCTCTTGCAGGCAGGGCAGGCGTAATAAGCATGCTTCAGTTTTCCTCGCATGAAACAGCACAGCTTTACAATCATAATCCCATTGATGAGTTCTTGTTTTTTTGCGAGCGCGGCGCATATCCGAGGCCTGCGCTGGACAAGAGCGTAATACCGGCTGATTGGTATGAAAGTTATATTAATCTTTATGTCGAAAAGGATGTAAAATCACTGTATAACATCGGAAGCGTATCTGATTTCAGGACATTTGTAAAGATACTGGCTTCCAGGGCAGGCCAGATTTTAAACTTAAGCGGTATAGCGGCTCCTCTGGGGGTCTCGGTGAATACAATAAAAAGCTGGATGTCTGTCCTTGAAGCAGGCGGTATTATCATGTTGTTGCGTCCCTGGCACGTAAACGCCGGCAAGAGGCTGGTAAAAAGCCCGAAAGTTTATTTTACTGACACCGGGCTTTTGTGCAGCCTAAACGGGCTGGACACGCCGGCGCGGGTTAAACGAAGCCCCATGTTCGGGCAGATATTCGAAAATTACTGCGTTATGGAAGTAATGAAAGACAGAATAAACCGGGGGATAAGGCCTTCCATGTATTATTACAGGGACGGAAACGGACTCGAGGTTGACCTCCTGCTTGAAACGCATGAAGGCGTGATATTCATGGAATTCAAGGCTTCTGCCGGAATAAAACCTGATATGGCAGCAGGGCTGAAAAAACTCAGGGAGATTTACGCGAAGAACCCTCCTGTAAACATGTATCTGGTTTCTTTTAACGACAAAAAAACAGCAATTGCAGAAGGAGTGACAGCGCTCTCAGTCAGGATGATGATAAAGGCTCTGCCGGAGAAATAAAGGCTGATATAATTTTTCATGGTGAATACATGAGTAAGGTAACGGTAACAATGAAAAAGAAGAAAGACCTGTACAAAGAGCTTAAACAATACTGCAGGGAAAAGGGGCTCATGCCGGGGGATTATATGGAAAGGGCTGTACTTGAAAAGCTCGAAAGGGACGGGCTTGCCGAAGACCTGGCTGATTACGGCGCTTTTAAAAACGACAAAAACAGGGTTGTAGTGGATTTTGACACGGCTAAAAGGAAGCTTGGACTTAAATGAGCGTTTACAGGGTAGGCCTGTAGCATAAAGCAGTAAAACATCTTGAAAAAATCCCAAAAAACGAGCGTAAAAACATAGGCAGAAAAATTGAGGGGCTAAAAACCAACCCCAGGCCGCCTGTCTCCCGGAAACTTATCAACGAAGAACTCTACAGGATGCGAGTGGGCAATTACAGGGTGCTCTATACCGTGGATGACCCGATGCGCGAAGTAATTGTGGTTGCGGTAAAACACAGGAAAGAAGCGTATAGATAGGTAAGCTATAACAGAAAATATTAAACACAAATAATGACAAAGGAAATAAACTATCCTCCCCCTTTGGGACTATTTTCAGTACCCCCTTGCGGGGTAGAGGGCAGGGTGAGGGGAGTATTTGTCTTTCTAATCTCACCTATCCCGCAAAGCGCATATCTGCCTGCAAACACTCCTGTTTTTCGGGTATTTCTCCGTATTTAAGACATTGACAGGGGTTCTTGATACGTGGTTTAATTTTATTGGTAATACAATACAGGGAAGACAAAGGGGTAATGATGAGCCTGAACAAGGAAACTGCAAAAGAAAACCTGATAAAACTCACCGAACGTTTCCGGTCTGAGTATGAGGCGGGCAAAACTGACGCTTATTCCGAAGAAGACACCAAGCACTCTTTCATAGGGCCACTGCTGTCCACTGTGCTCGGGTGGGATATTACCAACCGCGATGAAGTTGTAATGGAGCAGAAGA
The DNA here is from genome assembly GCA_964349515.1 of uncultured Spirochaetia bacterium. Classification (GTDB taxonomy): domain Bacteria; phylum Oederibacteriota; class PGYV01; order PGYV01; family CAYGHG01; genus CAYGHG01. The sequence goes on from CAYGHG010000048.1 coordinate 16,722, forward strand.
TATCACGGGGTAGGATAGACTACGGCATAAAACTTAACGGCAAATATGTCTTCTTTGTGGAGGCAAAACCTGTCAGGGCAGACCTGGAAAAGGCAATACCGCAGGCTGTGCAGTACTGTTTTAACAGAAAAGATGTGCCTTTTGTCCTGCTTACTGATTTTGAAGGCCTGATGTTTTTTGACGCGACTTTCAAGCCTGAAAAGCGCCATGCCAAAAAAGGGCTGAAAATAAACTTAAAATGGGACAAATATGTAGAGTCCATTGATGAGCTGTGGCAGCTTTCAAAGCCTGCCGTGGAGAGCGGCTCGCTTGAAAAACTCTTTACCAAAAAGGCAAAAGACAGGGTATCAGTTGACAAAGCCATACTGGAGGACCTGGAAGGCTGGAGGGCGCACCTTGCAAAAGACCTGCACAAAAACAACCCTGATATGTTTCACTCCAAAGACAGGGACAGGGATGCCGATTACCTGAAAGAAGTCACCCAAAAACTGCTCGACAGGATAATATTCATCCGTTTCTGCGAGGACAGAAACCTGACGCAGATAAGAAAAATGCTCCCCCGTTTTGAGGAAAGGGGCGAGAACACCGGGCTGAATACGATGTACATACTGGGAGGGGTGTTTAAGGAATACGAGGCAATATTTAACAGCGACCTTTTTAAACCGCAGGAATGGGAAAAGGACCTGAAAATAGAGTTTAAGGCAATGAACAGGATAATACAGGAAACATACGAGCCGTATATGTTTGACGCCATACCGCTTGAAGTCCTCGGCAATATCTATGAGCAGTATCTCGGGTACACCCTGAAACTGGCGGGGGAAACAGTAAAAGCAGAGGAAAAACCGGAAGTAAGAAAAGCAGGCGGCGTATACTACACGCCCGAATATATAGTAGATTACATAGTAAAAAATACCGTAGGAAAGATGCTGGAGGAACTTCCGGAAGCAAAGGCAAAAAAACTGAGAATCCTTGACCCTGCATGCGGTTCCGGCAGCTTTCTTATCAGGGCATATGAGGAAATGCTTGCCTACTACCAGAAAACAAAAAAAGCCGGCAAAGCCAAAATAAAAGTAGCCGAAGGCCAGACCGCAATAGAAGTGGAGGACGCGGAAGCAAGGCTGACAATACAGGAAAAAGCAGAAATCCTTAAAACGCACATATTCGGCGTGGACATAGACGAGCAGGCAGTAGAGGTAACAAAACTGTCGCTTATGCTTAAGATGCTGGAGGGGGAGTGGGGGATGGTCAAAGGAACCCAGCTCCTGCCGATGCTTGACAAGAACATAAAGTGCGGGAACTCGCTGGTTTCGGGGAGTGTTCTTGAACTAAACAGATATTTTGGGAGTGATTTTCATAAGGTGAAGCCTTTTAATTGGGAAGAGGAATTTAAGGAGGTAATGGTAAGAGAAGGAGGCTTTGATTGTGTTATTGGCAATCCTCCATATGTAACAGAAGATATTACGGAAAATGAATCTAATTATTACAAAGATAAATATCCTGAGAGTACAATAGGTAAACTAAATACTTATCGATTATTTACACACAAAGGAATGGTTTTATTGAAGAAAAACGGAAACTTTAGCTATATTATGCCAAACACGTATCTTACGGACAGGGATTCACAAAAACTAAGGGAATTTCTATTAAGGGAATCAAAAATAAAACAGATACTATTTTTTCCAGAAAAATTGAAGGTTTTTCAAAATGTTACGCAAGCTACAACTGTGATTGTATTAAAAAGGGATACAGAGAAAAACGATAAGAACGAAATTATGGTGATTGATCCTGTTAAAAATACTACTAATTTGGGAGATAATGATAAGAGAATTTTCGTTCAGAAGATCTTTTCTGAAATGCCGGAAAAAATGTTCGTAACAAAAAGAAAAAATTCGCAGCTGGAATTAATAATCTCAATGTTGAAAAAATATAAAAAATTTGAAGAATTTCTGGACGTTTATCAGGGGGAAGTAAATGTGAGTATTAATAAGGGAATTATTACACAGAAAAAAAGAATGCAAACTATTCTCAGTTAGTGCGAGGCAACAACATTGAGCGTTTTTGTGTGGTTTTAAATTCTGATAACGAAACAGGAAACTGGGTGGATGTATCAAAAGGTTTCAGAAAGCATCAAGGAATAAAGCGCATTGTGACGCAAGAGGTATCAAATATGCAACAGGTTAAAAGATTGAATGGAGCAATAATTAATGAGGGAATATATGTTGGTCATACAGCGAATTACTTAATTCCTAAAACAGACTTATATAAAATAGAATATTATGTAGCTCTTTTGAATAGTTCGTGGCTTGATTTTGTATTTCAGACATTCAACAGCACAAATCACATACCAGCAAGAGAAATAAAACGATTGCCATTTAAAGAGATTGATGATTGACGACAATTAAAACTCCCCTATAACGACAATTATAATTCCCTGTTCAAA
>CAYGHG010000049.1:0-19095 GCA_964349515.1 uncultured Spirochaetia bacterium
CAAACAAAGACCCAAAAAACGTCTTTGCTTCCTGCTTGATTTCTTTTACTTTTTCTTTTGCCATTGCCAACCCTCCATATTTTTTATTATGCCCTTTTTAGTAGAGCATATTTACGTTTATGCCGATTAAAATTCCGGAATAATCAAACTCCATCTTTGCGTCTGAGTTGTGGAAGTTGACGACTTTATCACCTTTTTTCATATCAAGCGCGCCCAGAGCAGCGTCGCTGCTATATGACATTTCGCCTGCGTTTGCGAGGCTGTATGCTATGCTTATCCCGCCCGAAAGGGCGTCAAGAAATTTGTAGTTGATTTTCAGCCCGGCCTCGCCTGTAAAAGCGCCTCCGCCGAACATTGCCTCTTCGCGGGTGGTTGTGGCTGATTCTTCGAGTATCAAGGCTCCGCCGGCGAATATGTATCCGAAATAGGCGTCTGCTATAAGAGACAGCGGGATGCCCGGAATGACGAGTTCATAGGAAGCTCCGGCCATAAGCGGCACTGCCGTTGATTCAAAACTATACTTTTGTTTATTACCGCCCAAAGAAGTTTCGGAAAAAGCCGAATTGCAGTTCAGGTATGATATTTTCAGCCCCAAAGAGGCCGGAACACTTTCAAAAGGAAGAAACCCTATGTCTATTCCCGCGGTTACAGCGCCCTCCATTTTTTGCTCGGAAAGCACCTGAGCGCCAAGGCCTTCTCTGACGGTTCTGTAAGACGAGAGAAACTCATTTACACCCTTTACGGAAATCAGCGAATACCCCGCCCTGATGTTTACAAGGCCGGAAAAGACTGCATGTTCTTTTATCTGCGGCATTTCAGGCTCGGGCTGGTTTTCGGCATCGTCGTCAACCGCGAGCCCTGCATCTTCCGGAACCTCGATGGAAGCGGCGAGTTCTTCGTCCGTGGTATCAGCCTCTGACGAAAACAGAGGCAAAGCGGCGAGCAATAAAACTGTCAGAAAAACAGTGATTTTTTTCATAAACCCCTCCTTTTAATTTTTATTATATTACCAGAATTCAAAAAGTTTTTCAAGTTCATCAAAATAAAACCTTTTCGTTTTTTCGTCAAGCCTTTGCGACTCCGCGCTTTCTTTCTGAAGGGATGAGAGTGTCGGTTTGTCAAAAACTCCTGTGGTTCTTAGTTTCTTTGCCTTCTGGTACTCCATAAGCACCCTGTAAGTGCCTATGTCCCATCTTTCACTTTTATCGCCCGTCACATAGCCGGTATCAGCGAGTATTTTTTTCAGCATCTTAACGGTGCGCGGTTTATAGACAAAATTAATTATCTTTGCCTTTGCCTGAAAATCCGCCTCTTCGGCAGTAAGAGCTTTAGGGCGGATATGCGGGGTTATCTGCGCCGGGTTTGTAACTACCATGACCGCTTTTTTCTTAAGCGGGGTTATCTTTCCCGAGATGCAGATATCAGAGCCTTTGTAGCCGTAAATATCCCCGAATCTGCCCGAGTCCTTTTCCCAGATAATAACAGATAAATCCTGCCCCGGATAAGGGCTGCCTATGTCAATGACATAGGGTTTTCCCGCCGAATCATCTTCTTTTGACACATCCGCGGCGTACCCGCAGACCCTTACTGTTTTACCCGCATGCTTTGACGCCTCCGAAGAATGAATATATGTATCTCCGGCAAAAACAGGGGCTGTAACCAGAATAATAAGCGGTAAAAGCTTATTTTTCATTTTTAAGCGCGCCGGCGATTTTTACCGCTTCATAGGCGTCGCGCGCGTAGCCGTCGGCCCCTATTTCATCGGCATAAGCCTGCGTGACTACAGCGCCGCCCACCATAAAACGGCACTTTAGGCCCTCTGCTTTGGCAAGTTCAATCACAGCGCGCATTTCCACCATGGTGGTGGTCATCAGGGCTGAAAGGCCGATAATGACAGCGTTTGTCTCTTTTGCTTTCCGGATAATTGAATGCGCGTCAACATCTTTACCCAAATCGTGGACTTTGAACCCGTAATTTTTCAGCATCAGTGCCACAATATTTTTACCTATGTCGTGTATGTCTCCTTTTACCGTTGCGAGAACCACGGCGGCCTCCTCTTTTGCCGTGTTCTGCTTAATCAGCAGCGGCTCAAGAATGGAAAAGGCGGCTTTCATGGCTTCCGCGCTCTGTATAAGCTGCGGAAGGAAATATCTCTTTTTGTCAAATAATTCCCCGACTTGATTAATTGCCGGAATCAGCCTTTTGTCAACGATATCAGAGGGGTTTTCACCGGCTTTTAGCGCGGCGTCAACGTGTTTAATTATATTTTCCCTGTCACCTTTCACCACGCAGTCAAAAATCATCTCAGCCGCGGGCTCTTTGGATTCTCCGCGGGCTTTGGGATTTGGGACCTGCGCCCCGTATTTCCCGATATACCCTGCCGCATTTTTGTCTTTCCCCAGCAGCAGTTTCACCGCATCCGGGTCCTTCAGGCTTAAATCCATGGAAGGGTTTGCAATTGCCATAGTAAGACCGGCGTCTTTGCAAAGGTTAAAAAAGGCGGAGTTAATGACCTGCCTCTCGGGAAGGCCGAACGATACGTTTGAAAGCCCCACTATTGTGTTTGTTTTTAGTGAATGACGGCACTTTTTTATCAGGCTTATAGTTTTTAAGGCCGCGTCAGGCTCTGAAGAAACTGTCATCACAAGGCCGTCAACCGCGATGTTTTCGCGTCCTATGCCGGCTTTGGCAGCTGATTTAATAACAGCCTTTACCGTATTTACCCTGTCATTTACGGTTTTGGGAATTCCCGCGTCATTTAAAGGCAGAAGCACGAACATCGCGCCGTATTTAGCGGCAAGAGCGATGAGCTGAGGCTGTTTTTTTGATTCGCCTGATATTGAATTAATCAGCGCCTTTCCGGGGTAAATCCTCAGAGCAGCTTCTATGACTTCCGGCGTTGATGAGTCTATGCAAAGCGGCAGGTCGGTAATCGTGCTTAAGAGTTTCACTGTTTTTACCATTACCTCTTTTTCATCAATACCCGGCATGCCGGTATTTACGTCAAGCACAAAAGCGCCGTTATCCGCCTGTTCCGCCGCAAAGCGCCTGATCTCGCTTTCTTTGCCCTCTTTTAATTCAGCCTGGAGCTGCTTTTTTCCCGTCGGGTTTATTCTCTCTCCGACCGGTATGAAATCTAATCCCGGGAAGACTGTTTTTCTGGCAGACGATAAGGCGCTGTAGGGTTTGGCAAAAGGCTTTACCGGTTTTAGTTTTGCAGCCTGTGCGGCTGTCTGTTTTATATACTCGGGCGAAGTGCCGCAGCAGCCCCCTATCAGATTCGCGCCGGCTTCTACAAGCGGCTTTGCGAATGTGCAGAACGCTTCTGCGTTCATATCAAATACCGTTTCTCCGTTAACGAGTTTGGGAAGCCCTGCGTTTGGTTTTGCAATCAGAGGCACGCGGGCGTAGGGTTTCATCTGCCGGATCACTTCTATCATCTCGGAGGGGCCTGTGGAGCAGTTGACTCCCACAGAGTCGGCGCCGAGCGCCTGAAGAGTCACAAGCGCGGAGACAGGGTCAGTGCCTGTCAGCGTACGGCCCGAGTTGTCAAAAGTCATGCTGACGATGACCGGCAGATCGCAGCTTTCTTTTACAGCGAGGAGTGCGGCGCGCGCCTCCTGTATGTCAATCATTGTCTCAATTACAAAAAGGTCAACTCCGCCGGCTGCCAGCCCTTTTACCTGTTCTTTAAAGATATCAACTGTTTCCTCAAAACCGGCTTCCCCAAACGGCTCCGGAAAGCGGCCTGTCGGGCCTATGTCTCCTGCAATAAGCGCTAAGCTGCCCGCCGCCTGAGTGCTGATTTCAGCAAGTTTTTTATTGATGTCAAAAACGCTGCTGCTTATACCGTGTTCCTGCAGTTTTACTCTGTTTCCTCCGAGGGTAAAAGTGTAAAGCATATTGCTGCCTGCTGAAATATATTGGCGCTGAAGGTCAATCAAGGCATTAGGATTGTCAACAGCCCACTGCTCGGGGCAGACGCCTTTCGGCATCCCGCGTTTCTGAAGCGCAACGCCGGATGAACCGTCAAGTATGATTACTTTTTTTGCAGCCAAAGCCGCGAATTCTTTGCGTGTCATAGTACCTCCGGATAAAAAAATCGAATTTACGATTTGCAGATTTTTGAGCCCGCTACCTCGTTCTTACGCCTGCCACCGCCAGAACGCTTTTCTCGGGCGTAAGAATAAAGCGTTCATTAATTGACATCCCGATCCTGTGCAGTTCGAGCGCTTCAAATACAGGTTTCTGCGCGCTTAAATCAAGATCCCCGTAGCCCGGGCTGTAGCGCCTTGTGAGTTCCAGCCCCTCTTTTGATAATAATTTATTCAAAAAGTTCTGCATCCAGTCAAGCCCGGCATCAGCCGTCTCCGAAGCTGTGGCGTCTATTATCAGGCTGAGCGAGGCGTTTCCGTCTGCCATCTCTTTGTCACGTGCGTCAACCACGCCCTGCCCTGCCGTGGAAGCCATGAGTACGGCTTCCGGGCAGCCGTGAAGAATTTCTGAAAGAAGATTGCTTTTGAACTCAATCCCGTTTTCGAGCAGTACCAAACCCGCAGTTGCGCTCTTAACCGCGCAGCGCAAATATGCCGCCTTTACCGAACAAAGCGAGCGGCCGAGGGATATCTGCGAATCAATTTTAGCCTTTTGTTTTTCATCCATCTCTGTCAGGCCGCTTTTATAACCCATCCTGTAAAGAATGTGGTGATAAGGGGCCTCTGCCGCAACAGCTGTAAAAACGTGTGTTTTTTCCATAAAAAATATTAACACATTACCCGTTAATATTAAAGGTTTGCTTCACAACCTGTTTCCTTCCGCTGCTGAAAATTATGAGCCCGATTCCCGCAACCACAAGAAAAAGCGCCGCTATACCATGCCCGCCTATGGTTTCGCCCGCGGCGATAACCCCTATCAATACGGCTCCGAACGGGTTTACATAAGAATAGCTGGTCGCAAGCGCGGGGCTGGTATGTTTAAACAGGTACATATAAGCGGTGAAGCCGGCTATTGACCCGAAAAAGATGAGAAATAAAAGTGACAAAACAGCCGGGGCGCCGGGGAGAGCCGTCATTTTTTCGCCTGTTAGCAGGGCAGCCGGGATTATTGTAATACCGCCCATGAGCATCTGGCTGCCGTTGCCCGCAATGCCTCCCGGTATCTCCAGTTTCTTTACCAAAAATGAGCCGAGCGCCCATAGAAAAGGCGCGAGCAGAAGAAATACCATGCCCGCCGTATTGCCCATAAAATCGCTCTCCCTTTTCAGAATGATTATTCCAGCAAAGCCGAGAGCCACTCCCGCCCATTCAAAACGCGAGGATTTTTTGCCGAAAAAACCCCCGATTACCGCGGCCCAGATAGTCACGGCGGCTATGGCCACAGCTGACAAACCCGAGCCCACGCCTGTCTGCATTGCAAGAGCCACAAACCCTGTGCCCCCCATAAACATCAGCGCGCCTGTTATGGAGGAATAGGCGAGCTGCTTCATGGTGGGCATTGATTTTCTGTCGGTTACAAATACAAATGCCAGCATCAGCCCGCCCGCTGTTATGAAGCGCACGCTGTTCATTATAAACGGGGGTATTTCGCTCACGCAGATTTTGATGGCGAGGTATGTGAAGCTCCATATTACATAAACCGCCGCCAGAGAAAACACCACAAGCGGCGTAATTTTTTTCTGATTTTCCATATCCCCTCTTAAATAATTATTTTGCCGGCAAGTGCCGCTGTCACTTCAGCCTTTTTCCTGTTATCCGCGGCATCTGTATCGTCAGGTTTTCCGTCGTAAAGCAGAAAATCTTTTCTGAATTTTGAGGGCGTGTAATCCTGCATGAGTATGTCAGCACCCGCCTCCAGCGCGAGCCTGCGGCCCTCGGGATGCAGCGCGTCAAATGAAACCGGGGCAAATATACCTGCCGAGGGGTTCATTATGCGGGCTATTGCCACCGCACGCAGCGCGAGAATGTAGCTGCCCGGCCTCTGAAGGGCAAGCGGAGTATGCTGCTGCGGAAGAAAAGGCCCTATGGTAATGTAATCAGGCCTGTATTTCGCGAGAAACATCAGGTCAGAGGCGATGGAGGGCGCCTCCTGGCCGGGGAGCCCTATTAAAAACCCCGTGCCGGTTTTAAAACCCGCTTTCTTTATGGCGTCAAGGCAGGCTGACCGTTCTTCAAAAGTATCGTCGGGATGAACGGATTCAAAGACCTTTTTGTCCGAAGTTTCGGCTTTTAAAATATACCCGGAAGCACCGCTTTCCTTGAACTCTGCATAGCGCCCGGGCTTTCTGCCGCCTGTGGAGAGTAAAATCTCCATGTCATAATTTTTTAGTATTTCCCTTACCTGCCCCATCAGTGCCGCGTCAGAACTGTAATGCCAGCCGGACTGAAATACCATTGTTTTCACGGACTGCTTTTCAATTTCTTTAAGCGCGCGTTCTATGTCAGGCATGTCTATAAGATACCGCTTAATGTAGGAGTTGTCTTTTCTGAGGCCGCAGTAGGAGCAGTTTTTTCTGCAGTTGTTTGTGTAGTTTATTGAGGCAAAGAGTTTAACCTGCCTGCCTGCTTTCTTATTCGCCAGCGCATAAACAGGCTCAAAATCCTCTTCGGACGGGGTTTCGAGGAGATTTGTTATCTCCCGTCTTGATATTCTGCCGTTTTCAAAATTTTCAAATACACTTTTAGTTGCCGCCATCAGAACACGTCCCCCCTGCCCTCTGCCACAAACTTGCCGGCGCTTTTTATTATGCCCGCGGCGCAGAGGTTGCTGCAGTCTTCGCTTACGCATATTTTGTTGTCGTATAACAGGTATTCGCCCCTGTATGGTTCCGGGGTGTAATTGGGCATGAATACATTTGCGCCGTACATCATGGCAAGCTTTCTTCCGTCTTTATCAAGCGTCCCCATTGCTGTGGTTGCAGGCAGGTTTACCCTGCCGAGAATAATCCTGATAAGCGCCATTGTTTTCAGTGTTAAAAAGAGCTCCTGGGGCTTCTCGGCTGCGAGCGGGGTATCTTTGTGGGGTAAAAAAGGGCCTATTCCGACCATAGCCGGTTTGTATTCCCTGAAAAACAGGAGATCATCGGCAATAGACTCTACAGACTGCCCCGGCAGGCCGACCATTATGCCCGTTCCGGCCTGAAACCCCATTTCTTTAATGGCATACAGGCACTTTTTCCTGTATTCCAGGTCGTCATCAGGGTGCAGTGCCTTAAAAAGGACGGGGTCTGTGGTTTCTATGCGGAGCAGGAACCTGTCCGCGCCTGCTGATTTAAACTTCTCATAAATATCAAAAGGCCGCTCGCCTATTGATATGGTTACCGCCATGTCATGTTTTGTCTTCAGCTCTTTTATGACATCAAGCAGCATATCGTCGCTCGAAGTGTCCTCCCCGCCCTGCAAAACAACGGTTTTTATATTCTGTTTCAGTAGTTTACCGGCTGTGCCTATAATTTCTTCCGGTTTCATGACATACCGCGACACATTAGGGTTATCGCGCCTGATACCGCAGTAACAGCAGTTTTTCCTGCACTTGTTTGAATACTCAATGATACCCCGGATATAAACGCCTTTGCCAAAATGCTCTTCGCATACTGTTTCTGACAGCTCAAAAAATTCTTTAAACTGCCCTTCCTGCAGAAGCAATGCATTAACAATATCGGTTTTTGTATATTGATGGTTTCTGAATAAATCAATTAATGAGTTCATAAACCAAACACCTTAACAACTCTGGGCAGGACTCCCTGTACGTACGAGATGGCAATTCCGTAATTGGTAACCGGTATATCCAACTGCTTTCCGGCTTCCGCCCGCGACAGCATCTCCTTTCTATTAATCATGCAGGCGCCGCAGGAAATTATGAGGCTGTACTTTGACAGGTCTTTGCTGACAAAAGGGCCGGCATTGGTTTCAAACTCCAAATTCTTGCCGGTGTACTGCCGTATCCATCTTGGAATTTTTACCCGTCCTATGTCGTCGGCGGTGGAGTGGTGGGTGCACGCTTCCATGATGAGAATTTTGTCCCCGTCCTTAAGTTCATCTATGGCTTTAACGGATTCTACAAAGGCTTTTAAATCACCCTTTAATCTCGAGAAAAGTATGGAAAAAGTAGTGAGGGGTATGGACGGGTCTGTATCTGCGGAGGCTTTTAGGACGACCTGAGAATCACAGATTACCAGCGAAGGCTTATCTTTTAAACCTGCAAGACAGGCGGCAAGCTCCCTCTCTTTTACAACCAGCGGATAAGCATCATTGTCCAGTATGTCCCTTATGACCTGCACCTGCGGCAGTATGAGCCTGCCCTTTGGGGCTCCCAGGTCTATAGGCACGACAAGCACCACATAAGTTCCGGGTTTTATGATATCGCCGACAATAGTCGGGTTTTCCACAGTAATTTTTTTTGACTCTTCTATGAGGGCTTTCTTGATTTCATCTATTCCCGACATTAACGTACAACTCGAAGAAATGTGTTTTATATCCCTTGATTTTAAAGCTTTTTCTTTTTCTTCAAGCCTTGGTTTAATGTCTGATTTGTTAAAAACAACAACTACTGCCTCTGTTTTTTTTCTCAGTTCATCTATGAGAGATTCCTCAAGTGTGTCAAAAACTTCATAATCAGTTACCACGACAGCTATGTTAATTTTGTGGATAACTTCTTTGGTTCTTTCCACCCTCTTGCCGCCCAACTCCCCGCTGTCGTCTATGCCGGCGGTGTCATAGATATAAACCGGGCCTATGCCGGGTATTTCTATGGTTTTTCCCACAGGGTCGGTGGTAGTGCCCGGGGTACTGTCAACAATGGCTGTTTGCTGGCCTGTGAGGGCGTTAATAAGCGATGATTTGCCGGCATTTCTCCTGCCAAATATGCCTATGTGGAGCCTGTTGGATACAGGTGTGTCAATCATATTATTTAAACCCCTGCATACGGATTTTGTCAGGGCTTACAATACCGTCATACTCTTCGGCAGTAAGTATGGACATGTCCATGCAAAGCTGCCTGATTCCGGTACCGCTTCTTTGAGCCTCTTTGTAAAGAAGCGCGGCCTTTTCGTGCCCTATATGAGAGCTTAAATAAGTCACAAGCCCGAGTGAGTGCGACAGGTTTTCCGCTATTCTTTCCCTGTTGAGTACAATGCCCGACACACACTTTTCATCAAGCGCGGTCACTGCGTCAATCATATGCCTCATTGTCTGCAGGCTCAAAGTTGAGACAAGCGGGTATAGATGGTTTAGTTCCAGGTTTCCGGAGCCTGCGGCAAAGGCTATGGCCTGGTCATTTGCTATTGCTGTCAGGCATAAAGTTGCGGCGTATTCCGGTATTACCGGGTTTACCTTTCCGGGCATTATTGAGGAGCCTTCCTGAAGCGCGGGCAGTATAAACTCGCCTATGCCTCCTCCGGGGCCCGAGGCCAAAAGCCTTAAATCACCGGATATTTTCATGAGATTGACGCTGAGAGTTTTTATTATTGCCATAGTTTCAACAACCGTATCAAGATTCTGGGTGGCGTCAATCAGATTCTCCGCCCTCGCTATATTTAATCCCGTAAATTCCCTGAATTTTTCTATTACAGAAAATATATATTTCTGCGGGGCGTTAAAACCCGTACCTACTGCCGTGCCGCCTATGTTTACTGTCTTTATCCGCTCGGATGCCTTAAATACCCTCCATCTGTCGCGCCCTACCGCCTCGCTGTAAGCTGAAAACTGCATTCCCACGGTTACGAGCAGGGCGTCCATCAGTTCGGTCCTGCCGAGTTTTATTACATCTGCGAATTCAAGTTCTTTCTTTTGGAGGGTGTTCTGGAAGTGCTCAACCGCTTTTTCAAGATCCCGCAGATAAAACATGAGCGCGGCTTTAAAAGCCGTGGGGTATGTATCGTTTGTGGACTGGTGCATATTTACGTGCGTCAGAGGGTTTATGTATGAATAATCCCCCCTCTTTCTTCCTGACAATACAAGGGCCTTATTTGCTATTACCTCGTTTACGTTCATGTTCAGTGATGTGCCGGCTCCGCCTGCGAGCGGATTGACAATAAAGTGTGAATAATCACCCTCTGTTATAAGCGCATCACAGGCCCGGGTAATAAAGCCGGCGCGCTCTGTGTCAAGATAACCCGTTTCTTGGTTTGCTTTGGCACAGGCTTTTTTGAGGAGCAGGTATGCCCTGATGAAATGAGGGTCGTGCAGGATATAACCGCTGCCGAAGTTTTGTTTTGACCTGAGGGAATTTATGCCGTAAAGCGCCTCGCCCTCTATCTGAAGTTCACCTAAGAAGTCATTTTCTGTTCTCATGTCACCGCCTCAAAAATAGAGGTCCCGTTCGCCGTTTTCTATGCGCTGAAGGTACTTGACGGTCAGGTCATACATCTGGGCCGGAAACGTATCCCTTACGTGGTCTATATATGTCTGTATGAGTTTATCCCCTTCGGCTTTTGTCTTTGGCGAGGCGTAATCAAGGAGATATTCCTTGAATGTAAGGACGGCATTTGGAATGCAGAATTTCTTTATCCTGCCTGTTTTGGCGTAATCCATGAACTCGCACCCCACCCTGCCGCAGCGGTAATCTGCCGTGCAAAATGACGGTATATAGCCGTCTGTCACCAGCTCGTATATCACATCGTCAAGCGTGCGCTTGTCGGCAATCTCAAACTGCTGCTTTCCCATATCACGTTTGCGCTCGGCGTAGCCTCCGAGGGCTATGTTGGTGCCGGCGTCTATCTGCGATATGCCGAGTGTAATCAACTCACGCCTGAACTCCGCGGTTTCCCTGGCAGTAAGTATGAGGCCCGTATAAGGCACTGCCAGCCTTAAAACCGCTATGATTTTCCTGAAATCATCGTCACTGACCTTGTATTTGGTATTCTCGGCAAAAGGCGTATTGACGGCAGGCTCAAGCCTGGGAAAAGATATGGTGTGGCAGCCCACTTTAAACTCCCGCTCGAGGTCCAGCGAGTGGTATAAAAGGGATATCACTTCGAAACGCCAGTCATAAAGCCCGAACAGTGCCCCTATGGCCACATCTCCGATACCGGCTTCCTGCGCGCGGTGAAGCGCGAAAAGGCGCCATTTGTAAAAACCTTTTATGGTATTGGCGGGGTGTATTTGGGCGTAAGTCTCTTTGTGGTAAGTCTCCTGAAAAACCTGATAAGTCCCTATCTGCGCCTCTTTAATCAGCTTGTATTCTTCGACAAACATAGGGGCGGCGTTTATGTTAACGCGCCTGATATCGTCGTGGCCGCTTTTTGTTTCATATATTTTTTTTACAGAGTCGGCGATGTAGCGCGCGTCAGATTCTGCGTGTTCCCCATAAACGGTAAGAAGCCTCTTGTGCCCCTCGCTTGTGAGCGCTTTTACCTCGTCCGCTATTTCTTCCGCCGAGAGCCTCTTGCGGGCCACTTTTTCGTTGGTGTCCCTGAAACCGCAGTAAGCACAGTTGTTTACGCATTTGCTGGAAAGATAAACAGGCGCAAAGAGCACTATCCTGTTGCCGTAAACCTCCTGCTTTACCTGCATTGCCGATTTAAAAATCACGCCCCACGCCTCTGTTTCTTTCAGGTTCATGAGGTAGGCGGTATCCTCAGGCGTCAGCCCTTTAAGTTCCAGTGTTTTTGCCATTATTGCGTCAAAGCGGGCCTTGTCATAAACAGAAGGCTCGGAGATTAATTTTTCAATATAATCATCATCAATGAAATCTTTTCGGGTTTCAGTTTTGATGTATTGCTCTATTTTTGCTATTCTTTCACTTCTCCATTGCGCTGCGTTAAGAGTCATAATTTTCACGCCTTTCGGTAGTATGAATATCACTTGGTAAGTAATATACCATATTTGCCGTGTTTTGTGAAGTTTTATATATAAAAAGAGGGGGCGCAGGTAACGCCCCCCCTCTTTTCAGGTTATTTATAGTACAACGGCCTGGAAACGTAAGAAGTGTGAAGCAGTTTGTGTGATTTGTGGCTGAGAGGCTTCTCAAGGAACTCGTCATAAAGTTTCTTTATGTCCGGGTTCTCGTGAGAGCACCTTGCGGCGCTTATCTTGTCGTCTTTGTATATGCCTTCTGTCCTGGCCTTGCGCAGCTTATTTGTAACCATATATGGCTGTCCGCCTCCGGCTATGCATCCGCCTTCGCAGGCCATGACCTCAATAAAATCATAGGGCATATCTTTGCCGTACTTTTTGGCCACGCGAAGTTCTTCAAGGACAGTACGGACGTTCCCTATCCCGTGTGCCACCGCTATCTTTACTTTTGTGCCCTCTATGTCAACTTCGCCTTTTTTTACACCCTTCAACCCCCTGACCTCTTCCACTTCAACCTTGGCAAGGTTTTTACCCGTGACGAGGTGATAAGCTGTCCTTATCGCGGCTTCCATTACCCCGCCTGTTGCGCCGAAAATAGTGCCTGCTCCGGTGTAAGTGCCGAGTATGGAGTCAGCCTCCTGCGGCTCAAGGGATTTAAAATCTATGCCCGCTGATTTTGTCATACGTACAAACTCACGGGTCGTTATTGATATATCCACGTCCTGGTATCCGCTTGAGCTCATCTCTTCGGAACGCTGCACCTCATACTTTTTGGCGGTACAAGGCATCACTGATACGACGAAGACTTTAGACGGGTCAACCCCGATTTTCTGCGCGTAATAGGTCTTTGCAAGCGCGCCCACCATTTCATGGGGCGATTTACAGGTGGAGAAGTGCTCAATAAGGTCCGGGTAATACTTCTCCAAAAAATCCACCCATGCAGGGCAGCACGAAGTAATGAGCGGGAGCGATGATTTATTTGTGGTAAATTTCTTCACGAACTCGGAGCCCTCTTCCATTATGGTAAGGTCGGCGCCGAAGTTTGTGTCAAATACTGCCTCAAACCCCAGTTTTCTTAAAAGCGCGTATATCTTTTTTGTAACAAGCTCACCGGGCTCCATGCCAAATCCTTCGCCAAACGCCACCCTGACAGCAGGGGCTATCTGCGCCACGCAGTGCAGTTCGGGGTTTCTAAGGGCCTCCCATACCTGCGGCAGCTGGTCAAATTCAACAAGCGCCCCCACGGGGCAGTGCGCCGAGCATTGCCCGCACTTAATGCACGGGCTCTCCGCGAGTTTTATGTCGCCCGCAGGCGCCATCCTTGTATCTATTCCCCTGTCAAGGAACTCAAGCGCGTAAACAGTCTGAATATTCTGACAAACATCCACACAGCGGCCGCAGCCTACGCATTTGCGCGGGTCAAGGACTATTGATTTGGTGGAGACGTCGTTTGGCAGCTCCCTTACCATTGCCTTATAAGGCTGAGTTCTTATTCCGAACTCCTCCGCAAGTGTCTGAAGCTCGCAGTTGCGGTTTCTTAAGCAGGTCAGGCATTCATTCGGGTGCGTGGACAGTACCAGGTCCAGGACGTTTTTCCTGATCTCAAAAAGTTCCCCGTCATGGGTTGTAATTTCCATTCCCGGCTCGACTTTGGTGCAGCAGGCCCTCAGCATCTTTCTGTTATTCTTCGCCTTTACCACGCATATCCCGCAGGACGCGGTGGCGTCAAGGTCGGGGTGCTTGCAAAGCGTCGGTATCTTGATATTGGCCTTGAGCGCCGCCTCAAGTATAGTGACGCCTTCAAAAACCTGAATCTTATCACCGTTTATTACGACTTCAATCATCTTTCCGGATGTTATCTCGTTTACCATTTTTGTATTCTCCTTATCCTCTGCTCACGGCGCTGAATTTGCATACCGCGTAACACTCACCGCATTTTATGCATTTTGGCTGGTCTATCAGGTACGGTTTTCTCTTCTCGCCGCTTATGCAGTTTACAGGGCAGCGCTGTGCGCAAAGCCCGCAGCCTATGCACTTGTCGGTTATTATTGTGTAAGTAACAAGGTCTTTGCACTTGCCTGTAGGGCACTTTTTGTCTTTGATGTGGCTCATGTATTCTTCAGGGAAAAAATTCAGGGCGGATATAACCGGGCTGGGCGTGGTCTGCCCGAGCGCGCAGAGGGAAGCTTTCTGCATTGCCATTGATATGTTCCTTATTTTCTCAACATCCCTGTCACTGCCGGCGCCTTTTGTGATTTTTTCCAGCAGTTCAAGCAGCTGCTTTCCGCCTATCCTGCACGGGCTGCATTTGCCGCAGGATTCGTCAACCGAGAACTGCAGATAAAATTTATTTACGTCAACCATACAATCGTCTTCATCCATTACTATAAGGCCGCCCGAACCCATTATGGAGCCTATTGACTGGAGCGACTCGTAGTCGATTTTCATGTCCAGGTACTGCTCGGGTATTACGCCTCCCGAGGGCCCGCCTGTCTGTACTGCCTTAAACTTTTTATCGCCGTTTATGCCACCGCAGATGTCATACACTATCTCCCTGATGGTGGTACCCATGGGGACTTCTACCAGCCCCGGATTTTTTACCTTGCCTGTCACGGCAAAAACTTTTGTGCCTTTGGATTTTTCCGTGCCGATTTTTGCAAACCAAGCCCCCCCTTTTTCTATAATTACGGGGATACTTGCCCATGTCTCAACATTGTTTATGAAAGTCGGCTTGCCCCACAATCCCGAAACAGAAGGAAAAGGAGGCCTCGGCCTCGGGTTTCCCCTCTGCCCCTCGATTGAAGCAATCAGGGCAGTTTCTTCTCCGCATACAAAAGCGCCGGCGCCCCACCTTAACTCAATATCAAAAGAAAAATCAGAACCGAGAATGTTTTTTCCCAAAAGCCCGCGTTCACGGGCCGCCGCAAGGGCCTTTTCAAGCCTCTCAATGGCGAGCGGGTATTCCGCCCTGATATAAATGTAACCCTGCCTGCTTCCTATCACGTAGCCGCCGAGTATCATTCCTTCTATTACATTGTGGGGGTCGCCTTCAAGAATTGACCTGTCCATATATGCGCCGGGGTCGCCTTCATCGGCGTTGCAGATTACGTATTTAACCGGGTCGGATTCCCTTTTGGTCAGTTCCCATTTCAAACCTGTCGGGAAACCGGCGCCACCGCGGCCGCGCAGCCCGGATGTCTTTACCTCTTCGAGCACCTTGTCGGGGTTTAGTTCAAAAAGGGCCTTTTCAACCGCGCTGTAGCCGCCGCGCAGGATGTAATCTTCTATGGACTCGGGGTCCATGTACCCTACATTTCTCAGCACAATCTTAAACTGTTTTGACTGGGTATCGCTTTCCTTTACATTTGTGTTTGGATTTCCGCAGTCACATACAAACTTATCAACAGTTTTGTTTTTCAGAGAAGCGCTTATGATTTCCTCGGCATCGCTGTCCGCGAAGTTTTTATAGATTGTCTCATCAGGCATTACTTTGACGATTGAACAGTCCGCCGTAAGGCCTATAAACAGCGATTTCACGACTTCCGCCTTGTCATTCAGGTTCTTTTCGTTAATGACCTTTGAAAAGGCATTATATGTCTGGTTCTGTTTGGATTTCTCCGGCTCCCATACAAAAAAATATTTCCTGTTCATTTTCCTGCCTCCGCGCCCTTGAATAGTTTTTTGCCAGTGTCTTTGGTCGGCATGAATATCACGTTATTTTTTACAATTTGTTTTTTCATTATGTGCTCGGTAACTATTGACATTGCTATTTCCTCGTTTACGTTCCCGTAAAAAACCTCGGGCATGCCGTCCACACGCACCGCAAGGTTGGGTTCACAAAAGCACATTCCCAGGCAGCCGGTCTTTCTCACCGATATATTTCCCACTCCGTTTTCCTGAAGCGTCTCCGTAATGTGCCTTAAAACATCATTCGCGCCCGCCGCTATACCGCAGGTGCCCATTGAAATCATTATTTCGCCCTTAAATTTATTATCCTTTTTAAAATCTTTCCTGAACTTTGCAAGGTCGCCCTTTATCATCTTAGCCATTTACGGGCACCTCCTCTTTTGTTTTATCCCTGTACTCCGCGAATATTACCGGCAGGTCGCTTTTTTTCAGATTGCCGTAAACCTTGCCGTTTATCAGCATGACCGGCGCCAGCCCGCAGCATCCTACGCAGCGCACCAGTTCAAGCGAAAACAGGCCGTCCGTGCTTGTGGCATTCACGCCCACGCCGACTATCTGCTCTATCTCAAGCGTAAGGTCATAGGCGGCTTTAAGATAGCAGGCAGTGCCCATACACATCTGTATCTGGTTTTTACCCGGTTTTTTCAGCTTGAAAAGATGATAAAAAGTTATGATGCCGTATATTTTCGCGAGGGGTATTTCCATTATTTTTGAAACTTCCATCGCGATTTTACGCGGGACATATCCGTAGATTTCCTGAATCTTGTGCAGAATCATAATAGTATTGCCCGGTTTGTCTTTTACTTCGGCAATATAGTCCATCAGGTCTTTTTCAATTGCAGTTTCTTTCTTTTCACTCATAACCTTCTCCTTTGTCAGTATATGTATTGTGAAACATTTCACTAATCAGGGTAAAAAAAAAGGCTGTTTTTATATCACAGATTGAACATGTTGTAAGTTCGTGAAAATATTACTTTATGTTCAAGTATTTGTCAAGTTTTTTTAGATAAAAAAAAAAGACCTGCTGCAAAAATGCAGCAGGCCTTTTTTTGAAGTTAAACGTAGATACCGCGTTTCACATAGTGGGTATGCAATAAATCGTGTGATTTATGCCCCAATGGTTCTTTCAGGAACTCTGCATACAGCTGCTGAACTTCAGGGTTTTCATGAGACTTGCGTATAGCAAGCCTGCTGTCTTCCGTATAAATTGAATCCGCGCGTTTCTGCCTGACTTCCCATGTAGTCGGTATCGGCTGTCCGCCTCCGCCCAGGCAGCCGCCGGGGCATGTCATCACTTCGATAAAGGCATAAGGTGATTCGCCGCGCTCAATCTGCTCCAAAAGTTTTCTCGCGTTGGCCAGAGTATGTGCAACCGCTATCTTGACTTTCATCCCGTTTATGTCGAGCTCGGCTTCTCTCACCCCTTCAAAACCCCTGACGACTTTGAGGTTTATATCAGGCAGGGGCTTGCCGGTCAGAACTTCGTAAGCTGTTCTGACAGCGGCTTCCATGACGCCGCCTGTCGCTCCGAATATTACCGCCGCTCCTGTTGACGCGCCGAGCGGGCTGTCAAATTTTTCATCGGGAAGATTTTCAAACCTGATGCCGGTTTCTTTCATCATTCTCGCGAGCTCCCTCGTGGTAAGTACGCAGTCTATATCATAGAAAGCATCTTTCTCGGGGAGATTCATTTTGCCCTTCCAGTATTCAAAAGCGCCGAGCATCTCCGGCCTTTTGGCTTCATATTTTTTTGCCGTGCAGGGCATTATGGATACAACCACAAGTTTGCGGGGGTCAATGTTGAGTTTTTCCGCATAATATGTTTTGGCAAGAGCGCCGAACATCTGCTGCGGCGATTTGCATGTTGAGAGATGGTCAAGCAGGTTGGGAAAGAAGTGTTCCGCAAATTTTATCCAGCCCGGCGAGCAGGATGTTATCATCGGCAGTGTGCCTTTTTCCTTTATTCTTTTAATCAGCTCGTGCCCCTCTTCCATGATTGTAAGGTCGGCGGTAAAGTCTGTATCAAAGACCTTGTCAAAACCGAGCCTCCTTAAACCCGCCACCATCTGCCCGGTGACAAGCGCGCCGGCCCCCATACCCATCGCTTCGCCTATGCCCACCCTGATTGCAGGCGCGGTCTGAACCACTACAACTTTGTCGGGGTCCATTATTGCCCTGAATACCTCTTCGGTATCATCACGCTCCACTATTGCCGCAGTCGGGCATACCAGGGCGCACTGTCCGCAGTTTGTACAGGCGATATTTCCAAGCCCGCGCTCCATAAATGTGGAAACTTTTGATTTTAACCCCCTTCCTGAAAGGTTAATCGCGTGCACAGTCTGAACCTCGGCGCACACTTTGACGCACCTGCCGCACAGTATGCACTTGTTGGGGTCCCTTAAAAGAGAGGGCGAGGTCTCGTCAAACTCGGAATCTTTTTTTGTTTTTACGAATACACTTTCTTTTATGCCCAGGTCTGCCGATATGGTCTGGAGTTCGCAGTTTTGGTTTCTTAAACAGTTCAGGCAGTCTTTCGGGTGGTTGGCAAGAAGAAGCTCCACATTAGTTTTTCTGGCGTTTCTGACTTTTGCGGAATTTGTGGTAATCTCCATGTTTTCCGCAACGTTTGTCACGCATGAACGGACAAGCGCGCGTGCGTTTTTTACCTCTACAACGCATACGCCGCAGGAGGCGTTTTTGGATACGTCTTTGAGGAAACAAAGCGTGGGTATGTCCACGCCGGCCTCTTTGCAGGCGTCGAGTACGGAGAGCCCTTCGGTTACTCCGTAAGCCGCGCCGTTAATCTTTACGTTTACTTTTTTATCAGCCATTGTTGTGGTCTCCTTTTAATTTTTGCCGGCGCAGTCTTTTACGTCGCACCTTAAGCAGCGCACAGCTTCGCGCAGCGCCTGCTCGCCTGTATATCCGGCCATTACTTCCTGGAAATTGTTAACCCTGTCTTTTACGGGAAGAGTCTTGACCTTGGACTGCCTGCCGCCTTCCGGCTTTTCAGGCACTTCATTTTTATATGTGAAATTTTTGTAAAGTTTGTCAAAACGCCTCTCGCCCGTCAGTTCAAAGTCAATCGCTTCGGCGGCACGAATAGCTATGCCCATAGCCTCTGACACAGTCGCAGGGCCGGTTACGGCGTCGCCGCCGGCGTAAATTTTAGGGTTTGTTGTTTTGAAAGTATGCGGGTTGACTTTGATAGAGCCGTTGCGCTGCACTGCCACGCCGAGTTCCCCCGCATATTCAAAGTCAACTTTTTCGCCGATGGCAAGTATCGCCATATCGCACGGTATGAGCTCCGCTTCATCTGTCATCACGGGCTTTTTCCTGCCGGCTTTGTCAAAACCTTCAAACTTCATTCTCTTGACTTCCAGGCCTGTGACACACCCTTTCGAATCCCCGACCAGTTTTTCGGGCGCGCACATAAAGCGGAACTTTATTTTTTCCGCCTCGGCATCCTTTATCTCGTGTTCGTTAGCCGGCATCTCATCCCTGTCGCGCCTGTAAACTATGGTGACGTCAGCGCCGAGCCTCAGCAGTGTTCTCGCCGCGTCTATGGCAACGTTGCCTGCCCCTATTACGACGGCTTTTTTGCCTATCTTCTTAATGT